>JANNTD010000071.1:0-3424 GCA_031403315.1 Planctomycetota bacterium
TCGGTGCGCCGTGGTTGGTGCGTCAGCGCGTCGTTGGCGTCGGCCAGGCTGCCGGAAAAATTTCCGCGATCGTATCGCACCTTGGCGCGCAGCAATCGAGCGTCGTTCGTCACTTCTGGTTGCGTCGACCTCTCGAGGCACTCGTCGAGCGACGCCTCGGCCGCCGCCAATTCCGACTCACCGAGCTGCACATGGGCCATGATCGCCAGCGCCGGCGGCACGTGGGCACTCTCAGGAAACTCCGCGAGCAACCTCTCGACTGTGCGGCGGGCTGCGAGGGTCTGTTCGGCAGTGAGTTGCGACTCGGCGAGCGACAACAGCGCGTCGCCGTGCCGCGAGCGGGCGTCGGCATGAGCGGCGTGTTGCGGAAACTCTTTTTCGAAGAGCGCGAAAGTCTCGACGGCGTCGCTGAAGTCGTGCCGCTCCTGCTCGGCGACGGCCAGCGCGTACAGCGTGTCGGCCCGCTGCGGGTGATCGGGGTATTTCGCCAACAGCGATCGATAGGCCGCGACCGCCGCGTCGAGCCGGCCGCGGGCGTAGAGCGCTTCGGCATGATAGAAAGAAGTTTGCGGTGCGAGCGTACCGTTGGGGAATTGTGCGAGCTGCTTTTCGAGCGCGTGAATCGCCGCGTCGAGACGCTTGTCGCGCTCGGCGCCAGTGGCGGTGCGGCTCAGGTTGTACCCGGCGAGCCCGAGATGGGCGAGAAGTTTCTCCACTTCGTCGGCCTGAAGTGCCGTTTGGCGGGCAGCGAGCGGCTCGAGCTCGGCCCGCGCGCCAGCGTAGTCGTTGAGCTGAAACAAGCAGATGCCGCGTTCGAGCCGAGCGCGATCGGCGAGCGGGTCGGCGGCGAAATCGCGCTCGATCGCTGCATATTCGTCGGCCGCCAGGTCGAAGAGCGCGCGGGCTTGGAGAGCCGCAGCTGCGCGGAATCGCTCGACTGCTTGGGCATGGCTGGGCCGCGGGTCGCCGGCGTCGGCGCTCGGGGCGAAAAATATCAAACCGATCAGGGCCACCAGCATGCACCGGCGTAGTCCGATCCCGCGACCCATGGTTCGCCATCCTCCTTGATGGGGTTTCGCTTTGTTGCGAAGGCACTCAATTTATCTCTATCGGCTCGCCGCTGCCTACCGCAATGCCGCGGCTTCGCCCGACCGCGGCAAGTGTTCGCCTGAGTTGGTGCGGTGTCGGCCGCCTTGGCGGTTGCTGGGAGGGCCGGCAGGGCCTATGATTGCACATCCCGTGGCGGCGAAATCGGCCTGAAACTGCGGGGTTTTCGCCTGGGGAGTCTGCCGTGCTTTCGTTTGCTGCCAGTGCTGCCAGTTTCGCCGCAGTCGCCCCCTTGGACGTGCCGCCCTGGCTGTGGGTGGCCTTCTGTGCCGGCACGGCGGCCCTGCTGCTGTTGGACATGTTCGTGTTCCACCGGGACGCCCACGAGCCCACGCTCCGCGAGTCGGCCGGCTGGACCGTGTTCTGGTGTGCGCTTGCGCTCGCGTTCAACGGCATCGTCTGGTGGCTGGGCGATTGGCAGCACGCGGTGCTGTTTCTCACTGGCTATTTGATCGAATGGTCGTTGTCGATGGACAACGTGTTCGTGTTCGTGGTGATTTTCACGTTCTTCGGCGTGCCGCTGAAGTATCAGTATCGCGTGTTGTTCTGGGGTATTCTGGGCGCGATCTTGATGCGGCTGACGTTTATTCTCGCGGCGGGCAAACTGCTGGAGCAATTCGAATGGGTGATGTACATCTTCGGCGCATTCCTGGCGTACACCGGCTACAAGCTGGCCCGATCGCACGGCGGCGAGACGCACCCCGACCAGAACCTGCTGCTGCGGTTTGCCCGCAAGTATCTCCGCGTGGCCCCGGGCTCGCATGGCGACAAATTTTTCATCCGGCAGGACGGCAAACTGTTCGTGACGTCGCTATTCCTGGTGCTGCTAGTGATCGAGAGCACCGACGTGGTGTTCGCGATCGATAGCGTGCCGGCAATTTTCGGGATCACCAACGACACATTCATCGTGTTCACGTCGAACGTGTTTGCGATCATGGGTTTGCGGGCGCTGTACTTTTTGCTGGCTGGCGTGATGGGGATGTTCCGCTATCTGCACTACGGCCTGAGCGCGATTCTGATATTCATTGGCGCGAAGATGTTGTTGCACGACGTCGTACACATCAACCCCGTGCTATCGCTGGTGATCATCTTGGGATTGCTGGCGACGGCGATCGTGGCCTCGCTGGTTGCGGCGCGGCGGGAAGTGGCGGCGGCGATCGAGCACGCCGACGAGCCGATGCACGAGCCGGAGATTCCCGCCGATTTGCGCAGCGACAGCTAATTCACTTTTCAGGACTGGCGGTTCACAACGTGTCGTCCGCGGCCTCCCCTCAACACGTGCTCGTCACCGGCGGAGCTGGCTTCATTGGCAGCCATCTCACGGAACTGCTGCTCGCCGAGGGTCGGCGCGTCACCGTGGTGGACGATGAGTCGACCGGGTCGCAGCGGAATCTGACAGCCGCGAGTGGGAACGAACGGTTGACGATTGTCCGCGGTGATGTCACCGACGCCGCGCTTGTCCGCAAGCTGGTGGCACCCGCCGACGAAGTCTATCACCTTGCGGCGTCGGTCGGCGTGCAACGGATCGTCGACTCGCCGATCGAATCGATCGAACGGAACATCGCCCCGGTCGAGCTGCTGCTGGCCGCCCTTGCCGACAAGCATCGCGCCGGCGTGCCGACCAAGATTTTTCTTGCCAGCAGCAGCGAAGTCTACGGCAAGAATCCCAAATCGACGTGGTCCGAAGACGACGACATTGTGCTCGGGCCGACGAAGCACTTGCGCTGGTCCTACGGGGCGTCGAAAGCGATCGACGAGTTTTTGGCGCTCGCGTATCACCGGCAGCATGGCCTGCCGGTGGTGGTGGGTCGGTTCTTTAACGTGGTCGGGCCGCGGCAGACAGGGCGATATGGGATGGTGCTGCCGCGGTTTGTCGACCGAGCACTCGACGGCTTGCCGCCGATCATTCACGACACGGGTGCGCAAGTCCGCTGCTTTGCCCACGTGGCGGATGTGTGCCGGATGGTGGTCGCCCTGATGGCTGAGCCGCGCTCGGTGGGCGAGGTGTTCAACATCGGCGGCGACGTGCCGGTGTCGATGCTGGAGCTGGCGTCGCGGGTGCTGGCCGAAGTCGATCCGACCCTGGGCGTGGAGTTTCAGTCGTACCGCGACGCCTATTCCAGCGATTTTGAGGATGTCCGCCGCCGGGTGCCCGATTTGTCGAAGCTGCGGCGGACGATCGACGTGCGGCCGCAGTTTGACCTCGACGCGATCGTGCGGGATGTGGTGGAATGGAAAACGGCAGAAAGGGCGTAAGTTGATGGCGTCGTCGGCCACGACGAATTTCCTGTCGGCAGCCCCAACTCGACATGATTCG
>JANNTD010000072.1:0-3287 GCA_031403315.1 Planctomycetota bacterium
TCGCCGATGCGGACGTGCGTGGCAGTCGCGCCGCCGAGGTAGCCGGTGAGCAAGATCGCGCCGAGAACCGCAGTTTGCGGGATCACGTAGAGCAGGGTGCAACCAAGCTCGACGAGGGCCAGCGCGATCGCAAGATTCAGCGGCCAGCCGAGGTCGGCAAATCCTTTGACGGCATCGGGCGGCTGCAGGATTTTCATGACGCCGCTCATCACGAGCATCAGCACCGGCAGGGCGCTCACGACGTAGCCGGCCCAGAGCATTTTTTTTGAGACGGCAGGCGATTGCAGGTTTGAACTCATGATTTGTTTCTCGCCGACAGTGTTCGTTGTATACGTGTGCGCGGGCAACTAACCCCCGATCGCTATTTCGCCGATTCTACCACCGACTTCAAATTCGCAAGCCCTTTGTCAAACTCGCCGCCGATCATTTTGTCCATGCTGATGCAAAGGTGGATCGCTTTGGCGAAGAGATTCTTCGGGCCAAGCATGCTCCAGGTCACTGCGGTTTGATTTTCGCCCTGTGGCAGAAAGGTAAATTCCGCCGTGTTGGTTGCTTTGAATGGTTTAAGGAACTCCAACCTGATGCGGATCAGTTCATTGGGCCGGCATTCGGTGATCGTCATGCGGCCTTCGCCGACGTTGCGATTGCCGAGCCAGGCGTAGGACGCCCCGGTGCCCGCCGCGGAGCCCGAGTACGATCGCTTCATCGTGGGATCGACCCGTTCCCACGGCGACCAGGCTTGCCATTTGTGCAAATCGTGTACCTGGGCGAAGACCTCAGCGGGAGCGGCCGGGATGATCGCCTTGCGTTCCACGCGGAAGTCGGACGGCTGCATGGCCACGACGGCCAACAGAAGCAGGATGACGGCGACAATTGCTAAGACTATGTAAGTGAACATCGTGTTAATTTTCCAGGCGCGAGGCAACTTGACGCGAGGCAATTCACTTTAGGGAGCCACGTAGACCATCCACGACACGCCGAAGCGATCGGCGACCATGCCGAACTGCGGCGAGAAAAACGTCTTCATAAGCGGCATCTGCACCTGGCCACCGTCGCCCAAGGCGGCAAAGAATTGCTTGGCGTCCTCGACGCTGGGCACCGTGAGCGAGAGGGAGACGCCATCGAACTTGGGCTGACCCTTGCAGTTGCCGTCGGAGGCCATGAGGGTCGCGTCGCCCACACGGAAGCTGGCGTGCATCACCTTGTTTTCGGAGCCGGGCGGAACCATGGCGGGGTCGCACGGCTCCGGACTTTCGCTGTAACGCATCAACAAAATCACTTCAGCACCGAGTGCTTTACGGTAGAACTCGAGCGCTTCTTCGCAACGGCCGTTGAAGAACAGATAGGGTTGGACGTTCATGGTGAAATTCTCGACGTACGGGGCGGGCGGGGTAGTGTGAACGGAAGTATACTAATTCGCCAGCGAACGTGCAAGGACAATTTTCGGAATTTAATCTCCCCGATCAGGATGCTGGCAGGCCCGGGATTTCCATGATCGGTCGGACCTCGACGGTGCCCAGCCGGGCGCCTGGATGGCGGGCGGCGATGGCCAGCGCATCATCAAGATTCTCGATGTCGATTAAGTGGAAACCGCCGAGCACTTCGCGCGTTTCGGCGAATGGCCCGTCGGTCACGAGCGGCTTGCCGTTGCGGACGCGGACGCTGGTGGCCGTCGCCGCCGGATGGAGCGGGGCGGACAACACATACTGCCCCTTGGCATGAAGTTCATGTGTGAGCTGAATTGCCTCCCGCATGGCCTCGTCGTGCGCGGCTTTGCCGGCCTTCGCCCAGGCCGCTTCGTCGTCGTAGCACAGCAACATGTATCGCATGGAACCATCTCCATCGGTTAGTCGATTGGCGGGAGCCCGAATCGACAATAGGGCAAAAAAACTTTTTCGTGCCGCGAGCAGGATTCGCTATTTTGTTGGCAGGCCGGGGATCTCGACGATTGGCCGGACTTCGACTGTGCCTTTGCGAGCCGCCGGAATTCGTCCGGCGATGGCGATCGCCTCGTTGAGATCGGTGGCCTCGACGAGGAAGTAGCCGCCGAGCTGCTCGCGGGTCTCGGCGAAGGGGCCGTCGGTCACCACGGACTTTCCGTTCCGCACGCGGACGCTGGTGGCAGTGGTCACGGATTGCAGCGGGTTGGCGGCCAGGTATTGTCCGCGCGAATTGAGTTCGTGCGTGAACTCGGTGGATTCGACGTAGCAGTGCTGGCGTTCCTCGTCGGTCCAGGCCTTTTCGTCAGTGTAAATGAGCAACATAAATTTCATGATTGTCCTTCCTTCGATTCATCGAACTGCCAAGGCCCGAATCGACGTCGCGCGCATGACGTGCGCCGCTCACGCCTGCGCGGCGCGGGTCCGTGCGGCGAGTGCTTCGTTGATCTCCGCGGCGGCCGGCCGAATCTCAAAAGGTCCACCCAGACGCACCCCCGGGTGCTTCGACATCAATTCGATCGCATGGTTCAGGTCGTTTGCTTCAAGTAGCAAGATTCCGCCCAACTGCTCCTTGGTTTCGGCGTAGGGTCCGTCGGTGACGATCACCTTGCCGTTCTGGAACCTCAGCGTAGCAGCCTTCCGGGCGTTTTGGAGTGCTTCCCCACCGACAAAGTGACCGCCCTTCCGCAGCACGTCGTCGTAGGCGAAGCACTCCTCCATCATCGATTTCCGCTCGCGATCGGACATATTCTCCCACTTGTTCTCGACCGTGTATCCGAGGCAGACGAATTTCATCGTGTTCTCCAAATCTTGGTGATGACTGGCTGTGCTAGCTAGTCGTTCTCCGTTGTCCAAAATCGACAATCGGATTCCCTTTCACTCCACTCACTTCACTGTGCCAGCCGCACTTCGAGGCTCGCCACGGCTACTGCTTCGACGCCATCTCCACGCGCAGCCGCTTTTCCTGCTCGCGCAGCTCGGGCGTGAACTCGGGGCCGAAGTCTTCCATTTCGTACACGCGGCGAATTTCGACTTCGGTATCTTCAAAGGGCGCTCGCTTCAACCAGTCGATCGCTTCGTCGAGCGACTGGCACTGCCACAGCCAGTAACCGGCGACGAGCTCCTTCGTTTCGACGAAGGGGCCGTCGGTCACGGACGTTTTCTTGCCGGTGAACTTGACGCGGGCGCCCTTTGAGCTGGGATGGAGCCCTTCGCCAGCGAGCATCACGCCGGCTTTCACCAACTCTTCGTTGAACTTGCCCATTTCGGCGAACATTTTCTCGTCGCCCGGCCCGCCAGCTTCGGACTCTTTGTTCGCTTTGACGAGGACCATGAATCGCATGGGAA
>JANNTD010000073.1:0-2791 GCA_031403315.1 Planctomycetota bacterium
GGTCTTCGAGCGGCTCGATCGTCGTGCGGCGCGCGGCGCGGCGACGAGTATCTTTGCGAAAACGACCCTTGGAACCCATTAGATGCACACCCCTGCTGCTCTCGCCGCAACGCCGGCGGGTGCTCGCGCACGCGCCACGCCGTCGCAGCCAAATTGACCCAGTCAGCAGTCCATTCGAGAAGATAAACCGGCCCAATCGGTGAACCCATGATCGAGCCGCGAAAAGCAAATTGACCGGACGGCAACCCTTGTTCCGCCCGTTCAACTGAAACCTAGGTCACGCCGATTGCGGGGCCAGAAAAGCGCTATCGCGGAGCGATTGGCTGTCGATGTTTCGCAACGCAGCGTGCCGCGCTGTTGCCGAATCGCCACGCGCGACTTGCCCCGCAGACAGACGACCGATATTCTCGGTGCAAAGAGATGCGACGCGACGTTTGGCCGCGTCGCTCGCGACGTGCTTTCTCTGAGACGTGCGACCATGCGAAAGCTCATCAAAAATGCGACCGTCGTCTTTCCCGACGGCATCGACCGGCGCTCGGTAGTCGTCGAGGGCCCGCGGATCGCCGACATCGATCCCGCCCCGCAGCTCCGCGTCGACGAAGTGATCGATGCCGCCGGCCTGCACTTGATCCCCGGCGTCGTCGACGACCAGGTCCATTTCCGCGAACCGGGCCTGACGCACAAAGAAGATCTCGCCACCGCGAGCCGCGCCTGCGCCAAGGGCGGCGTCACCACGTTTCTCGAAATGCCGAACACCGTGCCGCCGGCGATTACTCAGGCGCGCGTGGACGAAAAGCTGGCGCTTGCCGCTGAGAAGTCACTCGTCAACTACGGCTTCTACATCGGGGCCACAAGCGACAACCTCGACGAGCTAAAGGCGGCTCACCGCACGCCGGGCATCAAGATTTTCATCGGCTCAAGCACGGGCGACTTGCTCGTCGACGATCAGTCCGCCCTCGAACGCATCTTCGCCGAGACGACACTACCGATCACCGCCCACTGCGAAGACGAAACAGCCGTCCGCGCGAACGCGGCCCGGCTGACCGGCACGCACGACGTTGCCGACCACTCCCGCATCCGCGACCATGCCGCCGCGCTGATCGCCACGCGCCGCGCGATCGACCTTGCTCACCGGCACAACCATCGCTTTCACGTGCTGCATGTTTCTACTGGGGGCGAAACCGAACTCCTCGCCGATCACCGCAAGCTCATCACCGCGGAAGCCTGCCCGCACCATCTCTTGTTCAGCATCGACGACTACGCGCGGCTCGGCACGCTCGTCCAGGTGAACCCGTCGCTCAAGACCGCCGACGACAATCGCCAGCTTTGGCAGGCGCTTCGCGACGGCCGCATCCAAGTTATCGCTACCGACCATGCTCCGCACACGCTCGAAGAAAAGCAGCGCCCCTACCCTGCTTCGCCCTCCGGCCTCCCCGCGGTCGAGAACTCGTTGGCGCTGATACTCAATGAAGTGCACTGCGGCCGCGTGACCTTGTCGCAAGTCGTCGATTGGATGTGCAATGCGCCGGCCCGCGTCTGGGACATCATCGGCAAAGGCCGCATCGCGGTTGGTTACGACGCCGACCTCGTGCTGGTGGATATCGAACGCACGGAAGAAATCCGCAACGAGCGGCAGGTCACGAAGTGTGGCTGGAGCCCGTGGCATGGCGTCTCGCTGACAGGCTGGCCGGTGCGAACATTCGTGATGGGCCGCGAGGTCTACCGCGACGGTCAATTTCTCACCGACCGCGGCGGCCAGGAAGCGGTGTTCGACCACGCTCGTGGTGGCTATTGGGCGACGGCATGAACAGTGCAACCGCACCACCGCGCTATGCGATTGTGACTGGCGGCGCCAGCGGACTCGGTCGCGAGTTCTGTTTGCGATTGGCCCGCGAGGGTTGGCAACTCGCGATCGTCGACGTCGACCGCGATGGTGCGGAAGAAACTTCGCGGCTCGTCTCGCAAGCCGGTGGTGTCGCTCGCTTCGAGCATTGCGACGTCACCTCGATCGACGCCTGGTCGGCGCTTCGCAACCGACTGCAAACCGATTGGCCGCGACTCGATCTCATCATCAACAACGCGGGCATGTATGCTTCCGGCTTCGTCGGCTCCCTCGACATAGCAGAAGCCGAGCGGCTGATCCGACTCAATCTGATGAGCGTGCTTTACGGCTGCCACACTTTCGTTCCGTGGCTCATTGAAAATGCGAAAGCGGAGCAGTCGGCGATCATCAACGTGGCCTCCAGCTTCGCATTCATCTGCCCACCCGGCATGGCGCCGTACAATCTGTCGAAGGCGGCCGTCGTGGCCCTCTCCGAAACGCTGCACGGCGAATTGAAACCGCGCGGAGTCGGCGTCACCGTCGTCTGCCCCGGCCCGATGCCGACGCGATTCATCGAGAACGCATCGTTCGGCAGCCCCGCCTTCCGCCAACTCACCGAATCGTACGTCCGCCAATCGGCGCTCGATCCAGCCGCCGTCGCCGCCGCAGCACTCAAAGCCAGCGAGCGGCGGCAACTCTACGTCGTAATGGGCGCCGACCAGCGCTGGTATTGGCGGTTCAAACGCCTGATGCCGGTGACGCTCCTCAGCCGTGTTGCCCGACGCGTGCGCAAAGACCTGGCCAATACTACCAACTAGCCACTGACAGGAATGGCACTGCCGCTTTGTGTGAAAGGTTTTACGTCACGCGGCGGCCGCCAGTTCGGGCTTGGCTTGGTGGCGAGGCTTGGTCAGGAGTTGTAGGAGTTTGGGACGCCGCTTGTTCGCACGTGGTTCGCTGCGACCCGGG
>JANNTD010000074.1:0-8551 GCA_031403315.1 Planctomycetota bacterium
AAGATCTTCGGGTATTTGCCTTTGAGCTCCCACGTCAAGAAGAGCGGCGACCAATCGATGTACTCGCGGAGCTCGTCGAGTGGCACGTTTTCGAGGACGCGTGCACCGGTGAACTCCGGCTTTGCGATGTCGACGGTCGTCCAATCAGTCTGGAAGCGGCGGGCGAGTGCGTCGGCATAGGGCACGAGCGTCGCTTCCTGCCGGCGGGCGTACGAAGCGACCAACTGCTCCTGCAACTTGCGATTCTCGGCGTCGAGCTTCGGCTTGGCCTTTGGATTGATGAGTTTCTCGACGACGCCGACCGACCGCGACGCATCGAGCACGTGAATGACGCACTCCTCTCGGGCCGGCGCAATCTTCACCGCGGTGTGCTTCGCGCTCGTCGTGGCACCGCCGATCAGCAGCGGCAGCGTCACGCCGGTCCGCTTCATCTCGCGGGCGACGTGCACCATTTCGTCGAGGCTGGGCGTGATCAACGCCGAGAGGCCGATGACGTCGACTTTATCTGCGTGGGCCCGCTCGAGAATCGTCTCGCACGACACCATCACGCCCAGGTCGATGACCTCGAAATTGTTGCAGCCGAGCACCACGCCGACGATGTTTTTGCCGATGTCGTGGACGTCGCCCTTGACGGTGGCCATGAGGATTTTGCAGCGGGCCTGAGGGAATCAAAGGGGTCAGGACTCATTGATGTGATCGGCCTAGCTTTTCCGATAGCGCATTCTATGGCTCGTACCCCAGATTCTGTGCGAGCCAACGTTCGATCTCTGCGACGCTCAGGTGGGAACAATCAAAAGAACAATCAAAAGGGTCAGGACTCTTTGTGATCGGCCCAGCTTTTCTGATAGCGCAATCTATGGCTCGTAGCCCAGATTCGGGGCCAGCCAGCGTTCGACTTCGGTGACGCTCATGCCTTTGCGGCGGGCGTAGTCTTCGATCTGGTCGCGCGTGAGGCGGTCGACGGCGAAGTAACGCGACTGCGGATGGGCGAAGTAGAGACCGCTGACGCTCGCGGCGGGGTGCATCGCGTAGTGTTCCGTGAGCTTGATGCCGGTGGCGCGTTCGGCGTCGAGCAGTTTGAAGAGCGTTCGCTTCTCGGTGTGGTCCGGCTGGGCAGGATAGCCGGGGGCGGGGCGGATGCCGCGGTATTTTTCGGCGATCAGCTCGTCGTTGGTGAGTCCTTCGTCGCGGCCGAAGCCCCAGTCGCGGCGGGCTTGGGCGTGCAGGTATTCGGCAAACGCTTCGGCCAGCCGATCGGCGAGCGCTTTGGTCATGATCGAGTTGTAGTCGTCGAGCTCGCGGTCAAACTTCGCGGCCAGCTCGTCGCAGCCGAGGCCGGTCGTAACGGCGAATGCCCCGAGATAGTCCTGGCGGCCGCAACCGACCGGCGCGATGAAGTCGGCGAGCGAATAGAACGCCCCCTGCCCTTTCCGTTCCCACTGTTGCCGCAGCGCGTGGAAGCGACATTTCTCTTTGCTGCGAGAATCGTCGGCATAAACAATGACGTCGTCGCCGTCACTCGCCGCCGGCCAGAATCCGTAGACTCCGCGGGCGGTGAGCAGCTTTTCGCGGGTGATCCGGTCCAGCAGCAGTTGGGCATCGTCGAACAGCTTGCGGGCCGCGTCGCCAAGATTCTCGTCCTCGAAGATCTTCGGGTATTTGCCTTTGAGCTCCCACGTCAAGAAGAGCGGCGACCAATCGATGTACTCGCGGAGCTCGTCGAGTGGCACGTTTTCGAGGACGCGTGCACCGGTGAACTCCGGTTTTGGGATGTCGACGGTCTGCCAATCGGTCTGGAATCGGCGGGCGAGCGCGTCGGCGTACGGCGTGAGCGTCGCCTCCTGCCGGCGGGCGTACGACGCGACCAGCTGCTCCTGCAGCTTGCGATTCTCGGCGTCGAGCTTCGGCTTGGCCTTTGGATTGATGAGTTTCTCGACGACGCCGACCGACCGCGAGGCATCGAGCACGTGAATCACGCACTCCTCGCGGGCCGGCGCGATCTTCACGGCGGTGTGCTTGGCGCTCGTCGTGGCGCCGCCGATCAGTAGCGGCAGCGTCACGCCGGTCCGCTTCATCTCGCGGGCGACGTGCATCATTTCGTCGAGGCTGGGCGTGATCAGCCCCGAGAGGCCGATGATGTCGACTTTATCTGTGTGAGCCCGCTCGAGAATCGTTTCGCACGACACCATCACGCCCAGGTCGATGACTTCGAAGTTGTTGCAGCCGAGCACCACGCCGACGATGTTTTTGCCGAAGTCGTGGACGTCGCCCTTGACGGTGGCGAGCAGGACTTTGCAGCGGGCTTGCGGAGCTAAACCGCCAGCGGCTTTCTCGGCTTCCATGAAAGGGGTCAAGTAGGCGACGGCTTTCTTCATCACGCGTGCCGATTTCACGACCTGCGGCAGAAACATCTTGCCCGCGCCGAACAGATCGCCGACGACGCTCATGCCGGCCATCAGCGGGCCTTCGATGATCGCCAGGCAAGAAGGCAATTTCTGCCGGGCTTCTTCCGTGTCCTCATCGATGTATTTGACAATGCCCTTCAAGAGCGCGTGCTTGAGCCGCTCCTCGACCGGCGCATCGCGCCAGGCCTCGTCGGCCTCGGCGGCCGCAGCACCCTTCCCTTTCACCGTCTCGGCATAGTCGACGAGCCGCTCGGTCGCATCGGGGCGGCGGTTGAGCAACACGTCTTCGACCAACTCCTTGAGCTTCGGCTCGATGTCCTCGTACACGGCGAGTTGCCCGGCGTTGACGATGCCCATGTCGAGCCCGGCCTGGATCGCGTGGTACAGGAACGCCGCGTGGATCGCCTCGCGGACCGCATCGTTTCCGCGGAACGAGAACGAGACATTCGAGACGCCGCCCGAGATGTGCGTTCCCGGACAGGCTTCTTTGATGCGGCGGATCGAGTCGATGAAATTGATCGCGTAGTTGTTGTGCTCCTCGATGCCGGTGGCGACGGTCAGGATGTTGGGGTCGAAGATGATGTCCTCGGCCGGGAAGCCGATCTTCTCGGTCAACAGCTCGTACGCCCGGCGGCAAATGCGGACCTTGTCTTCGACTTCGACGGCCTGCCCTTTTTCGTCGAAGGCCATCACGACGACGGCGGTGCCATACCAGCGGCACAATCGCGCGCGGCGGAGGAACTCCGACTCGCCATCTTTGAGGCTGATCGAGTTGACAATCGATTTGCCTTGCAATGTTTTGAGCCCCGCTTGGATGACGGTCCACTTGCTGCTGTCGACCATCACGGGGACGGCGGCCACTTCGGTCTCGCCGGCGATCAGCCGCAGGTACTTGGTCATCACGGCCTCGCCGTCGAGCAGGGCTTCGTCCATGTTGACATCGATGACGTTGGCGCCGTTGAGGACCTGCTGGCGGGCGATTTCGATTGCTTCTTCGTAGTTTTCGTCTTTGATGAGGCGGGCGAACTTCTTCGAGCCGGTGACGTTGGTCCGCTCGCCGAGCATCAGGAAGTTGCTGTCGGGGCGGAGCGTAAGCGGCCGCGTGCCGCTGAGCCGCAAGTACGGAGCGACCTTGGTTCGCTTGTGCGGCTTGAGACGGCGAACCGTATCGGCAATCGCGCGAATGTGTTCCGGTGTCGTGCCGCAGCAGCCGCCCACGATGTTCAGCCAGCCGCGCTCGGCAAACTCGCCGAGCATCGTCGCCATCGCGGCCGGACCGAGGTCGTATTGGCCCATTTCGTTGGGCAACCCCGCGTTCGGATGGCAACTGACGAAGGCGGTCGAGACTTCCTGCAGCCGCTCGAGATGCGGCCGCATCAGCTCCGGCCCGAGCGCACAGTTCATGCCGACCGAGAGCATCGGGAAGTGGGCGATCGCGTTCCAAAATGCCTCGACGTCCTGGCCGGAGACAAACGTCGCTCCGCCGCGGTCGAACGTGCCCGAGAGCATCACCGGGATACGAGATCCGATCTCGGCGAAGTATGTTTCGATCGCGAACAGGCAGGCCTTGAGGTTGAGCGTGTCGATTACCGTTTCGGGGATGAGGATGTCGACGCCGGCTTCGACGAGTGCCGCCACCTGGGCATAGTACGAATCGGCCATCTGGTCGAACGTCACGCCGCGGTAGCTGGCATCGTCGACCTTGGTGCTGATCGCCGTCTGCTTGGTGGTCGGACCGATCGAACCGGCGACGAACCGCGGCCGGTCGGGCGTTTTGGCGGTGAACTCGTCGCGGGCCCGGCAGGCGAGCGCCACTGCTTCGTGATTGATCTCGCGCACCAGATCGAGCGGCAGCCCGAACTCCTCCATGCCGAGCGGACTCGCGCCGAAGGTGTTCGTCTCGACGACGTCGGCCCCGGCGGCGTAGTAGCGGCGATGGATTTGCTCGATCGCGTCAGGGTGCGTCAGGCAGAGAATGTCCGCGAAGTTCTTGAGATCCTTGTGGTGCGAGGCGAAGCGTTCGCCGCGCACGGCCCGCTCGTCGTACCCGAGGGCCTGAATCTGCGTGCCCATCGCGCCGTCGAGCACCAGAATCCGGTCGGCTAGCAACGATTGGAGGAGGTCGGTCTGATCGACAATGGCGGGCTTGGTCATAGAAAAAATTGTCAGTTGTCAGTCATCGGTTGTCAGTTGCAATTCAAAGCGACTGACAACTAGCCACTGACTACTGACCAATTGCCATCCCCACCAGTTCGCGGATTTCGGGCTCATTTTTCAACCGCTCGGCCGTCACGACCTGCACTCCGGTGTCGATGAACGGCTCGACCGGCTGTTTACGCAGATGCTTGACGAGCGTTTCGATCGCCAGGCGGCCCATCTTCTTGGGGCTCTGCACGATCAAGGCGTCGATGTTGCCGTTCTGGAGCTCCTCGACGAGCCGCGGCGAGGAATCGAAGCCGGCGAAAACCGCATCGCTCGTGACGCCGCTCTTGCGCAAGTCGTCGAGTGCGGCGGCCATGCCGAGCGTCGCCGTGAGGTTGCAGGCGAAGATGCCGTCGACCGCCAGCTTGCCGTTGTCGACGTAGCCTTCGAGCACGTTGGTGGCCGTCTTTTTCGCCCCGGTGACGGTGGCGTCTTCAATGTAGGCGTCGGTGACTACGTCGAAGCCCGCTTGCTTGGCCACCTCGAGGAATCCGCGGGCGCGGTCCTCGGTGCTGGCGGTGCCTTGGATGAAGCGGAGCAGGATCACCTTTTTGCTGTCGCCCTGGATGTTCTCAGCGAGGTACTTGGCTCCCAATCCACCGCCCGCGGGGTTGTCGGTCGCGACGAAGCTGGTGTGGGCGGTCCCCTCGACGGCCGAATCGAAGATCACGACTGGAATGCCGGCTGCCACGGCGTTCTCCACGTCCTTCTGCATTGCCTTCGCGTTGAGCGGCGCGAGCGCGATGCCATCGACGCCCATGTTCACCATGTTCTCGATGATTTTTTTCTGCTCAGCGATTTCGGTCTCGGTGAGCGCCCCTTCCCACTTGATGTCGACGCCGAGCTCCTTGGCCGCGTCATTCGCGCCGACCTCGACGGTCTCCCAGAACTCGCCGCCCGTGCTCTTGGGAATCATGGCCAGCGTGAACGACTTTTCGTCCGCACTGGCGCCATCAGCATTCGATACGGTCGCCGAATCCCCCGACGTGGTACCCGCCGACCGACCACAGCCGCACAGCAACACCTGGACCGCCGCGAGCAACGCGATCGCACAAACCGCCGAAACCTTTTTCATGGAAACGCCTTCCGCCGGACAAATGTCGTGATTGAGAACAACAATGTCGGAAAGCGGTGGATTATAGCATGCCCGCGGGCGGCGAACTACAGCGCGAGGAACTGATCCGCTCGCGGAGATCTAAGCCAGCACTGCGAATCGCAAGGCACACGAATCCGTTTGGCCACGATCGGTGAATTCGATCACGCTAGCCGAGAAAACCAGCGTGACCGCCCAAGCGACGGACTTCTCGACGGCCGCACGTCGCTCGACTGGGGTATGGACCGACGAACGATCGCTGGAGAGATGTTTATTCGCTTCCGTTCGCCGCATCCTCCAACATGATTTCGAATTGGCGGGGCAACTTTTCGACCTTGTCCATCCGAATCGACCTGAGCATCTCTCGTTTGCGCTGTGCTTTCGGCAGCCCCTTGTATGTCGAGCCGCCAACGCCAATCACGTGCATCGTCAACAAGTAGGCAAAGCTGACAACCGTCTCGATTTGAGCGCTGACAAACACGCATCGCCGCATTTCAATAATCTCTGGACTGGCTTTCCTAAGCCAAACCTTCGGATCAAACAGTTCTCCTTGCGAGCGATCGTCAGAGACAATACTGATGACCAGGTCAATCAATTTGTCGCGACCACCGATTTGGAAAATGGCGTGAGAGGTGCCACGATGCAGTTGTTGGCAGGCCACGGCGAGCACCGACAAATGGGCCGCCATCACCATTCGTTCGCGGAAATCAAGCCGCATTGGTCCGCGTTGCTCGGCTACCGCTTCGGAAGCAGCGGCACCTCCGGAATGCATCTGCGTCAGCAGAAATTCGTGCAATTGCAAGCCCGCAAAGGCCTTTCCACGAAAGAGCGACACTAGCGCGCTGTCCATGTCCATCAGAGCAGCGCGACGATAGGCGCCGCGAACGTCGGCATTGTCTTCGTAAGCGCGGATCCAGTAGTCGCACACTTGGTGCGTTTTATCTGCAATACGTGTGGGCGTCCAATCCTCGTCTTCGTAATCTTTGAGTACGAATTTGACAAAACCGACGGCACAATCTCTTAACGAAGGAAAACACCACTCTCGACGATCCCAAACCGCTTCTGAAAATACGTCGTTCTTCTGATAGCTAATTTCTTCGTAGCAAGCCATGCGAAAACTGGCCAGCAAGCGACGCCGGATGGTCGGCATCAGCGGCTGTTCGGCGCCGCTCGTGAATTCTGGTGGCACCAACAGATGGGTATTTTCCACCGGCTCGCCGAAATAGAGCGGCTGATCCTTTTCTTTTTGCTTCTTACTAACGTCCCGGAAGGCGACGGCACGCTGAATCTCAGTAGTGTTCCAGCGGGCCAATTCGCTGCAAACGCGGCTGCCGATGTAGTAGCCCAGTTGGCGGTAAGCCGAGACTTGCTCTTCCGTGTAGAACTGGTTCTGTGTCGGTTCGTCGGGAAAGTTGGGGAAGCGATCGCGAATCTGGCGAACTTCTAGCGGGTCGCGATCGGTGATCGCCATTTGGGCGTAGATGAAGTAGCCGGTCGTTTCTTCCGGTCCGGCTCCGACGGACGCCGCCGATTTCGGATAGCGAATGCGCATGCACAGGAACGGCTGCGGCACCACGCGATCGTCGTTGCGTAGCAGCCGGCCAAAATCGATCGGCGCCTCGTGGTCGAGGTCGATGAACTTGACGCCCAGTTGGACTTGAGCGGTTTCCAAGAGTCGAGCCAGGGTCTGCAACTTGTTATTGCCCAGGTTGCTGCCGGCGTCTGTGGCGACGATCAGTCGACATTTTCGTCGTAGCAATTCGTGTACGCCCAAGTAGTCGACGAATCCGCCATCGGCGACAAAACCGTGACGCCACTCCGAGTTGGGGCGGCGCGTCTCGCGGAACATGGTCAGATATCCCAGGAAACCGAGCCAATCGAGCCCCCGCGCCGGCTTGGCCCCCGCCACCTCTGGTTTGCGGACCCATTGACCCAGTCGGACGTTGAAAAAATCGAGCAGAATCCGCAGGGCCTTGTTCTGCGTCATCAGCGGGGCCACGGCGGAGCCCGAGATCGTGATGGCATCGACCAGCGCGATCGGCGCCGAATGGAACGGCAATTTGAAGAACCTGGTTTCGGCCACGAACGCCTCGCGTGGATCCGTGATGCCGACGTATTTTGGCGTGAATAGAAACGGGCTCGGTTCGACGTTGCCGTCCCTCTTGAAATCACTCCGCAGCAACGAGCCGAGGATCAGCGGATACGGCAGGCCGACGGAAGTTGGATCGCACTCGAACAGCGGTTTTTCTGCGAACGAAGCGTCGACTGTCGCCCAGCCCGCCGCCGGCCGGCCCACCCAACCGGTCAGGAATTTCTCGCCCAGCATCCGGCGGTAGTAACGGTACAACGGCATCTGATGGTTCAAATCGAGCGTGCCGACATAGCCGATGACAAACAGCACGACCCAAAGTGCCAGCCACCGCAGACGGTGACGCTGATCGTGGTGAATCACGACCGGTGTGCTCGCAATCGCCGGGTCGTTGAGCATGCCGGGGTACAGTAGGTCGAGCAGGTTCAGATTGAATTTCACGATGCGTTGCTGCTCGGCCGCTTTGTAGTAGTCCTGCGGATCGCGCTCTTCGGCCTGCAACTCCCCGGTTGCAGTGGCGGGGGCGAGAATCCATTCGGTATCGCGCAAGCACGCGTCAACCCGCCGCGGGCCCCACTCCGCCCGCCCTTCGGCATGCTTGGCAATCCATTCGAGAAAAAGCCGAAGACTCGACCACCTCGCCGGTCAACGCCTCAAACACACAGGCCTCGAACGCAACAGACGTGAAGCAACTGGAAAAACTCTGGGCCCAGAACCGCGACTATTTTCCCGAATGGATTGCCAAGCATGCCGAAGGGCGGG
>JANNTD010000075.1:0-9729 GCA_031403315.1 Planctomycetota bacterium
ATTATTAGCTAGCTAATAATTGTGGTTGGCTTGTCTTAAATTGCGGGGGCATTCGACCGTGTTGCGATACGACTTTGAAGAGAGCATCGGCTACTGGCTGACGCTGGCGACCCAGGCGTTTCATCGCGCCGTGAGCGAAGAAGTCGCGCCGCACGGCATCACCTATCGCCAATCGCTGGTGCTCGCCTGGCTCGCACTCGAAGGCGAACTCTCGCAGGGTGAGTTGGCCACCAAGATGATGGTCGAACCTCCGACGCTCGTCGGCATCCTTGATCGCATGGAGCGCGACGGCTGGATCACGCGCAACGGCTGCCCGTCGGACCGGCGCAAGAAGTTAATCCGTGCGACATCTGCCGCCGAGCCGGTTTGGGAAAAGATTGCCGAAAGCGGCCGCCGCGTCCGCGCACGCGCGACAGAGGGATTAACCGAACAAGAACTGGAAACGCTCAAGCATTTGTTGGAACGCGTGAATCGGAATTTGGAAGCGCATGCCGCGCCGATTGAAGAGCCGATTGAAACTCTTACATGATTCGCAGCGGCGAGCGGCCTGCGCACTCAGAGTTGGGGACACCGTGTTGTTGGGGAGAACGTGTTGTTGGGGAGAACGTGTTGTTGGGGAGAACGTGTTGTTGGGGAGAACGTGTTGTTGGGGAGAACGTGTTGAAAGAGCTAGTTTGCTGCTGTGCGTTGTTCGCAGCCGTCGCGACCGAGAGTCTGGCTCAAGGGCCGCCGCGGGCGTCGTTGGTAGTGGTCTCGCCGGTTGTCGAGCGAGAGGTCATTGTCGGCCAAGCCTTCGTCGGCACGGTGATGCCTTCGCGGAGAGCGACCATCGGCAGCGCGGTCGACGGCCGCGTGATCGAGTTTCCGCTCAACGAAGGCGATCGCGTGGCCCAGGGCCAGCCACTCGCGCAGCTTTTGACCGACACGATCAAACTGGAAGTCCAAGCGGCCGAAGCCGAGTTGGAGCTCCGCCGCCAAGCGCTCGCGGAGCTGGAGAACGGCACTCGTCCCGAGGAGCTCGATCAAGCCAAGGCGCGAATGGCCTCGGCCGAAGCCCGCAAGAACTATATGAAGGCGCGATGGGACCGTTGGCAGAAACTCTACGAAACGAATCGAGCGATCTCCGAAGAAGAGCTGGACGAAGCGGTCTCCAGCGGCATCGAAGCGGAGCAAGCCTACCTGGAAGCGAAAGCAGCGTACGATCTGGCGGTGGCCGGACCGCGGAAGGAACAGATCGCCCAAGCCCGCGCCCTGGCTGCCGTGCAAGAAGCCACCGTCGAGCGGCTCAAGGACCAGCTCACCAAGCACACGATCATCTCGCGATTCGACGGCTACGTCACGGCCGAGCACACCGAAGTCGGCCAGTGGGTCCAGCAAGGCGATCCGGTGGCCGACGTGGTGGCGCTCGATGAAGTCGAGGTCGCGGCCTATGTCGTCGAGCAGCACGTGACGCACGTCCGCGTCGGGATGCAGGTCATCGTCGAGGTGCCGGCGATTCCCGGGCGGCGGTTTTCGGGCGTGGTGGCCGAGATCGTACCGCAAGCCGACGTTCAGGCCCGCACGTTTCCGGTGAAAGTTCGCGTCGTCAACGAATTCACCGACAACGTGCCGCTGTTGAAAGCGGGGATGTATGCGCGCGTGTCGCTACCGACCGGCAGCAAGCAATCGGCGACCATGGTGTCGAAAGACGCGATTGTGCTCGGTGGCCCGCAGCCGATGGTGTTCGTCGTCGAGGGCGCGACGGAGAATGGCCAGACGGGTAAAGTCGCTCCCGTGCCGGTGCAAGTCGGCGTGGCAGAAGGTGGAATGATTCAAGTCACGGGCCCGCTCCAGGCCGGCCAATTGGTGGTCGTGCAAGGTAACGAGCGGTTGCAGCCGGGGGAAAACGTGGCGATTCAACGCACGATTCCCGTCTCGTCGGCCAGTGACGCCGTTTCGCAATCCGACGCACGCTAGATCTCGTTGGGTACGGTGCCGCGATGCATTTGATCGAAACATTCGTCCGCAATCCGGTGAAAGTTTCGGTCGGCGTATTGCTCGTTGCGCTGTTCGGCACGATCGCGCTCTTCCGTATGCCGATGCAGCTCACGCCCGAGGTGCAGATCCCCACGATCACGGTCGAGACCAACTGGCCGGGGGCGAGTCCACAAGAGGTCGAGCAGGAAATCGTCATCGAACAGGAGGAGCAGCTCACGAGCGTCGAAGGCATCACGAAACTTTCGTCCCAGAGCATGGACTCCCGGGGCATGATCACCATGGAGTTCGGCGTCGGCACCGACATGGAAGAAGCGCTGTTGAAGGTCAACAGCCGACTGCAGCAGGTGCCCGAGTATCCCGAAGACGCCGACCAGCCGGTGATCAGCACCTCCGATTCGTCGAACCGCTTCATCGCTTGGTTCATTTTCAGCCCGAAGTACGCCACGCCGGAAGAGATCGATGCCTTCGCGGCCAGCCATCCAGACTTAGCGGGCGAGTTGGCCAAGGCGAGCAAGGCGCACAACATGGGCGTCCGCGTGATGCGCCTGCGTGAGTTGGCCGAGAAGCATCCGGAAGTGAAAGCGCTGCTTCCGCCCGCGGATCTCGACGTCACCAAGCTGCGCCGCTTCGTTGAGGACGAAATCGAAGCCCGTTTCGAGCGCGTGCCGGGCGTCTCGCAGTCGACCACATTTGGCGGATTGGAAGACGAGCTGCAGGTCGTAGTCGACCCGGAAAAACTGGCGTCGCGCCGGCTCACATTCAGCGATGTTCGCAACGTGCTGCGAAGCCAAAACGAGGACACGTCGGCGGGCGATTTCTGGGAGGGCAAGCGCCGCTGGGTGGTGCGGGCGATGGGCCAGTTCCGCACGACGGAGCAGGTCGAGAATCAACTGCTGGCGATCCGCGACGGCGCGCCGGTGTTTGTCCGCGACGTGGCGACGGTTCGCTTGGGTTACAAAAAGCCGGACGGCTTCGTGCGCCGCTTCGGCGAATCGAGCATCGCGATCAACGCCACGCGCGAAACCGACGCCAACGTGCTCGACGTGATGGACGGCCTGCAGGCCACAGTGAAGGAGCTCAACGACGAAGTGCTCGCTCCCCGTGGCCTCTTGCTCACGCAAGCCTACGACGAAACCGAATACATCTATTCTGCCATCGACCTGGTGAAGGACAACATCTTCATCGGTGGTGCACTCACCATGGCGGTGCTGATGCTGTTCTTGCACCTCGAAGTGAGAACGCTGCTGGTGATTCCCTGGATCATGGTCACAGCGGTGATGGCGTCGTACTATTCGCCTTGGTACTTCGTGCTCACCGGGATTTTGGTGTTGGTGTCGGGCCTGTGGTTTGCCCGCGGGGCGCTCGTCGTGGGACTGGTGATTCCGGTCAGCATCATCGGCACGTTCGTGATTTTGAATTTGATGGGCCGGTCGCTCAACGTAATCAGCCTGGCCGGGTTCGCGTTCGCGGTGGGCATGTTCATCGACAACGCAATCGTGGTACTGGAAAACATTTTCCGCCGCCATTCGCTGGGCGAATCGCCGATGGTGGCCACGGTCCGCGGGACGCAGGAAGTGTGGGGTGCCGTGGTCGCCGCGACGCTCACCAACGTTGCCGTGTTCGCACCTGTGATCTTCATGCAAGAGGAAGCGGGTCAATTGTTCCGCGACATCGCGCTGGCGGTGACCGGTGCGCTCTTGCTTTCGGTGGTCGTCTCGATGACGGTGGTGCCCGTGGCCACGGCTCGGCTCTTCGCAGATGCCGACCCCGCGAATCTCGACGACGAAGTGCCGCTGCGAATCGGTGAGTTTGCCGACGCTCGCAATGGTGATTCGACAAACGGCGCGGCGGGCGTCGCGGCATCCGCGTCCTCCCCGCCGGAGCCGCACCAAGGCTGGGGCAGTCGAACGGCTGATGCGATCATTGCGCCGATCAACCTGATGGCCGACTGGTTCGTGGCCGCGGTTGTGGCGATCAATCGCTGGGCGCAATCAAGCGTTGTCCGCCGGCTCGGCATCGTAGGGATCTTGGTGGGTGCGTCGAGCCTGCTCGCTTGGCTGATGTGGCCGAAGGTCGAGTATTTGCCGACCGGAAATCGCAACCTGGTGTTCGGCATCGTGCTGCCGCCGCCGGGCTACAACCTCGACAAACTCGTGGAATTGGGCCAAACGGTCGAGAAGGGACTCGAGCCCTATTGGAACGTTGATCCCGGCACTCTCGAGGCCGAAAATCTGCCGTTCCCGGTGATTGAAGACTTCTTCTTCGTGGCCCGCGGCCGGCAAGTGTTCATGGGCCTCCGCGCGCACGATCCGATGCGGGCCAAGGAACTCGAGCCGCTCGTGTTCTCGGTGGGTAGCGGACTTCCCGGGGCGATGGCGGTCGCCAAGCAGTCGAGCATCTTCGAGCAAGGGCTCTCGGCCGGGCGGACGATCGACGTCGAAATCACCGGGCCCGAGGTGACGAAACTGGTCGCGCTTGGCGGCCAGGTGTTTGGTCAGGTCATGCAACTGATTCCCGGCGCTCAGGCGATCCCGCAACCCAGCCTCGACCTGTCGAATCCCGAAGTCCACATCACGCCCAAGCTGGTCCAGGCGGCGGACATGAGGATCAACACGACCGACCTGGGCTTCACGGCTAACGCACTGATCGACGGCGCGTATGTCAGCGACTACTATCTCGACGGCAGGAAGATCGATCTCACGGTGAAGGGCGAAGATCGCTTTGCCCAGTCGACTCAGGACGTGCAAGCGCTGCCGATCGCCACGCCGATGGGCCAACTTGTGCCGCTCTCGGCCGTGGCCGAGGTGGAGCTCTCCAGCGGCCCGGAACAGATCAATCGCCGCGAGCGCGAGCGGGCGATCACCATTCAAGTCACTCCGCCCGCGACGATGCCGCTCGAAGACGCGATGGATAAGATTCGCGATCAAATCGTCGCTCCATTGATCGCATCCGGCCAGCTCGAAGGCGGCTATCACATCGACCTGGCCGGCACGGCCGACAAGCTCCGCGAGACGTGGCAGGCGCTGCGATTCAGCATCCTGTTGGCCTGCATCATTACTTATTTGCTGATGGCCGCGCTGTTCGAGTCGTGGCTCTATCCGTTCGTGATCATTCTCACCGTGCCCCTTGGTGCGGTGGGCGGCGTGCTCGGGCTGCAATTGCTCAATGTGTACTTGCGATTCACGCTCGATTTCTACGTCCCGCAGACGCTCGACGTGCTGACGATGCTGGGCTTCGTGATTCTGATCGGCACGGTCGTGAACAACCCGATCTTGATCGTGCACCAATCGCTCAACCACATGCGCGAAGACGGCATGTCGCCGAGCGACGCGATCGTCGAATCGGTCCGGACGCGCATTCGGCCGATCTTGACGACCGCTGTGACGACGGTGTTGGGACTGCTACCACTCGTGTTGTTTCCGGGCGCCGGCAGCGAGCTCTACCGCGGGTTGGGCGCGGTGCTCTTGGGCGGTCTCGTCGCGTCGACCGTGCTGCCGCTGGTGATGGTGCCGGCGCTATTTAGTCTGGCGATGGAAGCGAAGGATTGGCTGGTGCGGCTGATCTACGGCAAGCCGGCCGTCGCGCCGGTGCCAGCGGCGAAAGAGGCCGTTCCGGCGCCGCGTCCTCACCTCGTCCATCCGCGATGAACGACGAAGCCACCTACGTCTGCGGCGCGTGTGGTGAAGAGATCGTCATCCCGATCGACGTCTCACAGGGCGAGAGCCAGGAGTACGTCGAGGACTGCCCCGTCTGTTGCCGCGCCAACGTGATCCGCGTCGAAATCGACGACGATGGCGAAGCCTCGGTCTGGTCCGAGCTCGAATAACTTCGGCGCGTCCGCCCCACAAACCGCCGCTTGCGGTTTAGCTCCCCCTCCGCAACCGCAGCGCGTTCGCGATCACCGACACGCTACTCAGGCTCATCGCCGCCGCCGCGATCATCGGATTGAGCAAGAGTCCCATCACCGGATAAAGCACCCCCGCGGCGATCGGCACACCGAGCGCGTTGTACACGAACGCGAAGAACAGATTCTGCCGGATGTTCCGCATCACGTCGCGGCTCAGCCGGATCGCCCGCACGATGCCGCGGAGGTCGCCCTTCACGAGCGTCACGTCCGCGCTTTCGATGGCCACGTCGGTGCCGGTGCCCATGGCGATGCCGACGCTCGCGGCGGCGAGGGCCGGGGCGTCGTTGATGCCGTCGCCGGCCATCGCCACACGGCGGCCGACCGCGCGCTGGGCAACGACGTAGTCGTGCTTGCGCTGTGGCGTGACGCCGGCTTCAAACTCGGTGATGCCGAGCTCGCGGGCGACCGCCTGGGCCGTTTGTTCGTTGTCGCCCGTGAGCATCACGATTCGGATGCCCAGGCTTTGCAGCGCGCGGACTGCTTCGGGAGTCGACGCTTTGATGGGATCGGCCACGACGAGCGAGCCGGCGAGCTTTCCGTCGATGGCGAGGTACATGATGGTATGAGATTCGCGCGTCGCGAGCGACGCGGCCGAATCGAGATTGATGCCGCGTTCTTCCAGTAGGCGCCGATTGCCGATTAGGATCTCGTGATCTTCCGCACGCGCCGACACGCCGCCGCCAGTGATCGATTCAAAAGCCGTTGCCGGCGCCAGCGCCAGTTTGCGTTCCTTCGCCGCGTCGACAATCGCCCTCGCCAGCGGGTGTTCGCTGTTTTGTTCGACGGAAGCCGCCAGTCGCAGCAAGTCGTCCTCGGACAAGTTGCCGACGGAATGGACCGCGATCAATTTCGGCCGGCCCTCGGTGAGCGTGCCCGTCTTGTCGACCACGAGCGTGTCGACCTTTTCGAGTTCTTCGATCGCCGCCGCATCCTTCACCAGCACCCCTTCGCGGGCCCCGCGGCCGACACCGACCATGATTGACATCGGCGTGGCGAGGCCCAATGCGCAGGGGCAGGCGATGATCAGCACCGCCACCGCGCAGACGAACGCATACGCGAGTCGTCCTTCCGCCGGTCCCCAAATCGCCCACGCGATGAACGTTAGCACTGCGGCGCCGATGACCAACGGCACGAACCACGCGGCTACGGCATCGGCGACACGCTGAATCGGCGCGCGGCTTCGCTGAGCCCTGGCCACCATGTCGACGATGTGGGCGAGTGTCGTGTCGCTGCCCACCTTGTTGGCTTTCATCAGGAACGCACCGGTCTGGTTTACCGTGCCGGCGATCGCCGTGTCGCCAGCGCGTTTCTCGACCGGCATCGGCTCGCCGGTGAGCATCGACTCGTCGACGGTGCTGGAACCCTCGCTAATCTCGCCGTCGACAGGAATCTTTTCGCCAGGCCGGACGCGAAGAATATCGCCCACTAGCACTTGGTCGACGGCGACTTCGTGGTCTTCGCCATTGCGCACGACGCGGGCCGTCGGCGGCGCGAGGGACAACAACTCGCGGATCGCCGTGCCGGTGCGGCGGCGAGCGCGGAGTTCAAGTACTTGGCCCAGCAGCACGAGCGCTGTGATTACCGCGGCCGCTTCGAAGTACACTGCTACATCGTCGTGATGTTTGAATGCGTCCGGAATCAATTTCGGCCAAATGACGGCCACCACGCTATAAAGATACGCCGCGCCGACGCCGAGCGCAATCAGCGCGAACATGTTGAGGTTCCACGACGCGAACGACCGCAGACCGCGAGTGAGCAGCGGCCAGCCGGCCCACAGCACTACTGGCGTCGCCAACAGGAGTTGCAGCCAAATATAAACCTGGTGTCCGATCCAATGATCGACCGGCACGCCGACCATCGGCAACATGGCCAAGAGCAGCACCGGCACACCGAACGCAGTTGCCACCCAGAATCGCCGTGTCATGTCGCCGAGTTCGCTGTTGTCCTCCGGTGCGTCGGCCGAGACGACCTTCGGCTCCAGCGCCATGCCACACTTCGGACACGTGCCCGGCCCGCGCCGCTCGATTTCCGGGTGCATCGGGCAAGTGTAGATCGCGTCGTTAGCTTGATCTGGCGCTGCATGGGGCGCTGCGACAGCATGATGTACGGGCGGCTTTCCGCCGAGCGTCACCACCATCGGCTCGCTTTTCGGCGGTGCGAGAAACTTTTCGCGACAGTGCCGGCTGCAGAAATAAAACTTCTCGCCGCCGCGCTCGGCGGAGAGCCCCGTCCGCTCGTCGACTGTCATGCCGCAAATTGGATCGATGGCCATGCTGTCACTTGCTCCCGACGCTGGTCCCCTCAAGAATGATACTCCCGATTGACCGCGAGCAGCAGTAGGAGCGCGCATGAACAACGAATCAGATTCCGTTCAGGCCTTGTACCGCTCGGCGACCCGCACCGCCGCGGCAGGGCTGGCGATCAATCTGGCGCTCGGCGCCGTGAAGCTCGTGGGCGGCGTCGTCGGCCAATCTTTCGCGCTCGTTTCCGATGCGGTGAACTCGATCGGCGACTCGCTCGGTTCGGCGATTGTGCTCTTTGCCATGCGCGTCGCACAGAAGCCACCCGACCCCGATCATCCCTACGGCCACACGCGGGCCGAATCGGTGGCCGGGCTGAGCGTGGCCTGGATCATTGCTTTCTCGGCCGTGATCGTTGGGTGGGAAGCTATCACGCATATGTTCGACCGGCACACGTCGCCGGCCGCGTGGACACTCTGGATCGCGGCCGCCAACGTCGTCATCAAGGAAGTGCTCTACCGTGTCAACGAATCGATTGGCGAGCGAATCGGTTCACAGTCGCTCGTGGCCAACGCCTGGGATCATCGCAGCGACGCGCTCTGTTCGCTGGCCGTCGTGATTGGCATCGCGGCGGTGCGCTGGGGTGGGACGCGATACATCTGGGCGGATGAAGTGGCGGCGCTGGTGGTCGTGGCGGCGATTCTCTGGTCGGCGTTTCGTTTGCTACGAAACAACGCCGCGGAGCTCATGGATCAGCAAGCTGACGATGAAATGGTCGACGCGATTCGCCGGGCGACCCTCCATGTGCCGGGAGTTCGCGCCGTCGAAAAACTCCGCGTCCGCCGCTCCGGCATGGAGTATTTCGCCGACATTCACGTCGAAGTCGATCCTCAGCTAACGGTCGAGCGCGGCCACAAGATCGGTCACGACGTGAAGTCGGAGCTCGTGAAAGAGTTCACCGCGCTCCGCGACGTGCTGGTGCATCTGGAGCCCGAATCGAATCGGCCCGAATCGCCGCCGCACGATCAATAGTCGGAAGGCGAGTCGAAGATGGGAGGGCGAGGCTCCCGCCGAGCCTTAACTTACGCCGGCCACCGTGCAAAAACACCGGCGGGCAGCTTTCGGCCGGCGCTAGTTTCCAGTGCAAGTTCGCCCGACGCCGGCGGCTCTCCGCAATGGCCGAAGATGCCGTCCGACAAGTATGCGGAAAGTTCCGCGGCCCCGATACCCGACGAGTGGCAAGAGACGAGCACGAACGCGCGGCTCTCGGCGGTGAGCTCGCCGCACATCGTCATGAGCGGCAAGAGGTCGGTGTCGATTTTCCACGGCTCGCCTTTGGGTCCGTGTCCGTAGCTCGGCGGGTCGAGGATCACCGCGTCGTAACGCCTGCCGCGCTTCAGCTCGCGCCGGCAAAACTTGACCGCGTCCTCGGCAATCCAGCGCACCGGCCGTTCGGCGAGGCCCGAGAATGCTGCATTCTCTTTCGCGCGGTCGACAATAGTTTGCACCGCATCGATGTGGACAACTTCCGCCCCCGCGGCCGCCGCGGCGAGCGTGCTCCCACCCGTGTACGCGAATAGATTGAGAACCCGCAAGGGACGATCG
>JANNTD010000076.1:0-5480 GCA_031403315.1 Planctomycetota bacterium
GGCGATCGCCTGCGACGTGCGATAAAGCGCGATCGACGCCCGCGGGCTGCCGCCGAGGCTGATGTCGTGGTGGCCGCGGGTGGCGTGGACGATCTCGGTGATGTAGCGGCGGATCTTGGCGTCGACGTGCACCGTCCGCACCGCCCGTTGGCAGATCACGAGCTGCTCGGCGGTGAGCACGGGCTGGAGTTTTTCGAGCGGATGTTCGCCCTTAAGCATCTCGAGCATCTGCGTTTCTTCGTCGAGCGTCGGATAGCCGAGCGAGAGTTTAATGAGGAAGCGGTCGAGTTGGGCTTCGGGGAGCGGGAACGTGCCCTCATGATCAATTGGGTTCTGCGTGGCAATCAAGAGGAACGGCGGCGCGAGTTTGTGGGTCGTGCCGTCGATCGTGACCGAACCCTCGGCCATCGCTTCCAGGAGTGCCGCCTGCGTGCGCGGCGTCGCACGGTTGATTTCGTCGACGAGCACCAATTGCGCGAAGAGCGGTCCCGGGCGGAATTCGAATTCGCTCGTCTTCTGATTGAAGATCGAGCCGCCCGACACGTCGGTCGGCAGCAGGTCGGGCGTACATTGGATGCGGCGGAACGTGCAGCCGACGCTGCGGGCGAACGCCCGGGCCATCATCGTCTTGGCGACGCCGGGCACGTCTTCCAACAGCACATGCCCCTCGCAGAACCAGGCGACGAGCACCTTCACGATCTGCTGCCGCTTGCCGACGACGACCTGCTCGACATTGGCGATGATCCGCCGGCTGACGGCGCCAATGTCGACGGGCGTACGCGGTTTGTCGCTCACGGCTCTGTGTTCCGGATTGGAGAAGTGGGGACGAGCACGGCTCCCGCCTTCAGCTTAACCGCCGCCAGGGTAAATAGATACGCCCCGCCCGCCGCCCACTCTACCACTGCCAAAATCTACTGTCCTAAAGTCCAACCCCCGACTTTAGGACAGTGGATTTCCCGGATGGTCCTTGCTTTTTCAAAATGGGCATCTGGGCGCACGAGTTCGTGGCGGCCGTTTGCCCGATCGAGCGTCCACGATTTGTGGGGCCCTTGGCGCCGTTTTACGTCGGTGAACCGCGGCCGCCCGTTGGTTGTCACTCTTCCCGTACAACAGTAGATTAAGCGTGAATTGGTGAAGCGGGGCAGGGTACGCAACTCAATGACGCCGGAGACACTCGATGACGATGGAGCGCCTGAGCAGCGGCTCGTGCTGTTCATCCTGGCCGCCGTCCAATTCACGACAATCGTCGACTTCATGATTGTCATGCCGCTGGGCCCGCAGTTGATGCGGATGCTCGACATCGGGCCCGCGAAGTTTGGTTTGATCGTCTCCTCCTATACGTTCGCCGCCGGGGCGGCGGGGCTCGTCGCGTCGTCGATCGTTGACCGCTTCGCGCGGCGCACGACATTTGTCGTATTGTACGCCGGGTTTTTGTTGGGGACGCTGTTCTGCGCGCTCGCGCCGAATTATCAGGCACTGTTGGCAGCACGGGTTGCCACCGGAGCGTTTGGCGGCATCCTCGGCGGGATGGCGATGGCGATCATCGGCGACGTTTTCCCGGAGCACCGCCGCGGTCGCGCCACCGGCTCGCTGATGACGGGCTTTGCGCTGGCGTCGGTCGCCGGTGTACCCTTTGGCCTCTACTTGGGGACCAACTACGGTTGGCACATTCCATTTATTGCGCTGGCGATCGGGGGAATACCGGCGCTCGTGCTCGCGCCGTTCGGGCTGCCGCCGCTCAACGCACACGTCGGCAAGCTGCATGCCCATCCACTGCGATCGCTCGTCGAGACCTTTTCCCATACCAGTCATCTGAATGCATTCGCGCTGATGATCATGCTGATGATCGGCAGCTTCACCGTGTTTCCCTATCTCAGCCCGTACTTGGTGGCGAACGTCGGGATGAGCGAACAGCAGCTACCGCTGGTCTATATCGCGGGCGGCGGACTCACGCTCTTCGCCGCGCCCATCATCGGCAGGCTCGCCGACCGGTGCGGCAAGCTGACCATTTTCCGGTTGATCATTCCTGTTTCAGTACTGCTGCTACTGGTGATCACCCACTTGCCGCCGGTGCCAGTGGTCGTCGCAGTGGCGGTGTTCGGGGCGCTGATGGTGTCAAACGTGGGCCGGATGATCGCCGCCATGGCGATGATCACCAGCAGCGTCGAGCCGCGGCGGCGCGGTGCATTCTTGAGCGCCAATTCGTCGGTGCAGCACGTCGCCGCCGGGTTGGGAGCGTACCTCGGTGGGATCATCGTCACGCAATCGGCTCACGGGAAGATCGAGCACTTCGGCACCGTGGGCTGGATCGCCGCCGCCGCGACGCTATCGAGTCTATGGCTGGCCGGTCGAGTGCGGATCGTGGACCAGGTGCCCACGTCGGCGGAAGCGATCAGCTTGGCCGCCGCAGCCGAAGCCTCCGTCGACGCCGGCGAACCGATCTTCGGCGGCGAAATTGGTGCCTGACCGTCGCGACAGTCGACGACGCTCCTGCCTTGGCCCCTCTGAACCACACGCTAATCCGGGACGAGGGACACCGCAACCCAATGTCTGTGCCGGAGTTGGCCAAGCGACTGGCCAATTGGCTCGGGTTGGCTATACTCAAGTGCATTCCCGCCACGCGTTGCGGCGGGCAACTGAGCTTGATCGTTCGGCCACGCAAACAGTTGAATTTCGGCGTTTCCGCCACGGAACAGAATCAACGACGATACGAACTCACCATGAGAGACCGACGCTTTGTTGCGGCTCACCGAGGTGGACCGCTGGATAGAGATAACCATACCTTTCTAGCTCGTTGGGCTGCTGAGTGTGCTGATGGTGTTCTGCATCTATTCACCCGGTCTAGCAACGACAATCGCCCGAAGCGTGCGTTGGAGATCGTTCGAGCATGGGCGAATGGAGACGTGAAAACAGGCGCCGCCATGAAAGCATCGGTAGCCGCCCATGCTGCAGCGCGAGAAGCTACCGACCAGGCTGCAATCGCTGCTGCGCGTGCGGCCGGTCAAGCGGCCGCCACAGCGCACTTCGCAGATCATAGCATGGGAGCGCTGCTGTATGCGTTGAAGGCGTTGGAGGCTGCCGGATGCACAACAGACTCCGAGTTGCGGTCACGGCTCGGAAAGCTTCCCGACCGCCTCCGAGAACCCATTGCATCAGGTGTCATGGCTCGACTGACGAAACTTGGAATCAAAGCGTCTACGTATCGGTGACAAGCATATCTTCAGACAATCCAAGGGCCGAACAAAGCGCTGCACGCCGAGCCGCCGACGGCGCGTTTCCCAATCGAGATTCTCCCGCGGCGGCCGGTTGATCGCAGAGGTTGCGTCGATCGTCCGATAAGTTGGAATTTTGTCCGAAGTCAGCTCAACTATGTCGTCGTGCCGCAGGATCGCCACGGCGGCGTCATCGATTCTCGACAAACGCCATTGCCTGCTCAAAGTGGGCCTGCAGGCGCAAGAACTCGCGGCGGTCGCCGCCGCGGTCGGGGTGGAGCTGTTTCACTTTGCGGCGATAGGCGGCGAGCACGTCGTCGGTGGTGCAGGGCATCACGAGGCCGAGCGCGAGGATACAGCGCGGCGTGTTCTTTCGCATCCACTCGGGAAGATCGGTGCGATAGCCGGTGACGACCATGATCGCGCGGCGGAGCGACCGCAGATACGCGCGGTAATCCAGCACCATGCAGATGTAGCCGAGGACCGGCACACCGAAGGCAATGGCCAGGTACCAGAGGATCGCGGCGCTATCGATCCCGTCGGGCCAGGGTTTCGTGGATGCGGCGGCGAGTAGTGGGAACGTCGCGGTCATCGACGTCATTGTAGCAGGCCGCGCGTCGCTCGCGACGCGGCTAAATTCAAGCCGCGCCGTGCAGGCTCACGTCCATGCCTTCGCCGAAGTAGTATTTGCGGGCTTCGGGGTTGTTGAGAACTTCGCGTGGGCGGCCGTGGCAAAGGACCTGGCCGGCGCGGATGACGTAGCTGCGGTCGGTGATTTCGAGCGTCTCACGGACCTGGTGGTCGGTGATCAGGATCGCGATGCCGCGGTCGCGCAGATCGCGGATGATGCCTTGGATGTTGTCGATCGTCACCGGGTCGATGCCCGTGAACGGCTCGTCGAGCAGAATGATTTGCGGGTCGGAAACGAGCGAGCGGGCGATCTCGAGCCGCCGCCGTTCGCCGCCCGAGAGCGAGAGGGCCTTCGCGCGGCGGAGCTTCGTGATGCCGAATTGTTCGAGCAGTTCGTCGCAGCGGCGGTTGCGGGTGCGGCGGTCGATGCCGAGCATCTCCATCACGCCGAGCAGGTTCTTGGCGACCGAGAGCTTGCGGAAGACGCTGGATTCCTGGGCGAGGTAGCCCATGCCGCCTTCCTTCGCGCGGCGATACATCGGCCAGCTGGTGACGTCCTGGTCGGCGAGCGTGACGGTGCCGGCGTCGGGATCGATCATGCCGCAGGCGATGCGAAAGGTGGTCGTTTTGCCGGCGCCGTTGGGGCCCAACAGGCCGACGATCTCGCCGGGAAAGACTTCGAAATCGACGCCGTCGACCACGCGGCGGCTGCCGTAGGACTTCACCAAGCCGCGAACTTTCAAGAGTGACACAGGGACGTCCTCCATGACGCAAGTGTTGAGAGTCGATGGTTGAGAGTTGAATGTTGAGTGTCAGGCGACATTGCTCCGTCCCTCAACATTCAACTCTCAACCCTCAACCCTCAACCCTCAACTCTTCTCATCTCACCAATCGCATGTCCTCGACGTTGGGGAACAATGGAAACGGGATCGGGGTGCCGGGAATGCGGTTCCAGGAATGGGGCCAGTAGACGCAGAGCGCTTTGCCGATCAACAGTTGTCGTTCGAGGTATGCACCGCCGGGCCGGCCGCCCGTCCTTCCGCCGCCACCGAGCCAGAGCCGGGCGTCAGAGCTCTCGGGGCTGTTGTCGCCCATCACGAAGAACTGGTCCTCGCCAAGCGGGAACTCGACGCGGTTGCGCTCGCGGAAACGGCTCCACAGCGACGAGTCGAACGGCAGGTTCGCCAGCACCGGGTCGAATGGGTGATCGAAATCGGTGACCACGTCGGGCATGCGAGCCCGTTCCCAACTGTCGGCGACATAATAAATGTCGCGCCAGATTTGGAGCCGGGTGACCGAAAGCTTGGCGCCGCGAGCGCCGATGCCGACGGGGGCGAGGTCGCCGGCATCCTCGGCACTCGTTTTGGGAATAATCTCCTCGCGGCTGCCGAAGACTGCTGCCGCATCGTATTCAGTGCTCGCGTCAAACTCGACGAGCGTGCCGTCGACCCAGAGCCGCAACTGATCGTCGAAATTGGCGAACGCGACGCGATAAGCGCCTTGTTTCTTGATCGGCGTTTCGGCGGCCGGGGCAAAGCCAGCGAGGCCCCCGGCACCGAGCACGGCCCGGCCGGTGGCCAGATCGATCGTCGCCGTGAAATGCTTGCCCGCTTCGACGAGGTCGACGATCAACTCACC
>JANNTD010000077.1:0-8471 GCA_031403315.1 Planctomycetota bacterium
GCGACGCGAAGCGACGCACGTCTTTAAACATGAGCGCTGGCCGCGAACGCGGCAGGACAGCCAGTCGGAAGTCCGACCGCAGCCGCTCCCGCCGAGTTTGCCTGGGCATCCCGAGTTCGGCGAGCTCCCGCAGAGCGCCGACGCCTTGGTCCGCGAGATGCTGGAGATGGGAAGGTACGCACTTCTCTTGCGGCCGGAAATGAATCGCCACTTGGACCGCGAGCACATCACCCGCGCGGTGCGGCACCTGGACGAAGCGATGGGGCTGGTGCCGGCCGGGCGCGTGTTGCTGGGCCCGCTTGCCGAGCAAGCCAGTTCCTCGAGCGGCGCTTTCGACGCCACTCCGAAGGTGCTCGAGCGGTTCATGCACCGCGTCGAAACTCTGTACCTGGATCGCTACCCGGTGACCAACCTCGAATACCAGCAGTTCGTCCGCGCCGGCGGCTACGAAAAGCTCGAATACTGGGACGAAGAGGCGCTGCCGGCGCTGTTGGACTTCGTGGACGAGACGGGCCAACCCGGCCCCAGGTACTGGCTCGAAGGGCATTACAAATGCGGCGACGAACGACGACCCGTGGTCGGAGTGAGCTGGTACGAAGCGTCGGCCTACGCCCGCTGGACCGGTAAACGGCTGCCGACCGATGCCGAATGGACCAAGGCCGGCTCGTGGCCGGTCGAATCGGCACCGGGCCGGATCGCCCAGCGTCGCTATCCCTGGGGCGAGTCGTTCGATATCCGCCGCGCGAATCTGTGGGGTTCGCACCGCACAGGACCAGTCGACGTGGATGAGTACTCCGACGGCGTGAGCGTCGGCGGCGTGCACCAGCTTGTCGGCAACGTGTGGGAATGGTCCGGCTCACCGCTGTTGGCATCCGTCGAGCCCTCGTTCCACGTGCCCGAGACGTTCAAGAGCGTGCGTGGCGGCGCGTTCGACACCTACTTCGAGAATCACGCCACTTGCCATTACCAAAGCGGCGAACATCCGCTCGCACGCCGGCACAACATCGGCTTCCGCCTGGCGCTACCGATGTCGACGCTAGAAGTTGCCGAGGACGACGACGTGCAAGACGACGGCGCGGAACAACCAGCCGTCGCGGTGCACGAAGAAGAAGTATTCGCCGCATCCATCTAGTCACCGACTGATTCGCCACGTCGCCCTGCATTCTGACTCCTGAATCCCGAATCGTTCACCACTATGTCATCACTTGCCCAAATTCCGCTGGAATCGTATCTGCTTGCCCAACAGGCGGCACCGATCGAGTGCCTGATCTGCAAACAGGAAAACTGCCGTTCGGCGACACGTTGCCGCGCTTGCCGCGCACCGATGGCGCTCGCGCACCAGGCCGAGACCGTGAAGCACAAGCCGCGGCTGATTGCCGTGCTCGGCGCGAGCGGTGCCGGCAAGACGACCTACCTCGGCATGCTGATGGACATCCTGACGCGGCAGGTGGGCCTGCCGCACACGACGGCCCGCGGGCCGCTGTCGATCTCGCTGCAGCAAACCACGGCCACGGCCCTGTCGACCGGATGGTTCCCTGAAAAAACCGACCACGACCCCGAACACTGGCACTGGGTGCATTGTCAATTCCATTGTCGGCGTCGGCGGCACCCGATTGAGGTCGTGTTTGCCGACGTGGCCGGCGACGCCTTCACCGAAGAGACCGAGCACGACGGCCGCTACCCCGCGATCCGGGCCATCCTGCAAAATTGCGCCGGCGTGATGGTGCTGGTCGACGCCGAACGGCTCAAGTCGGGCGATCACGAGCACGACTTTGTCGCGCTCAAGCTGCTCACGCTGTTGGGCGACCTGCGCGACGAGCAGAATCGAAACCGGCGCTTGCGGACCTACGAGCGCCGCCCGCTGGCGCTGGTGCTGACGAAATCGGACAAGTGCGACGGATACATCGAGGACCCACGCGAATTCGCCGAAGCCCATGCCGCCACGCTCGTCGGCAGTTGCCAGACGCGTTTCCCGCGATATCAAGCCTTCGGTTGTTCGGTCGCTGGCGCCACTGCGTACCGCGATTTGTACGGTTCCCGACAACATGTGCCCTTGCGGATCGAGCCGCACGGAATCGTCGAGCCGTTCGGCTGGTTGGTTGCAGAAATGGGCTAGTGCGAGTCGCACGGATGTGCAGCGTGTGCCTGACCGTGTTTTCCGGACGAAAACGACGAACAAGCCGCTACGGTTATGTGAACGGCGCTCTTGGGCAGTTGTGCCATGGGATTTCAACGAGAGACTTCCGCACAGGGCAATGTGGAACATTCATTCAGCCATCGCCATGCACATGGTCCATCCCCATCGGCGAATTGGTCGCGCGAGGAGACGCGGCCGGACGTGATCGCGCGCTTGGAAGCGCTCGATGACGTGATCTTTGCCGCGATCGACGGCGACCCGGCCGCGTTGCAAGAATCGGTCGAGGCCTGGCAATTGGCGGTCGCGGATTTGGGTCACGACACGATTGAAGAAACCCGCCGCCAATATCTGCGCCACGCGCAAGGCGTGTGGGAATCGCTCCGCCATCAAGAAGTGCAACCGCCGCACAAGATCTTCGCCGCGATCGAAATCATCGGCTTGCTGGTGAACGCCGAGCGGTGAGCGCCTGCGCGGCCGCTACTTTGCCGCCGCCGTGCCGCCTGTTGTTCGTGTTTGGAACACCAGCAGGTAGGCCACGGCAGGGCGCTTCTGTCGGTCTTTAAAGTTGGCAAACTTGCCCGTCAAGGAATTGAGCTGCAGGACGTACGTGTGGCCGGGCTCGAGCTTCACTGGCAGCACGCAAGTCTTACCATCCGCGAGATAGCGAGGCTTGCCGGTCGTTTTTGGCATCGTGTCGTCCGAGATTTGTCCCCACGACCAACTGCCGTCCTCCATCCGCTTGCTGTACGTGACCCGAATCTCGGTGATGTTCGGATCGACCTTGATGTCGCCCGCTTGTGGCACGGTCTTCACAACTACAGGGGGAAGCGTGGCCACGGTGTACTCGCCATGTTGCGCGTGGGCCAGAGTTTGGAGTAGGACCAATAAGCCGATCGTCATCGCGTAACGATTTAACATGATTTGATTCCTCGCGAATAGGATTTGGCTGTGAATTCCACGCGGACACAAGTTACTTTCGTGTCGTAAAGGTCAGGAGATGTGGCTCGGCGGGGCGGCCCTCCGGGTCCTTGAAGTTCAGGTACTGGGCTCGGTTAAACCAGATGACGTACTTCGTCCCCGGTTCGAGCTCGACCGGCATGACGCAGGTTTTCATGTCCGCCAAGTAATGGACATCGCCGGCGGATTTGGGAAAGGAAGCGGGCGACGATTGCACCCAGGACCAGTTTCGGTCTGCCATCTCCTTGTCGAACGTCACGCGGATTTCGCTCGTGGCCGGATCGACATCGGTGGCGCCATCGGCGGGAAACGTCTCAACGACGCGCGGCCGTTCGGCCTCCCACGCCGGCGGTGCGACACCCCGACTGGGCGCTGCTGCTTCGGCCGGCGTGCTGTTGAGTCGCGCCAATTGCGCGGAGACTTCGGCCAGTGCCACCTGGTTGGCCCGCTGCGCCGAGAACATTTGATATCCGATCGCAACCACGGCCAGCAATAGAATCACGATCAAGCCAGTTTGCAGTCGCTGCAACATGATTCGTTCCCCCACCAGCATTGCGCGGCATGTCTTGCGGATGCGTACGAAGTCGCCGAATCGCTCCGCGGCGGCGGCCCGCGCTTCGACCTGCGTCATGCCAAGACGAAGGTTGTCGTGAGTACGCATTTCCAAATGGAAATTCAATTCTTCTTGGATTTCCTCGTCGATTTCGCGAATCGAGCGCGGATCGGCGACGCGCCGTTGAGCGGCGATCGAATCGAGTCCCGACATCGCTCATGCCTTTGCCGTTCGAGTTCCCATCACACCGCCAATCGCATCGACCAGCAAGTTCCAGGTCTTGGCCTTGGCCTTGAGTTGTTCCCGGCCGGCGTCGGTCAATTCGTAGAATTTGGCCTTTCGCCGGCTCTCGGAGAGTCCCCATTCGGCCGCGATCCAACCGCGCCGCTCCATGCGATGCAGGGCCGGGTAGAGCGATCCCTCTTCGACGCGCAGGAATCCCTCACTGCACTCCTGAATCTTGTTGGCTATCGCGTAGCCGTGCAGCGGCCCACTCCGCAACGTCCGCAGCGCGAGCATGTCGAGCGTGCCTTGCATCAGGTCGGATCGGTCATTGGAACTCGCCATTGAGTAACTCCTTCGCACGCATCATACCGGCACTCCCATAGAACGTCAATGGGTAGGCATAGAATGTCTATGGATTGGCCCGATGGACCGTCGCGCGCGAATTGTTGGCGTCTGTGAGACGTAATTGCGTTGTGCGCAAGGCGCCCAGTGTTCGCTTTACCGTCAAAGCGTGCTGCCGCCGCACAAGATCTTTGCAGCGGTCGAAATCATCGGCATGCTGATGAGTACCGAACGATAGAAGTCCTCAGCAAGTTGTGTGGGCAGCGACTAGATGACGGCAATCGCGGCGGCAGCCACCGTCAGCGTTTCCGAATCTTGCCAACGACGTCCACTTTGACTGGGACGCCTTCAATTTGCTTTGGTAACTGGACCCCTTTCTCCGGGGCTTTCGTCAGATTTACCTTGAGGCCGTACTTCCCGTCGTCGAGCGGCGTGATTCCCACAGCCACTTCGCCCACCAATTTGCGGAAGACTTGGTAAGCTTTCGGCTTCGCCGCCTGAGCGGTTTTCAAATCAGTTCCATCGCTCATAGTTCCAAGTCCACTTTAAGTGCATCCAGGACCTTTTCGATCGGATTTGCGTACGTCAGCCCTTTTTTATTGGAGCCGCCTTCGTCGCCGCCCGCAAACAGCAACCCGATGGCTCGCAACTGGTCATCGACGATCAGCGAACCGCTGTCGCCAGCGTCACTGAAGGCTTTGTTGCCTGTGCCCTCGATTTCGATTTGATTGTCGAACCGTAAGTCACCCAAGTCATATTCTACAAGTACGTTGTCCAAGTCAAACGCCGTGATCCGGCCTTTAGTTTGCCCCGTTGTCCGTCCCACCTTGTAGACGGTGGACAGGCGCGGCAATGTCATCACATCGGCTTGGCCCGTTAGATTTCCCAGATTGCCAATGCGACGAGGATCAAAATCGACGTCGTCATAGAGATCGCCGATGGCCGCGTCGACGAAATTGACGCCGCTCGCGCGAAGCGAGATGAATTTCCCGAGTTCGCCGACGAGACCGGTGGACTTCTTGCCACCGTCCAAAGTCCCTTGCTGTACGACGGGGCTGCCGACCGCGTTGCCATTTTCGTTGGCGATCACGTGATTGTTCGTAAGCATTCCGAGGTAGTGCGGCGATTGCCGCCGCGCCACAAAGCAGCCGAGGGTGCCGGCGGAGATGAATCCAGTTTGAATGTCGCTGATCGAAGAGCCAATGCGCAAGGGTCTGCGTTTCGCCTGGTAAAATGCAGGAGAGGTTTCGCCGGCCAGTTTTGCCAACTTGCCGATGAAGCGAACGTCGACTTCCCCTTTGGCATGCTCGCGAATTGCCTCGGTCATGGTACTGACCAAGCGGCCGGTCTCCTGTTGTCGGACGGCTAACTTATAGTCCCGCCCGTTCTTGGTTACGCCCAGCGCGATTCCTTCGATCGTTCGTGCAGCCGTCTCTCGTCGGGCGGAAAAGACGCGAAACGATCTCGATTCAGACACGGAAGCAACCAAAGATCGCGGAACCGACAACAATTCTTCTTTTAGCGCCTGGACACTGGACAGTTGCATGACAGAGTCTCCTTAAACGGCGACGAGTTGAACTTCGGTCGCAAGTGGCTGCGCCGAAATGGGTGGTAATATAATACCCCCCACCGTGAAAGTGCGATTCTACAACTTCACGTAGGAATTGCCAGCCTGTGGAGGAGCATCTCTCGCGACAGCGGAGTCAGCGGGAAATCGTTGCGTAGAACCGCCGGAATAGATAATGGCTGTCGTGCGGGCCGGCGGACGCTTCGGGGTGGTACTGCACGCTAAACGCGGGCACTTCGAGATGGTTGAGGCCCTCGATCGTTTCGTCGTTGAGGCTGCGGTGGGTGATTTGTAAAAAATCGGGGAGCGTTTCTTCCTCGACCGCGAAGCCGTGGTTCTGTGAAGTGATCTCGACCGCGCCTGATTCGAGGTTTTGCACGGGGTGGTTCGCGCCGCGGTGGCCGAATTTTAGCTTGAACGTCTTCGCGCCGCAGGCGAGCCCGAGTAGTTGGTGGCCGAGGCAAATGCCGAATACTGGCTTCTTACCCAACAGGCCGCGAATGGTGCGAATCGCGTAATCGAGCGGCTCGGGATCGCCAGGGCCGTTCGAGAGGAACACGCCATCCGGCTCGACGGCGAGCACGTCGTCGGCCGAGGCGGTGCCGGGAAGGATCGTGACCCGGCAGCCCATGTCGTAGAGATACCGCGGGATGTTCCACTTCATGCCGAAGTCCAGCGCCACGACATGCGGCCCATCGTTTTCCTGCTCCCTGCTCCCAACTCCCTGCTTCCCATTGAGATGCGTCCACTTGCTGAGCGGCTGTTGCCAATCCTGCGGCTGGTCGGGGAGCACCTCGCGCACCAGGTCGCGGCCGACGAGTCCTTTGCTGGCCCGCGCCTTGGCGACGAGGCTCGCGTCGTCGAGGTCGACGGTCGAGAGAACGCCCTTCATCGCCCCGCCCGACCGCAGCCGGCGCACTAAGGCTCGTGTGTCGATCGACTCGATGGCGACGATGCCCGAGGTCCGCAAGTATTCACTTAAGCTCTGTTCGGAGCGAAAATTGCTCTGCACGCGGCTGTGCTCGCGGACCACGAAGCCAGCCAGTTGCGGTCGCCAGCTCTCGACGTCTTCGGCGTTGACGCCGTAGTTGCCGATCTCGGGATACGTCATCGTGACGATCTGGCCGCGGTAGCTCGGGTCGGTGAGGATCTCCTGGTAGCCGGTCATCGACGTGTTGAAGCAGACTTCGCCATCGACTTCGCCGTCGGCACCGATCGAGGTGCCAGCGTAGACGGTGCCATCTTCGATCGCCAGTTTTGCAGGTTTTGTCATCGGAGCTAGTTGGGGTCTTGCACAGTGAAATGTGTTGATCACCAGTATATCGCAGCAGCTATCGAAGGGTCAGGGGTGTGTAATTCTCGACGGACCACGAACATTAAACCACCGACTTACAGCATTAATTCTCAAACCGCGGCGCCACGCGTTCCACGACCAGCCGGCCGATATTGAGCGCGGCCGTCGCGGCCGGCGAGGGTGCGTTCTCGACGTTCACCACGCGGTCGGTCTCGCCGATGATGAAGTCGTCGATGATGCCGCCCGATCGACTTACCGCTTGGGCCCGCACGCCGGCCGGGGCCCAATCGAGTTGATCGCCGCGGATTTCGGGGATTAGTCGTTGCAGCGCACGGACGAAGGCCGGCTTGCTGAAGCTCCGCCACATTTCCTCGCAGCCCATCCGCCAGTGCCGCGCAGCCATCCGCCAGAAGCCGCCGTAAGTGAGCACTTCCCACAGGTCGCGCAGGTTGACGTCGGTATGCCGATAGCCTTCGCGGGCCCAGGCGAGCACCGCGTTGGGGCCGCATTCGAATCCGCCGTGGATCAGCTTCGTAAAATGTACGCCGAGGAACGGAAAATTCGGATCGGCGCACGGATAGATCAGTGCCTTGACCAAATGGTGCGCGTCCGGCTTAAGCGTGTAAAACTCGCCGCGAAACGGTAGGACCTGCGTCGAGGGCTGTACGCCGCTCAAACGGGTCACGCGATCGCTGTAGAGCCCGGCACAATTGATGACCTGCCCTGCCGCAAACTCGCCCGCCGTCGATTCGACGATCGCCTGGCTCGCGTCGCGGCGAATCGCGGTAACCCGGGCATTCGTGACCACCTGGCTGCCGCGCTCGCCAATGATCTCGGCCAGTCGCCGTGCGACTTGAGCGTAGTCGACGATGCCGGCCTCGGGCACGTAGACGGCAGCAATGCCCGCGCAGTGTGGCTCGATTTCGCGCAATCGTTCGGCGCCGATCCGTTCGCAGCGGACGCCATTGGCCGTGCCATTGGCGAGCGTCTTTTCGAGTTGCGGAAACTCTTTCTCTTCGACGGCGACGATCACTTTGCCGCAAATGTCGAAAGGTATTTCCTCGCGTTGGCAGAACTCTTCCATCGCGGCCTTGCCGGTGCGACAGTTTTGAGCCCGTAGCGATCCGGGCCGATAGTAGACGCCCGAGTGGAGCACGCCGGAGTTTCGGCCCGTCTGATGCTTGGCGACCGCGTTTTCTTTTTCCAAGACGACGACCGTCTTGTCAGGAAACCGTTCGAGAAAGCGATATCCGGTCGCCAGACCGACGATGCCGCCGCCGATGATCGCTAGATCATGCTGTCTCATTTGTACATCTCACCGGCAATTCGCTCTAATAGTTGCCACCGCTTTTGCGGATGTGGACCATTGGTTTGGCGTCGGGGTCGTCGAGCTTGC
>JANNTD010000078.1:0-2246 GCA_031403315.1 Planctomycetota bacterium
GCGCTCATCATGATCGGGGCCCAATTCATGTCGTTTGGATTCTTGGGCGAAATGATCACCGCGTACCTCGTGCGCGAGTCGGATACCTATTCGATCCAGGAACACACCGCCCCCGGCCGCGTGTCGCAACCCGCGCCGACCGGCAAAGCGAGCGAGACGCCATGACGGCTGCCAGCGAGGACCAATCCGCGCGGCTCCGCTGGGGTATTTACCTGGTGCTGATCGCCGTCGCCGCGGGGAACATGACCGGGCGGCTGCTGGCGGTCAACTCGGTCGACAAGGCCGCGCTCGAGAAGAGTCGCGGCGGCAAGGAGGTCATGCAGCGGCCGTTCCTGAGCGCGAACGATCGCAGCCGCTGGATGACGATTCGCTCTCTGGTCGACCACGGCACCTACGAAATCGACGCGATCGTCGGCCAACCGACCTGGGACACGATCGACATGGTGCAGCACCGCGGCCGCGACGGCGAGCTGCATCTCTATTCGAGCAAGCCGCCGCTGTTGGCGACGATTCTGGCCGGAGAGTATTGGGTGATCCATCGCCTTACCGGCTGGACGCTCGGCGACGAGCCCTACGAAGTTGGCCGGCTGATGCTATTCACGGTGAATATCCTGCCGCTCGTCCTGATGTATTTCCTGCTGGCGAAGCTGGTGGAGCGACTCGGCACGACCGATTGGGGCCGCGTGTTCGTGATGGCGGTGGCGACGTTCGGGACGCTGCTAACGACCTTTGCAGTCGTGCTCAACAATCATTTGGTGGCGGCGGTGAGCGCGGCGATCGCGCTGTATGCGTTCGTCCGCATCTACTGCGACGGCGAGCGGCGATGGCGCTACTTCGCACTCGCCGGGTTCGCGGCGGCGTTCACGGCGGCGGATGAACTTCCCGCACTTTCGCTGCTCGCGGCGATGGGACTTCTATTGCTCCTGCGCACACCGCGCGAAACGTTCTTGGCGTTCGCACCCGCGGCTTTGGTCGTCGTGGCCGCGTTCTTTGCGACGAACTACCTCGCCCACGAGAGCCTGCTGCCGCCCTACGCGCACCGCAGCGCGACAGATCCAAGCGACAATTGGTACGCCTACTCCTACACCGCGGGCGGCGTCGAGCGCGACAGCTATTGGCTCGATCGCCAAGGCATCGACCGCGGTGAGCCGACTCGGCTCCTGTACGCGGTACACGTGCTCGTCGGCCATCACGGCATTTTCTCGCTCACGCCGGTGTGGCTGATGAGCATGTAGGGCATCGCCTTGTGGCTCAAGTCGAGCGACCCCTCGCGCCGCGATTTGGCGGCGATGATCGGCGCGCTCACGCTGGTGTGCCTCGTGTTCTATATCGGTTTCCGACCGCAGGAGGACCGCAACTACGGCGGCATGACGAGCGGCTTCCGCTGGATGTTCTGGTTCACGCCGCTCTGGCTCGTCGTGATGCTGCCCGCCGCCGATCGGCTCGCACGGTCGACCGTCGGCATCGCCTTCGCCGCAATGCTACTCACGTTGAGCGCGCTCTCGGTCAGCTATCCGACGTGGAATCCATGGACGCACCCGTGGATTTACCATTGGCTCGAGTGGTGTGGCTGGCAAGGTTTTTAGACGAAGGGGTCTGGAACTGGCGAAATCATGCGCTGCCCAACTTGCGAAAAAGAATTCGATCCCGCTCAGTCGAACGCCAAGCCGTTCTGCAGCGATCGTTGCCGCTCGATCGACCTCGGCCGCTGGCTCGATGAATCGTACAGCTTGCCGGCGGTGCCCGATCCGGAGGCCGACGAGCGGCCGGCAGCCGATGCGGTCGACGCCAGCTCGAACGGCGATCCACACGACGACTAGCGGGGCAAGTTATCCGGTTCTCGCTGTCGGCTAGGCATGACGGTCGCACGCGCCTATAATCGGCACGCTACCCCACCCCCGCCTTTTGCTCACTTTTCGCATTATTGGCCGATGATCAATCAACACGACAAGTTGCGTGAAGTCTCCTGGAACGAATTATTTCGCTGGCTGGTGTTGTTGCGAGCCGTGCGGATCGCACTTTTGGCGCGGGTGCTCGTGCTGGGGGCGATGGGGCTCGTGGCCACGACGCTCGGCTGGTGGGCGATCGACTATGTGTTTTCGGCCAGCACCGACCCGGTCGTGCATGGCGCCGAGTGGCAGACGACGATGAGCGATTGGCTCTGGAACACGTCGCCCGAGTTTTCAATTGTCACCTCCGCCCAAAGTGCCGACGCCCTGTTCCGGCAAGTGGCCACCGGACTGGCC
>JANNTD010000079.1:0-7225 GCA_031403315.1 Planctomycetota bacterium
CTTCGTCTCTTCGAGCATCGCCAGCCGACCGGTGAAATCGCCGGCTCGCTCCATTTCACGGAGCTTCGCCGTCGGCTCGACCAGCGCCAAGAGCAGCGCCTTGATCATCGCCCTCGTACCGATCACCCAGGCGGCGACGCGGTTGATGCTGGCGTCGAAGTAGTCGAGACCGATGTGCGTGCGGGCCAGGTAGTCGCCGCGGACGAGCTCCTGTGCGATCGCTTCGAGCTCGTCGGTGAGCACGACGACGTGGTCGCTGTCCCAGCGGACGCCGCGGCTCACGTGCAGCAAGATCTCGTCGAGCCATGTGAGCACGGACGAGAGTTTGTCGCTAATCGTTTCGGTCGGGTGGAAATGGCCGGCGTCGAGACAAAGGAGCGTCTTATTGCGGATCGCATAGCCGAGATAAAACTCGTGCGAACCGACGACGTAACTCTCCGACCCGATGCCGAACAACTTGCTCTCGACGGCGTCCAGATTGTGCTTCGGATCGAGCTTCTCGGCGAAAATCGCATCGAGCGATTGGGCCAGCCGTTCGCGCGGGCCGCGGCGGTCGATCGGCAGGTCCTTGTAGCCGTCGGGGATCCAGACGTTGGTGACGCAGGGCGAGCCGAGCGCCTTGCCGAATGCTACGCCGATCTGCCGGCAGAGGATACCGTGCTCGATCCAGAACTCGCGGATGCCCCGGTCGGCGCTCGCGAGCGTGAAGCCGTCGGCCGCTTTGGGGTGCGAGAAAAAGGTCGGATTGAAATCGATGCCGACTTTTTGGCTCTTGGCCCATTCGATCCAACCCTGAAAATGTTCGGGGCAAATCTCGTTGCGATCGACGCGGCGACCGCCGAACTCGCCGTAGAAAGCGTGCAAGTTGAGGCGATGCGAACCGGGGACGAGCGCGAGCGCCTGGTTCAAGTCGGCGCGTAGCTCCTCGGGAGTGCGGGCTTTGCCGGGATAATTGCCGGTGACGGCCAGGCCGCCGCCGAGCTCCTCGCCGGCGTTTTCGAATCCGCCGACGTCGTCCCCCTGCCAACAGTGGAGCGAAATCGGAATAGCGGCGAGCCGCTTCAACGCCGCGTCCGTGTCAACGCCCAGCGCTGCGTAGCGATCCTTCGCGGCCGCGTAGGCCGACTTGATCGATGCTTCGTTTACACTCACGATTGCCGTCCCCCCGAAAAAATAAAATCTCGATAGCACCCCAATGCTATTCCGCCAACGGTGTGAGCGTCACCGGTCCCAACAGCCCCGCCGCCCGCACCGGCCACTCCGACGCATCGAACGGCCCGTAATTGATATTCACCAAATTAATGTCCTTGAAGATCCGCCACTTGACACCGCGGCGGTCGAGATCGCGGATCCGATTGGCGGCCACGCTCGTGACCTCGACCGTGAGCAGATTATTCTCCGCCAAGAGCGGCCCAATTTCCACCCGGTACGGCGGACCAACCAGCGTCGCCACCGGCTTGCCGTTTAGCTCCACCCGCGCGCTTTCGGCGACCTGTCCTAAATCAAGGAGATACCGCTTCGCCTCCACGTCCCGCGCGAAGCGAATCGTGTAGCGCGCCGTGCCGGCGAATCGCTCCCCTTCCGGCCCAGCCAACTCTGTCCAACTTGCCAAACGGTGGGTGTTGAATCGCGGCGGCAGCTTGGGTCCACCTTCAATGAACTCCACACCCCACAATCCTTCGAGCTGCGTCGGTTCGCCGGCGAGCGTGCGATAATTCCAAGAGACTGTGTCGACCGGCGTGTGGTATGTCTTAAAAAATAGCGCCTGACCGGGCTCCAGTTGAAGTCGCAGCGATTTCTTGCCTGATTCGCCCACCTGTTGCACTGCCGCCGAGCCGATCCGGCCGTCTTGTGGGTCCATGATGACGGCCGAGGCAAAATTAACGGCCGGCTCGATCGCTCCATCGAACGGCTGCTTGGATTCGTTTTTGACGAAATACACATGACCGCCGTCCCAGGCCCGGCGATGGAATGCGAGCGAGCGATCGCCCGACCCCAACCATTCACGCTGCACAGCAGCCGCATTCAATAGCGCCATCCAATCGCTGGAAAACAGCGTCCGCCCTGTTCCCAGTCGAGAATCTACCAGCCAACTCTGTGCCGACAAGGACGCGCGGGGCCGGTCGGGCATTCCGGTTCGAAGTCGTTGGAAAGCCTGATCCCAAGTTGCTTGTTCTTCTTTCGACACTAGGCCCGGCGGGCCGGTCGGCAGCGTGTTGAGAAACCCGATCGTCGCCCCCGCTTCGGTCATTTTCACTAGGTTTTTGAGCGTCGCGAGCGGCATCAGCTTCGCCCCCGGCACCAGCACAATCGCATAGCGGCCTTTGCCGGAGGTTTCGATTTCGCCGTCGATCACGCGACATTTAGCGAGTTGCCGGTCCGAGATGTAGTCGTAAGTGTAACCTTGTTCGACGAGCCATTCGGCGGCGCGGCCGAAATCGTTGTCCAACCACTCGCGGCTGTTGTGGACTTGAATAACTTTGCGCAATCCGCGCGGGTCCTGCCAGGAATCGTGGATCGGCCAGTAGAGCAGGATGTCGTTGTCGGGCCGCGTCGACTGGAGAATCGACTGGCAGCGGGTCACGTACTCGTTGAGCGTCGAGAAGTCGCGCCAGATCGGATTCTGCGGATTGAGTTGCGCGGATGCATAGAACAGCCAACCTGGCCAGGCGGCGTCGGCCGGCGAGTAGGCCGTGCCGTGATAGACGACGTGATTCACGCCGGCCAAAAGCAATCGGTCGACAATCTCTTTCACCCCGCCAAGTGTTTCCGTGAAGTGCTCGTCGATCCAAGTGGCCGACTCGCTCGAGACAAGCGGCTTGCCGGTGACGTGCGCGGCCGACGAAGCGAACATGAACACGAGCCGATTGGTGTCGCCGCCCACGAGCCGGCCGAAGCTTTCGATCTCCGGAATGTCGCACGCCGCGTAGAGGTCGAGCCAATTCGCGGGCGAACCGTGCGACTGGTTGCGCGAGATCATGCCATGTTCGTGCGACCAGGCGGTCCATGGCTCGATCAAGTTCTCCAAAACTAAATCGGAGACCGTTTCGCGATAGTCGTGCTTCACGCGGGCGACTTCGTCGGGATCGCCCGCGCCGTTGAGCGCCGGCAGATGTTCCTGCAATTTGTAGCCGCGCCGCTTCTCAAACTGCGAGAAGAAGTCGTCGCACCAATTGCCTTCGTATTCATACGAATCGTGAAATTGGGCGCGGATGCCTTCGGCCGGCACGTCGTCGAGCGCCTTGCCGAAATAGGCGAGAAAGTTTTCGAGCGAACGCCGCGAGAGTGGATTGATGTTCCGGCCTTCGCCGCCGGGGGCAGGCCGCTTCACGTTGTCTTTCGACCAGCGCTCGGTCGCGGTGTAGAGCGTCCAATGACCGGTCGGCACGTCCCACTCCACACGGTTGCCCGCGACGTGATCGCTGAGATCGACCACTTGACCATCATCGCCATAGGCGACGAGTGCCTGCGGTAGCGGCCCGTCGAACGTGCGGCGGAACTCACCACCGCTTGCCAGCAGTTCCTGCTGCAAGACCAATTCGGCGTTCGCATCGGCTTCAGTCACGCTCGGCCCGCCCGTCCGCCAGCCGGAGCCGGTCGGCAAATCGACGCCCATGCCGAGCCGCTTCGCCTCGCGAACCGCATGCCGCAATGCGTCGACCCACTGCTTGGAGAGAAACCGCAACTCGCGCTCTTCGGCACCCTGCACACCGTAGATCGACGTGATCTCGACACCGCCCAAGCCCGCAGCGTGATAGGTCTCCAACAGCCGCGTCAGGTTTTCGGCATCGACCGCCGAGCCGAGCCACCACCACCGCGTCCAAGGCCGCGACACATTCGTCGGCGTCGGCCATTCGGCCGCTGCCCCCATCGCGGCGGGCGGCACATTTGTCTCTGCTGCCAGCACCGGTTGGTTGACGACCCAGACTGCCCAACCGGCAAGTATCGTCACGAAGAGCCGTTGCATTGGCGTTCCACCTTGCACTTTCGCAATTGAAGTCGAGCGATCCAGATGAATGCCCCAGACGAGGTATCGGTCGATTATTGCCGCTCGCGGCTCGAAATGCCATGACCGGCTAGCTCGCCTCGACACGCGGCAGCCCCCAGGTTTACAATGGAATCTTCACATTGACCGGCCATATTCTAGCCCGAGCGACACTCGGGCAGATGTCATGGACCAGATACGGGTCGTTCAACGTGGGAGGATCAATCGAACCGGCGAACACGGTCGGCAGATGTTCCGAGGAGCTATTTAACTGATTAGCCGGCTAACCTCGGCGAAATGCTGCGATCGGGCCCAACCAATCGCTCCGATCGAATTCGTGTGATCGCCGGCGAGTGACCGGCTGGAAGCGGTGGCACGACGCCACACGTCCCGCGACCCCAGAGCGAAGACGCAATGACCAAATCGAAGCCGTTTTTCGCGCGGTACTCGCTGCCGATACTGATGGCGTTCGCCTTCGCGACGCCGTTGTTGATTCAAGGTGCGCAGAAGGCCATCAAGAGCAACGCCAACAAAGTCCAGGACTGGCTGCCGAAGAACTTCCGCGAAACGACCGAGCTCCGCTGGTTCCGCCAGCATTTCGTCGCCGACCAGTTCGTGCTGATCAGTTGGGACGGCTGCACGCTGGGCGACAATCCGGAGCTGCCAGACGGAAAACCAGACGATCCCCGGATCGAGCGGCTGGCCAAGTTCCTGATGCAGGGATCGGACCCGGACGTGAAGCCCGCCCCCGGCGAGCCTGCCGGCTATCAGGGGATGTTTCAAGCGGTGACGACCGCGCGGCGGCTGTTGGACGATCTCACCTCGAAGCCGTCAGAGATTCCCTATGTGGAAGCCCGCGAGCGATTGCAGGATGTATTGATCGGGCCGGACAACAAGCAGACATGCGTTGTCGTCATGCTTTCCGATGCCGCAATCAAGAGTTTTCGTTCGGTCCTCGGCCGACACGTGGCCGATGGCTCGCTACCCTGGCAGCGGAAGCCCGGCATCTTGTGGGAAGCGCTTGAGCAATGCGGCATTCCCAAGGCATCGGTACGCCTCGGCGGGCCGCCCGTCGAAAATGTCGCAATCGACGAAGAAGGCAGCCGGACCATCGCGCGGCTGGGCACCATCTCCGGCGTCTTGGGATTGATCTTGGCCTGGTGGTCGCTGCGCAGCATTCGACTCACGGCGATCGTATTCGCCTGCGGCATTCTCAGCGCCGCGGCCGGGCTGGCGGCGGTTTACTGGACCGGCAACACGATGGACGCCATCTTGATGTCGATGCCGTCGCTATTGTACGTGCTGGCGATTTCCGGCGCCGTGCATCTGGTCAACTACTACCGCGAAGCGATCAAGGAACACGGGCTCGAAGGCGCGGCGGACGCTGCGATCGGTCACGGCTGGAAGCCTGCGCTCCTGTGCTCCTGCACGACCGGCATTGGGCTCGGCTCGCTGTACGTCAGCGACATCGAACCGATCCGGAAATTTGGCGTGTTCTCGGCGCTCGGCGTGTTCCTGATGCTGATCATGCTGTTCCTGTTGCTGCCGGCGGCGCTACAGATGTGGCCCGCCCGCGCTTGGTTGCCAAAGAAGGGCGCGGACGACGATGGGCCACATAAGCGGCACGATCCACATGCCGGCACCATGTGGTCGGAGGCGGTTTGGTCCACGGTCTGCGGTTTCCTCATCCGCCACAACGTGGCCGTCACGATTGCCTGCATAACGTTCATCTCGGTGGTGGGCTACGGCGTGACGAAAATGCACACGTCGATCGACCTGCTGAAGCTCTTCGACAGCAGCGCCCAAGTTCGCCAGGACTACGTCTGGCTCGAGCAGAATGTTGCGCGGCTGGTGCCGATGGAAGTCGTCGTCCGGTTCCCGAAAGATTCGATTCGCGACAACGAGATTGACGTCGAGGTCGAACAGATTCCCGATACGCTGTCGTTCCTGGAACGGATGGAAATGGTGGCCTGGATTCAAGACACGATCAAACGTGAGCTGGGTCCTGACGGCCGCAACTTGGTCGGCCCGCCGATGGCGGCGGCCACGTTTGCCCCTGCCGTTCCGGCCGGCCGTCGCGACGTCGGCTGGATCGGCCGCCGCGCCACGACCAATGCTCAGTTGGAGGCCAGCCACAAGAACCTGACCAAGAGCGGCTACCTGGCCACCGACGCGTCCGACGGAGCCGAGCTGTGGCGCGTGAGTCTGCGCGCCGCCGCCTTCCGCGGGCTCGACTATGGCCAATTTGTTGAGAGTGTCCGCTCGGTCGTCGAGCCGGTGCTCGCTGCTCAGCGATTGCGAGAACTGGTGCTCGGTCAGCTCGTCAGCGATCACCCGGGCGAATCGTTCGCCGGCGATTCCGTTTGCATTTGGGACCCGCGCGCAGCGGCTTCCGTCGATGACGCTGCCGACAAAAAGCAGGCAGTCGATCCGCAGAGGATCTTCACCGATTCCTGGAAGCTGTTTCTCGACAACGCGAGGCTCAAGCCCACGTATGCATCCTACGACCTCGGCAAGCTCGACCAGACGCAGAAGTCCAAGCTCTTTGAAGCGCTCAAGAAATTCGACTGCGTGGCAGTCACGGGGCCGTTTACGGATGCTCAGATCAAGGAAATTCGTGACGCCGGCATCCGCGTCGCCGATGCCCGCAATACTAGCCCCGGTCAGCACAATTTCGTCGTGTCGAATGAGCAGCCCAGTGCCGACATGATTTCCGCAGTTTACACCGGCGTCGTGCCCATTGTTTACAAGGCTCAGCGGGCTTTGCTCGACAGCCTCATGCAGAGCACGTTTTGGTCGTTCGTCACAATCACTCCGCTGTTGATGCTCGTCTCGCGGAGCATTGCCGGCGGGGCGGTGGCGATGATGCCCAACGTGCTGCCAGTGCTCGTGATTTTTGGCGCCATGGGCTGGCTCGGGATCAACGTCGATATCGGCTCGATGACGTCGGCCAGCATCGCTCTCGGCGTGGCCGTCGACGATACGATTCATTTTCTTACGTGGTATCGAGGCGACTTGGATCGGCTCCGCGATCGTCGAGCGGCGATACGCAGTGCCTATCGCCATTGCGCTCCGCCCACGTTGCAAGCGGCGCTGATCAGTGGCTTGAGCCTGTCGGTGTTTGTCTTGAGCACCTTCACGCCGACCCAGCGGCTGGGCTGGTTGATGATGTCGATCTTGCTGGCTGGCGTGGTGGCCGAACTGATCATGCTGCCGGCGCTCTTGGCCGGGCCGCTGGGA
>JANNTD010000080.1:0-4988 GCA_031403315.1 Planctomycetota bacterium
GGAACACCTGGAAGATCAGCGAATGGGCGTCGACGACATACACTTGCCAGCCGGCGATCGACGGCGGCTGCCGACTGGGCGTGGCTGCCCCCGAGCCATTCTCGGCCTCGCCGTCGGCCGCCGGCTCGCTCCAGCCGGTAAACGATCTCTGATAGTTTTCGACTGGCATGGTGAATTTAGGGTCGGGATGGCGGGCCGGTTGTAGCATCGAGAAAACCACCGCGCGGTGGCAGTCCCCTCATGGTATCCGGTTCGTTGACATGCGTTAATCCCCTAACTAAGCTGGACTTAGGACGATATCGCAGCTCTGCGGCCGGCCCCACTGCCGGAGTGCCAACTGTTGCCGCGCGCGGCCGAACGCTCGAGCGTTTTGTCACGAACGGGCGGCCTGCGATAATGGATTGCAGGGAAGAACCGGAACGCTTCCCATATATGTCGGGCTACTCCGCCCGCCATATCCGTCTCGGCTGCTTTTGTCTCGACGTCGGGCTGGAAAGCCCGAACCTACCTAAGAGGTTTCGCCATGGCTGCGCGGCAAGATCAAGGGCTGGTCTTCACCCTGATCGCGTTTGTGATTCTGTTCATTATTGCTTTCGTGGCCGCGTACGTCGGCTGGAAGAGCTATGGCGATTCGGAAACGCGCGCCGCCGACTTGGACAACCGCCTCCGCGAAGCGCAGACCGCTCAGACGACTCTTGCGGCTGAGTCGCAAGAGTATCGCGGCATGATGGGCGTCGGCGAGAACGACAGCGCCGAAGACGTGAAGAAAACATTCGATGAAGACATGAAGCGCTACGGCGCCAACTTCGGCGAAGATCGCCAGTCGTATCGGAACATTGTCGAGTACCTGGCCAAAGAGAACGAAGCGATTTCCTCGCGCGAAGTGGCGGCCAAGGATCAGCTCAAGGAATTGAAGGACCGCCTGCTGGCGATCGAGGGCGAAAACGAAAAGAAGGTCGCGCAATATTTTGCCGAGGCGAATTCTGCGAAAGAAGACGCGGCGACCGAACGAGATCACCACAAGAAAGACCGCGACGCGCTCGAGAGAACGAAACAAGAGCTGCAAGACAATCTGGATAAGCAGGAAGCTCGCTACGAAGAACAACTCGCCGGAATTAACGCGCAGTTGAAGGAACTGACTGTGAATCTCACTAAAAGCGAACTCGCCAAGGAAAACCTGCTGAGCGAAGTGTCGAAGTCGGCCGAGAGCTTCGAGGTCCCGGACGGGCGAGTTTCCTGGGTCAACCAGGACGGCACCGTGTGGATCAATCTCGGTGCGGCCGACGCGCTTCGGCGGCAGATTACGTTCAGCGTATTCGACGCCGACGCTCTGGATCCGGCTAAAACCGCCGAGAAGGGCAGCATCGAGGTCACGCGAATTCTCGGCGATCACATGGCCGAAGCCCGGATTACGAACGACGACCCGCGGAATCCAATTCTCACCGGCGATCAGATCTATAGCCAAGTCTGGCACCGCGGCAAGACACTGCGATTTGCTCTGACGGGCATCATCGACCTCGACGGGGATGGCCGCAGCGACATGAAACTTGCCCGCGATCTGGTCGAGCTCAACGGCGGTACGGTCGACGCCTATCTCGGCGACGACGGCAAACCCGTCGGCGAGATCACCGTCAACACGCGCTATCTCGTGCTGGGCGAGCATCCCGAGGGCGGAAATCAAGCCGAGCTGCAAGTAGGCTGGACGACGATGAGCACCGACGCCCAGACCAATGGCGTCGAACGGATCACGCTCGACAAGTTCCTCAACCAGATCGGCTACGCACCCGACGATCGCGTGGTAAAGCTAGGGTCTGGAGCTCGGGCTTCCGATTTCCCACCGCAACCGGTACCTGGTTCGGGCGCAACCCGCGGCGAGTCGACGCCGTTTCGGCCCCGTACGCCCAATCGCACCGCCCCTTCGGGCAACTATTTGCGCGTGTCGCCTTAGTTACGGCGTCCATAAAAAGCCTTGACTAACTAAGGCGACCGATCCATTTACTCGACGATTGGACCGGTCCCAATTTGGTTGTCGGCCGTTTTATACGCTTTATTTCTCGGGCTCAACCTTCTCACCGGCCGCCTCGACAATCACCGTTGCCTCGGGCAAAGTGAGAACGTCGTCTTGCATGGCGATCGCCCATGCAGGTTGGAGCTGCGGGTTCTTTTCGACCAAAGACTTCGTCCTTCCGTGTAGCGAATTGCTGACCGCTTGGACTCTCAGCCACTTCGAGATTGGCGTCCAGCCGGCGAAGGCAACAATCGCCGCGAGCGCGAGGAAAACGCCAATTTGCTTTGTCCGACGATTCATTTGCAGTTCCTTAATGGTAGATTCGTATCGGGAAACGAGGCGGCTGGTTTAAATCTTCAATATTGGCTTCGTCGGGGAACGGGGCGGCTAAGCGGTGCGAATCCATTGACTCGACGCATGAATCTGCCGCCTTTCTCTTAGCCTTTTACGGCGTCTCGAACAACTGCTGGCGGATCCGTTCGAGTTGATTTGCGCTGGGCTGCCAGTCCGCCGGCAGGCGGGCTGCGTTGAATCGTTCCGGCTCGACGAACAATAGCGCCGGGCTGGTCATCTCCCACTCCGCCGCCAATCGCTTCAACAGCCGGCGGCTCGACCAATCGAGCCGATGGACGCGACAGAGTTCTCGAAAGAGTTCCGGCGGGCTATTGTACGATTTGAGGCGCTCGAAGCGGCGGAAGTAGCGCCCGATGAATACCAGCGTCAAACACAAGACGATCAGGCCGCCCGTCACCAGCATCGTCTCAACGGCTTTGTCTTCGAAGCCGACGCTGCGGAAACCTTCGCTCATGCTCCGCAAGTCGTGAGTTCGAGCGAGCAACGACCATGGTTCGAGCCGGATCAACATCAGACGAAGTCTCCCGGATACAAAGCGTCGCGCTCGGCTTGGGCCGCGGTCCGATCAGCAATCTGCTCGATACACCGGCTGGCGGTTTCGCGGACGCATTGATTGGCATCCATTTCCGCCTCGTAGAGCAGCCCTACCGCCTCGGCCCGCCGGCAAGTGCCAAGCGCTGCCACGGCGTCGGTGCGGACTGCCATGTCGGGATCGTAAACCAACAGCGCAATCCGATCAAAGACCGCGTCGACCGCGTCCATCGCCTGCGCCATCTCGAGGGCCCGCAACTTCGTGGAAATAGACGGCGAAGTGAGCTGTTCTGCCAACCGGCTCATCGAAGCCGGATCGACTTTGGCGACCAGGCGGCCGACTTTTTGCCGCGTCGGGTCGTCCATCAAGTCGAACGCGCCCCGAAAGCGCGAGAAATTGAATTCTGCGAGGGAAGTGCGGGCCGCGTCGCGGACTTCCGCCGCAGAGTGATCCAATAGCGCTACGAGTCGTTCCATCGCGTCGTGAATGTGGCGTGGGCGCAATTGACGGACCGCCGCGGCTTGGACACGCGGGTCGGCGTCATTGAGCGTCTTGAGCACCAGCTGATCGACTTGGAGATCGTGGAAGTCGGCCAATGCGTCGCAGCTAACGCGGCGGCCTTCCGGCCGGCCATTTTGCAGCAAGCACTTGAGTAGCGACAAGTACGTGGCGCGATCGACGCAGCCTGCCTTGGCGACTTCGATCGCCACCGACTGGGCGTGCCCGTCGAGTTCCAAGAGCACCTCGCTTCCCCCGCTCAACCAGACGATGGACCGCAACTTCCTGAGATTATCCAACACGCGCAGCGAGACCGGCGACCCGATGTTGTGGAGCAAGTAGTCGAGAAATTTTCGGTCCAGACGCTCGGCGACGATTTTGAGCGCGGCAGGCGGCATACTCGTGTCGTGCAGCAATTGGGCGAGGAGTTCCAGAATCGGCACCACTGCACTCGTAGCGAGCGAATTGAGCACCGGCCCGTGGCAAGGATGCGACGGGTCTTTCAAGATCCTCAGGAACGTGTCGTTGATCGGCGGCACGAGCAGCAGAAACGCATCAATGATCTCGAGCCGCTGGTGCTCGCCGTAGCGAACCACCGACTGCTCGAGCGCCGGCAGGACTTGTCGGCACACGAGCCCAGGTTCGCAAGTTTTGTCTTGCGGCCGGACAAGCGATTCTTGGTGCAAGAAGCTCGCCAATTGGACCAACGTGGCCGAGGCTTGCGCCGAGTGGCGATGGGCGTGGTTTTCGGTCACCTCGACAAGCGTCGGCAGCAGTTGATAGACGCGGCCCATGAGAATCACGCGGCATGCGCTGTCGCACAGTTTTTGATCGTCGGCCAGCAAGATGTCGCGCAACGCCGCCTGCATGCGGTGCGGCGAGCGGATCACCGAGTTGGCAAGCTCGGCCAGCTCGCGGTCGTTGAACGTGGGGAACCGCGCCAGAATCTGGGAGTGGCCTTCGGGATTGCGGCGGACCACCAATCCATGAATTGCGCCCAGGCGGATTTCCAGCCGCGTCGAGGCGAGCGCCGAGGCCAACACCGACACGGCCGCCTGGTTGCGGGTGTGGGCCAGGTGATACATGGTCTTTCCGAGCGCGTCGGCCAAGGACAATTCTCCGCCGGCACGTTCTCGGCCAGCCTGTTTGCGCAGTGTGATCCCGATGGGACAAAGTCACCCTAAATTGCCTTATCGGCGGCTTAAGAGCCCTCCGGTCAGGCGAAGCTGCGCACCCGGCAGCGTTTGACAGCCACGGACGCGGAGGGGGCATTCGGCGGCGGACAATTCGCGTTGCAAATGGCGGCGGCGGAGGGAAAATGGTAGTTCGGCTGCAAAAACTTCCCAACCGGAACATTCGTAGTCCAGAGAGCGATTGGCCGTCGCCCACGAGCAATTTCAAGGACCCCCCGCCATGCATCCCGCCCCGGCATTTGAACAAGAGTTTCCGCTCCTGCGGGCGAAGTTATTGGAGATCGGGGCGGCGCTCGACCGGCTGGACCGCGCCGGCGAACTGGTCGGACGCGAACCGCGCGTGGCCAAGATTCGCTCGGCGGTCGAAACAGTCAGAGATGGCAATCGTCGCATCCGCCACCTG
>JANNTD010000081.1:0-13439 GCA_031403315.1 Planctomycetota bacterium
CATCCTCGGCCGGCAGCCTGGCGAAGGGGTATTCGTCCTTCGCACCGGGTTCGGCGGGCGGAGCAACGGCGGCGGCGCCCTTGATTTCCGGCTTCTCGGCGTGGAATCGGAAGTGGTCGAAGTTGACGTGGCCCCATCCGCCGCTTGCTTTGTCGACCAATCGCACGAAGATCGACTGCCCCAAGTGCGGCCGCAGATCGGCGATCACAAGCTGCATCCGTTCGTCCCAGTTGCCGCTGGCTTTGAAGATTGTTTGGCCCGTGTCCGCGCGGACGATCTCGACGCCGGCGAATTCGTCCGGGCCGCCGCCGACCAAAAACGTCGCGTACGGATGCGCCACTTTGAAGCTCGTCGAGGTGAGAGTTCCTTGCGGCTCGTCGCCCGAGACTTCGTAGGAGCCGATCCAATAGTCGCCGGCGTGGCCGCTGGTCATGTCGCCGCGGCGGCTGTGGACAGTGTCGCCGCGAATCGGCTGACCGGCGAACGCGGCGCCGTCGGCTTTCCAATCGCTGAGATCGCCCGCTTCCAGATCAAGATTGAGCGTATTGCCGTCGGGGCTCGTCACCGCCACGCCGCCGATCGAGTCTTCGAGTTTTGCAGCACTCGCGTCGAGCACTCGCTGCTGTGGGCGGCGCTGTGTTGACTGCCAGGTCGCTTCGTCGGCATCCTCGGTGCGTTGGATGAATACGAACGTGCCTTTTTTATTGCCGACGACGATGTCGGGAAGCTTGTCGCCATTCGCATCGCCAGCGACAACTTGTGTCCCCACGCCCGAATCGTTGTCGACGAGCTGCGGAATGAACCGCACGTCGCCATCCTCGCGGTCAGTCTTGAACCAATACAGGACGGCGGGATCGAGCGAGCCGGGGTCGTGCTCGCCATGGGCCCAGAAGCGTTTGCCCGTGACGATGTCCTGAATGCCGTCGCCGTCGACGTCGGCGAGCGCCAGTGCGTGCAGTTGTGAGAAGGCGACGCCGTAGTCATTCTCGTCCGGCTTTTCGCCCATGATGAGATGCTCATCGAAGACGATCTCACCGCCGTCGCCGCCGCCGACATGCTCGAACCAGGAGAGTCCGTAGCCGTGGGCGTTCTTGCTGGTGATCACATCGCTGTCGCCGTCGCCGTCGACGTCGAACACCAGCATCTGCGCCCCGCCCGCGTCGCCGAACGGCACGCGATGAAATTTCCAAAGCGCGTCTTTGGCCGCCGCAGCCGGTTGCTCCCACCAGCCGTTTTTCTCGAGCACATCGGCGCGAGCGTCGCCGTTCACGTCGCCCACGCCGAGTCCATGGTTGAACATGTCGTAGCCGCGTTCGTCGGAGATTGCGTGAAACGGCCAGGGCTTGGTGGGATCGTCCTGCGGAATCTCCGCGTAGCCGAACTTGCCGCCGGCGTGAAATACGAGTTCCGGGCGGCCGTCGCCCGTGACGTCGGCAAAGGTTGGCGATTCATTGTCGACGGTCGCAAAGGCCAGGCGCCGCTCCCACGGCACTACCTTTCCCGCCGGATTGCGAAACCAGACTGCTTCTTTCCCCGGGAAGCCGACGACGATCAGGTCCTGCCAACCGTCGGCATCGACGTCGTGCGCGAAGGCGAAGAAGTTTTCCGAGTAGCCGTTCACGTCGAACGGCCGCGGCGGGTAGATTTCGAATCGCTCGCGGAACTCCGGTCCGGCGTACCAATAGGGCCCGGCGACCACGTCGACGTGGCCGTCGCGATTGAAGTCGGCGAATGTCGCCCCTTCCGAGAAGAACTGATCGGCGAGCACCACGCGGCGGAACGTATGGATCGTGTGTTCGTTGGCCGCGGTCCGCGCGACGGTGCAGTACACCATCGCGAGAACGCAAGCGACACGGCGGATGTTGGTCATTTTCCGACTACCTGGCGGCGGGCACCCAGCTCGATATGTGGTGCAGGCGGACCCGCCGCCGGCCGCGACCCGCCGCGCGCGAACGTAAACTCCGGCAGCCAGCGGATTTCGCCGCCGTGCACCGCCGATTCGTGGGCCAGGATGCCCACGCAGGTCCAGTTTGCGCTCGTCGCGGCATTCGGCCAAGGGTCGCGGCCGTCAATGAGGGCTCTCACGAACTCATTGACCAGGTGCGGGTGCGAGCCCCCGTGGCCCGAACCCTGCAAGAACGAAAGATGATCCGCGTCGACGATCGACCGTGTGAAGGGCTGGATTTCTTTCGGCAGCAAGTGGGCAAAGTCGGGAATCTTGACCCGCTCGGCGATCTCCGGCTCCGGCCGCTTGGCTGTGTGCAAAATGTGCGACTCGCCTTCGACCAGCGTCCACTCGAACGATTTCGTCGAGCCGTACACGTCGAAGCTTTCGCGATATTGCCGGGCGGTGTCGTAGAGGAACCGCCAGATGTGGGCCGCGACGTCGCTCTCCGCGATCTTGATGTGGCACGATTCGACGGCGAAGGAGTTGCCGGACTTCTCACGAATCTCGTCCCGTACGCGGCCCGATCCGAAGCACGAGACGTATTCGGCGCGGCTATCCATCAGACCGAGCACCGGGCTCACGACATGCGTGGCGTAGTGCATCGGAATCATCCGCTCCCAATAGTCGGGCCAACCGTCCATGTCCTGCGGATGCGAGGCCTGCAGATATTGAATGCGGCCGAACTCGCCGCGCTGGAACATGTCGCGGATGAACAAGAACTCGCGGCTGTAGACGACCGTCTCGGCCATCATGTACTTGAGCCCCGTATCGGCCACGAGCCGGCAGATTTGTTCGCAGTCGGCGATCGTGGTCGCCATTGGCACGGTACACATCACGTGCTTGCCAGCGCGCAGCGCCTCGATGCTCATCCAGGCGTGGTCGGGGATCGGGCTATTGATGTGAACGAAGTCGATCGCCGGGTCGGCGAGCATTTCTTCGTAGCGAGTGTAGCGTTTCTCGATGCTGAAGGCGTCGGCCACTTCACGGAGCTTTGCTTCGTCGCGCCGACAAATTGCGGCGATGTTTACATTGGGATGCCGCTGGTAAATGGGGATGAACTCCGCCCCGAAGCCCAGTCCGACGATTGCCCCGCAGAGCGGACGTGATTTGGTATCCATGAAATATATCTTCTTGCCTCGAGAGCCGGCACCTGAACCGCGGGCGGCGCATGACCCCACAAAAGCCGCCGCGAAGGTGCATTTCTATATTTCATTCTAACCGCCGCCGCGTAGGATAGAATAAAGATTAGCGCACAACACATGTGTTATTTTACACCGCGAACGCAATACGCAAAAATGATCGGTCAAAGATGCGGGATCGACGTTCCGTAGCACTGCTCGTGGAAACCTCGAATGCCTACGCGCGCGGGCTGATGGATGGCATCATTGCCTACCAGCGCGAGCACGATCTGTGGTCGATTTACGTCGGCGAGCAGGAACGCGGCGCCCGGCCACCCGCCTGGCTGCGAAACTGGAAGGGTGACGGGATTATCGCCCGCATCGAAACCGAGGCCATCGCCTCGGTCGTGCGGCGGACGCATTTGCCGACGGTCGACGTCAGCGCCGCCCGCAAAGTCCGCAGCATCCCTTGGGTCGAGACCGACGACCGCGAATTGGCCCGACTGGCGGCCCGGCACCTGATCGACCGCGGCTTTCGGACCTTGGCCTTTTGCGGGGAACCGCTTTACAACTGGTCCAAGTGGCGCGAGCAGCACTTTGTCTTGGTGGCCGAAGAGGCCGGTTGCGAATGCCACGTTTTCCAGGGCAAGTCGCCCAGCGAGAAGGATTATTCCTGGACTCGCGAGCGGCGGAGGCTCGAAACCTGGGTCCAGGCGCTGCCCAAGCCAGTCGGCGTGATGGCCTGTTACGATTTCAAGGGGCAGCAACTGCTCGACATTTGCCGCGAGCTCGACATCGCCGTTCCGGAACAAGTGGCCGTAATCGGCGTCGACAACGACGCCCGACTCTGCCGACTCTGCACGCCGCCGCTTTCGAGCGTGATTCCCGACACCCATCGCACCGGTTACGAGGCGGCCCAGCTCTTGGATCGCATGATGCGGGGCGAAAAGGTCGGCACCGAGGGCGTGCTGATCCCGCCGTTGGGCATCGCTGAGCGGCAATCGAGCGACGTTTACGCGATTGATGATGTCGACATCGCCGCCGCGCTGCGGTACATCCGCGAACATGCCTGCGAGGGCATCTCGGTGGCCGACGTGCTGCACGCCGTGCCGCTTTCGCGGCGGATGCTCGAGCACCGTTTCCTGAAACTGGTTCGCCGCACTCCCCACGCCGAGATCATTCGCATCCGCATGGAACGGGCCGGCAGGCTGTTACGGGAGACCGATCTTTCGCTGGCGGAAATCGCCAATCGAGCCGGTTTTGCCGATGCCAACTATCTCTCCGTGGCCTTCAAAAAACAGATGGGCGTTTCGCCGCGGGACTACCGGGCCGACGTGCGGAGCGCCGGCGGCAAGCTGGAAGTGGGCCAACCCCGCGTGAGAGGATAGAGCTCGGATGGTCGACGCAGTCCGCGCGTGATTTTCCGACACTCGACTTCTCCCCGACGCGCCCGCCACTTATAACGGGACTCGTGGACCCGGTTGGTTCACGAATGACTCATCGCGTGGGCGGCGAAAAATCGCCGCAATACTTTCCAATCACGAGGCGAACATGGCGGAAGCGCAGCACTCCCGGCGGTTGTTCTTGGGCTGTTTCATGGCGCTGGTGGCCACGGCGTTTGGGTTTGCCGTCCGCAGCGCGGTGCTCGGCGATTGGGAAACTCAGTTCGATCTCACGGAAGAACAAAAAGGCATCATCAATGGCGTCGGTCTTTATCCGTTCGCCATCTCGATCATTCTGTTCAGCCTGATTGTGGACAAAATCGGTTACGGCACGGCGATATTTTTCGGCTTCGTGGGCCACGTCACCTCCACGGCACTGACGATTTTCGCTCCGAGCTTCGAAGTGCTCTACGTCGCAACTTTCATTTACGCGCTATCGAACGGCACGGTGGAAGCGGTGATCAATCCCGTGGTTGCCACGGTCTACCGCGACAACAAAACGCATTGGCTCAATATCTTGCATGCGGGCTGGCCGGGCGGGCTGGTGCTCGCAGGTTTGCTATCGATTGCCGTCCTCAAGTTGGGCGACACGCTGGGCACCAGTTTGCCTGGCCAAATCTGGCAGTGGCGGATGGCCGTGCTCTTCATTCCGATTCTGATCTACGGCTTTCTGTTGTTTGGCCTGCGATTCCCGACGCAGGAACGAGTCGCGGCCGGTGTTTCCTATCGTGAAATGCTCAGCGAATTCGGTTGGGGCAGCGCCTACGTCGTGTCGTTCCTCGTGATCATGGGCATCAGCCAGGTGCTCACCGTGTTCAAGATTCAGCCGATCGAGGTCACTCACGCGCTCTTGTGGGCCATCCTTCCCGCCGTCTTGTTTGGCATTTGGATCCGTTCGTTCGGGCGGCCGATGTTCGTGTTCCTGTTGTTAGTGATGCTGCTGCTGGCGACCACGGAATTGGGCACCGACGGCTGGATTCAAGACATCATGGGCAGTGTGCTGGAAGACCCGGTCAAGGGGACGCTGTTTTTCGTTTACACGGCAGCGATCATGTTCGTACTGCGATTTTTTGCAGGACCGATCGTGCACCGCATTTCGCCGTTGGGACTGTTGGCCGCGTCGGCGGCGATTGCGGCGGTCGGTTTGACGTGGCTCGGCAACGCCGGTCCGAGCGTGGGCGTCCTGTTCCTGGCCGCCACGCTCTACGCCTTCGGCAAAACGTTCTTTTGGCCGACCACGCTGGGTGTCGTTTCCGAGCAGTATCCGAAAGGTGGGGCGCTGCTCTTGAACGCCATCAGCGGCGTCGGCATGATTGCGGTGGGCACGCTCGGCGGCCCTGCGATCGGCACTCTGCAAGACATGGATTTCAACCGCGCCGTCGCAGAGCAGGCGGCCGAGGTCCATCCACTGGTGGTTCGCGAAAGCGACGGCGCGTTCTTCGACTACCAGTCGGTCGATAAGGCAAAACTCGCAGAGCTTCCGCCCGCCGAGGTCGAGAAACTCACCGCCATCGAACGTGTTACCAAGCAGCACGCCCTGGCGAAGATCGCCGTCCTGCCGGTGATCATGTGCGTCTGCTACCTGGGGCTGATCCTGTATTTCAAGTCCCGCGGCGGCTACCAGGCCCAGGTCCTCGTCGGCCACGCCGCGGAGGATGAGAAGTTCACCGGCGGGACCGCCGGGCCGGGTGAAGCGTGAGCCGTCATGATTCTCGCTGAAAGTCGCGTCCGCCGCCCGTCGGTGAAGATCCCGCAAAGACAAACTTTGATATTTCACATCCCGCCGCGATAATTTACACCGGAACTTAGTGCATTTTTTAATTGACATTTTTTCCGTAATCGTCAATTATCACAGATGGGCAGGGATCAGGGGACGGGCACAGGGAGTCTTGTCTTTTCACCACATTCTGTTGCGCTAGTTCAGCCGTGGCAACATCCATCGAAGGGGACCGCTAATGAAGATCAACAATTGGACTAAAACTCTTAGAGCGACCCTTGTGGCCGCGGGCATCTTGGTTCCCAGTGTAACCTATGCCGTGAACATTCCCTTGGGCGACCCGAGCTTCGAGGATTACGTGGTTCCATCCCGCGGTTATGCTTACGCCGCCGACCCTCTCGGCAAATATCGGCCGACCAGCGCTTGGGTCGACGACTTGGACAGTCCGCCGGGTTATACGCAGGACGATGGCGCCAGCAACTGGATTTACAACTCCGCATATGCCGAGGCCACGACTTTTACCAAGCGGCCGGCTCCGCGGACGGGCAATCAGGCGATGCACGGCTTGTTTAACTACAATGCCCAGGAAACCAGCGCCGTTTTCGAGGCTGGTCGGACCTACACGTTCTCGCTGTGGGCGCAGAACGATGAGCTCCTCAACGAAACCAATGGGGTGTTCCTCTACCTATTTGACGGAACCGTACCGTTCAGCGACGCCAATTCGCTTGCCAGCGGCGGATTTACGGCAATTAACCAGCGCGGCGCGGGCATGACGGCGGCCCAGAGCCAAGCCAATTGGACTCTGCTGAGTATCAGTCACACGGTGGGGGCCGGCGCACCGGAGATTGGGAATCCGGTAGGCGTGGGATTCTTTACCAGGAAGGATAGCGCCGTGGACGATGCGTCGCTGTCCAAGGTCCCAGAGCCGGCCACGGTCTTGCTGGTCGGCATCGGCGGGCTGGCCGCTTTGGGTCTGCGGCGGCGCGATTAGCAGGGCATCGAAATAGTTTGTCGACATAGCGGCCGTCCGCCACCTAGGCGGGCGGCCGCTTCGCTTTGATATACTATATAGAAGTACGCCCTCGGCAGCCTGTCCGCCAGAGACGCCATGGCCCGCAAACCGCACAGAAAACCGGCGCGGCAAAAGCCGCCCACCGTGAACCAGCGTTTGAACGCGCAGGCCAAACGTGCCGCCGCGCTGGGAAAAACTGCGCCTGGCGGTGCTGTGCCGCGGCATAAACTCGACGTCCGCATCGACAAGGCCCAGGCTCTCTGGGAACAGCGCCGGTTCGACGAAGCGATCTGGTACTACGAGCGAGCACTGGCCCGTGATCCGCGGAATCCCGTGTTGCTCGTCGACGTGGCTCGCGCCTACGCGCTGCGGTTTCGCTATTCGGATGCCGAGAAGCTGGTCAACCTGGCACAATCGCTCTACCCAGACGACGCCCAACTTCAGCAGATGTTGGGCCGCTCCTTTGTGCAGCTTCAACAGTTCGATCGGGCGATTGCCTGCTATCGCCGCGCTTTGGAGCTTGCGTCCTCGTCGCCCGATCGTCCGCAGACGCTCCTGGAACTGGCGAAAATGCACGAGCGACTGCACGACCTCGACGCGGCGCGAGCCTGTGCCGAGCAGGCGCTGACCCTGGCGCCAGGTTTTGAAAAGGCGCGGTACACGCTGGCGACCATCGATCGCCGGGCCGGCGACCTGGAAACGGCCGAAGCGCGCTGGCGACAGTTGATCGACGAAGAGCGTGCTCCGCCGGGCGTGATCGCCGATTCGTGGTACGAGTCGGCGTCGCTGCACGATGCGGCGGGCCGGTACGACGAGGCGTTCGACGACTTGACCCGTGCGAAGCAAATTTTCGATCGTGCCGCCGCACCACATCAGCACGACGCCGCGACCATTGCCAGTCTTGGTAATAGAACTTTTAGCACGATCACCGCGGACCATTGCGAGCGGTGGAATGCGGACCGCGGCCAATTGCAGCCCCTCGGCGGCCGCCTGGCCTTGCTGAGCAGCCATCCGCGCAGCGGCACCACGCTGCTGGAACAGGTACTCGACGGCCACCCGGGCGCCATCAGTGCCGATGAACTCCAGATCATGGTGGAGATGGTCTACATTCCGCTGGGCCGCAAGGCGCCGGCGAAGTCGTCGGTGCCCGAGGCCCTCGACCGGGCGACGTGCGACGACCTCAACAAAGTTCGGCAGGACTACTGGACTTCGATGGAGGGCGCCCTGCGGGAACCGATTGCTGGTCGAATGCTGGTGGACAAGAATCCCGAGCTGACGATGTTGCTGCCGCTCGTGGCGCGTGTGTTTCCCGAAATGCGAGTCGTCTTCGCGCTGCGCGATCCGCGGGACGTCGTTCTCAGTTGCTTCATGCAGCGATTGCCGCTCAACCCGGTGAGCGTGCACTACCTGACGCTGGAAGGCACGGCCAAGAAATATGCCACGACGATGGCCGCTTGGTTGAAGATTCGTGACATGCTGAAGAATTCCTGGCTCGAAGTCCGCTACGAAGAGACGGTTGTCGACATCGAGCGTCAAGCCCGCAAGGTGCTCGAGTTTCTGGAACTGCCGTGGGATGAGCGGGTGTTGGAATATCACCGCCGCGCACAACGCAAACACATCCACTCGCCGACGTACGAAGCGGTCACCAAGCCAGTCTACACGAGCTCCATCGGCCGCTGGCAGAATTATGCCAAGTACCTGGAGCCGGCGATGGAGACCCTCCAGCCCTACCTCGACGCGTTCGACTACCGCTAACGACATGCGATTTTTTACTTGGAAGCGTGTAATTTTACACGGGAAATGGGTGTTGTTTTCTAATTGACCCGTTGGCATTCATGGTCAAACATACACGTGAGTGCAGCGAGTTTCGCGCGTCGCCATTGGCAGCCCGAGTCGGCGGCAACGACTTGGCCCAACGACTCTCCACAGAAGATTGAAAGGCGGTTGGATGAAAATTCTGGATCTTCGCAAGGCGGTGGCCGCAACATTGGCCGCTGCCGGTCTGTTGTGGGGTGGAACGCACGCGTGGGCGGTCACACACGACGTGGGTGATCCGAGTTTTGAAGAGATCAACTTGGGAGCAGTCGACTACTACTACTTTCAAGGGCCACCCAACTCGCCCTTCTGGAAGGACCACAAAGGGAGCAGCGGAAAAAACGACGCGTACAACGCGAATATCGCGACAGTCACTGTTCCTGAAATTCCCGACCCGCATACCGGAAATCAGGCGGTCGACGGCGAGGGCGCCTACAACTACCAGGTCCTCGCCGACACATTCGTAGCCGGTCGGACCTACACCTTCACGGCCTACACCCAAGCCTGGCTCGGTAATACCTCGGATAGCAACGATCGGTTTTGGTTGTACCTGTTCGGCGGACTCGGCGACGCGGGCGACGTCGCTCCCGGCGACTACCTGACGGGCAACGCCGGACCCGCTGCGCCCGGCAACATGGACAATAATTCCATCCTCCGGGCAGCTTGGCACCAGGACGGAACGATCGACAACCTGTTAAAGACTGGCGCGGGGGCCCACAGCTTTCTGCCGTTTAGTGGCTTCAACCGGGCCGCGGGTTCGGACTGGACGCTCGTCGGTCTGAGCTACACCGCGACGGCCGCCGATGCCGGCAAGCGGATTGGCCTCGGCTTCTGGGCCAACGAGCTTGGTGCAGTCGACGACGTCGCGCTGACGTCCGTCACGACGCCGGGCGATTTTGACGGAAACGGCACCGTCGGCAGCGAAGACTACGACTTGTGGAAAAACACCCTCGGACAGGCGGCGACACCCGGCGACGCCGCCGACGGCAGCCGCAACGGCGTCGTCGATGCGGCCGACTACACTGTGTGGCGCGACCACTTCGCGCCGCTTCTCGTGGGAGCGGCCGTGCCCGAGCCCAACGCGATCTGGCTGGGGCTGGCTGCTGCCGGCATCACTGGCTTGGCGGCCTCCCGGCGAAAGCAGCGCTAGTCGTCCAGCCGATTGTTTGCCGCGATACAGATTTTGAATTTCACGTGGCTGGAACCAGCCGTGGGACAGAAGAAAAGGCGCAAACCCTCCGTGAAACTGGACGCACGTCGCAACGATGTCGCCCGCTCGCAGCGGATCAGCTTGTTGAAAAGCGAAGCTCTGGCCCGCTCCGCACGCGAAGCCTGGGAACGGCACAACTACGAGCAAACCATCTCGCTCTACGAACAGGCGCTCTGCCGCGACCCCAAGAACCATTTGCTATTGATCGACCTGGCCCGCGCCTACGGCCTCCGCTACCGTTTGCCGGAAGCTGAGCAAATGCTCGATCGGGCATTGCGGCTCTATCCGCGCAGTGCGAAGGTCCGCTCGATGGTCGCCGCGACCTACGCGATGATCAGCCGCCCCGCCCAGGCGATCGAACATTATCGCCGGGCGCTGGAACTCGATCCGCAGCATCCCGAGTCGGCCGCGATTCTCGCCGAGCTCGCCACGCTCTACGAGCAAGATCGGCAATTGGACGAAGCTCGGTCCGCAGTGGACCGAGCCCTGGCGCTGGCACCCGACCGCGCCGATGTGATCTACAAACAGGCCGCGCTGCGGATTCGGCAAGGGGAGTCCGCAGTCGGCGCCGGACAACTCGAACAACTCGTCGCCCGCGGCGACGTCGCGGATCAGATTCGCTCCGACGCTTGGTACGAAATCGGCCGCCTGCGAGACCGTGACGGCGACTTCGACGGGGCGTTCGCTGCGCTTACTTCTGCCAAAGAGCTGCTCACCCCGCAGACCGAGCGGTTCCGCAAGGAAGCCGATTTCCTCCGCGAGCGGCATCGGACGATGCTCTCGCAGCTGACGCCCGAGCACTTTCGCCGCTGGCGCGACGCCGGCCCCGCGGGCCAGCCGCGGTCGATCGCGCTCTTGACGGGCCATCCCCGCAGCGGGACGACGCTCCTGGAGCAGGTGCTCGACGGCCATTCGCAACTCGTGAGCGCCGACGAGTTCATGGTGCTGGGCGAGCATGTGTTTCGACCGCTCGCCGCCGCCGAGCCCAGCCACATTCCCACGCCCCACAGCCTCGATGCCCTGCGGGCCGAGAAGCTCGCCGAGCTCCGCGACGGGTACTGGCGGATGACGGAGTCGCTCTTGGGCCAGGGTGTCGGCAAGCGGATGCTGTTGGACAAGAATCCGTCGTTGAGCTACCTGCTGCCGGTGATCCTGCGGGTGTTTCCAGAGCTGAAGGTGCTGTTCGCGCTCCGCGATCCGCGCGACGTGGTGCTGAGCTGTTTCATGCAGCGAATGCCGATCAACGCCATTTCGTCGAATTACCTGTCGCTTGAGGCGGCCGCGGCCAAGTACGCCGACGTGATGCACTACTGGCTCTCGATCCGGCCGATGCTCGCGTGCGAATGGCAGGAAGTCAAATACGAAGACACCGTCGCGGATCTCGCTGGCCAGGCGGAGCGGGCGCTGCGCTTCCTGGGGCTGCCGTGGGAAGAAAGTGTGGTCGACTTCCACACCCACGCCCAGAACAAACGCGTCCGTTCGCCGACCGCCCAGGACGTGACGCAACCAATCTACAGCCACGCCATTGGACGATGGGAAAACTATGCGAAGCACCTGGAGCCCGTCCTGGGAGTGCTCGAGCCGTATTTGCAGGCGTTCGGATATTGACGGGCGGGACTTTGTGATTGGATTGCTGCCCGGGCAAAAATGACCAAGCCCCAAGGCGGCAAGGAAATTGGGGCCGGCCGAAGGCGACACGAAGGCGACAGTCGTCTTGGCAAATCCTCGTGTTTTCTCGAAGGCGTCAAGTTTTGTTCATCCCCGCGATCGGTCCCGTGTATGGATTTCGTGGCAAGCTCTCTGCTACCTCTGCTTCCTCCTGTAAGAAAAGGAACAGGAGGGAGCAGAGGTAGCGGAGCGGATGTGTTTATCAAGGTTCATCCCCACTCGACGAGGTTTTCGAGTGGCTGCGCGCAGTCCGAGCCGACCCGGCGACCGGGTGTCCCCGCACGGAGTGAAACCACTCGTTCACTCCCAGCCCCATGCTCCCTGCTCCGAATATGTATTCATAAGTACACTATCAGGCAGCCAGTGGCCGATTTCAAGACCTATTTTTGGCCACCCTCGGATTTCCAGCAGGGACGCATCGATCATTGGAGCCAGAGCGAGAATCGCCCGCGTGAGTTTACCGCCCGATCACGGCCACCAGCCCCAGCACGACGGCAACGAGCGTCGTGGCGATGAGCATGGTGCGGAGGGAAAAGCGGAACAGCGGGCGGTACTTCGCCAGCGGCACCCGTGTAAACGCCGCAAGAATGGCGCTAACGAGTATCAAGAACCAATGAGGCAGAGCGGACTGAAATCCATTTTGCTTCGACCGCAATTCCCAGCGCTCCCGCGGATAAGTCTCCTTTTCCGCCGGGCCAAAACTCAATGTCCAGCCAGGAATTACCTGCACGATGGAGCGGGGGAAAGTTGATCCGTTGAGTCGGACCGCCCCATTCATAGAGAATAAGCTTATAGAATTGTTGTGGGTACCAGCGTGATTTACTCCGACCAGCCATGTGTAGCTCATTGCCCACAGCACGCACAGCGCCACGCACACCACGGCGAAGAACACAGACACGGCGATTCGTAGGCGGTTTTTCATGGCCGCGGGACAATGTACCACGGCGGCCGGGCAAGCAACAAAACCGGCCGCGTCCAAGGCCGCCCCGCCCCCTCCGCGCAATCCCTGGCGCATCTGATGCGACCGCTCAGGCGGCATCTTCGACTGCGTCCCAAAAATCATGTTCGTGGATGATTAAGAGTCGATGTCCGTCGCGCCGGCGTTTCATTGCTTCTTCCACCTTGCGCCCGTAGCAGGCGTACGCCCAGCATGGATTCCCGTCGGCTCCAACGACCAAATAATCCGTGTCGTCGCGTATACGAAGATGGAACCGGCCTCTCAGCTTTTCGACCGTTTCGACCAAATAAGTTCGTGGTCCCCGCTCGGAAGTTCCGGTGAAACAAAAGAGACGGTCGGCGAAAATAATCTCGGGGGTCATCGCGCAAACTCCGCTCACTGTGAGTTCGCGTTCGAGAACTCCTACGGCGCTTCGTGATCCTAGTGGCGCAAACTCGGCAAAAAATTGCATTAGCGCTTCATGCTCCTGCGCGTCGATTTTGCCATCGCTTAGAAAGTGGACGAGGTAACTTTCCAGCTCATCGTAGGGCCAACAGCATCGCAAATGAGCG
>JANNTD010000082.1:0-4264 GCA_031403315.1 Planctomycetota bacterium
CAGTTGTTGGAACGCCCGCTCGATCTTGGCTTTGGTCTCCGCGGGCGTATGGCCTGCCTCGACGAACAGATTGCGATACCGGCCCGTGGCGAACGCGCCGCCCTGCTCCGCTCCGCAAGCAATGTGCGATGACCAGCCGACACAGAACATCAGCACCGCCAAGTCAATCCGAGCCAACTGTAACACTAGTGTCTCCTTCTCATGGAAGCATCTATTCTTGACCACCGGCGTCGCCGACTCAATGTGCGGCGGAAAATAATTGCTCGGCGGCGGAATTGCAATATTTGCGGCCCGCAACCGCCCCTTGTCCGCCCCGCAATAATTAAACATGCGTACGTTAGGCTTTCCAGCCTGACACCGACGACGTGATCGGTTTGTCAGGCAAGAATGCCTAACGTACATGGAGGCACACTATGGAACGCACGAACTCAGAATCGTTTTCCCCCTGGCTGGTCCAGGATACCGACACTCCGCGCGAAGGTGCCGCCCAGCCGCGGCCCGCCAATCGCCCCGCGTCCGACGCCGACCTGCTCGACGCCTATTCGCAAGCCGTGATCCACGTCGTCGAAACCGTGTCGCCCGCAGTGATCAGCGTCTCGGGCCAGAACGGCGACGGCCACGGCGGCAGCGGCTCCGGCTTCCTCGTGACGCCCGACGGCTACGCGATCACCAATAGCCACGTCGTCAACGACCGCGCCAAACTGTCGGCCGAAACCACCGACGGCGACCGGCTCCGCGTCGAGCTCGTGGGCGACGACCCGGCCACCGACCTCGCGGTGATTCGGCTCTCCGCCAGCGGCCTGCCGATCACGCAGCTCGGCGACTCGGCGGCACTTCGCGTCGGGCAGCTCGTGATCGCGATGGGGAGCCCGCTCGGACTGCAATCGACCGTCTCGACCGGCGTGGTCAGCGCGCTGGGCCGCAGTATGCGCGGCCGCGACGGCCGGCTGATTGAGAACGTGATCCAGCACGCGGCCCCGATCAACCCCGGCAACTCCGGCGGCCCGTTGGTTGACTCGCGCGGCTTTGTCGTCGGCATCAACACGGCGATCATCGCCATGGCCCAAGGTCTCGGCTTCGCCATCCCGTCGAGCACGGCCGAATGGGTGCTCAGCGAAATCCTCACGCACGGCCGAGTCCGCCGTCGCCAACTCGGCATCGTGGCGCAAGTCACGCGGCTGCCACGGACGCTGGTGCGCGAGCTCGACCTCTTGGCCGATCAAGGCGTCGAAGTCCGCGAAGTCACGCGCGATAGCCTCGCGGCTGAGGCTGGCGTCGAAACCGGTGACTTCGTCGTCGCGCTCGCGGGCCGACTCGTCACCTCGATCGACGACATCCATCGGCTCCTGATGACGGTGCCTGCCGATAAAGGTTTCGACCTCACGGTCCTGCGTGGCGACGTGCTCGAGACGGTCCACGTGTCCGGGAAGCGAGTGTAGCCGAAAGGTGCTGGCCCCTGAAAGTTTGCTATTGGCGATCTTCAAAGGCCGAGATTGCACTCTGACTGGAATGCAGCGGCCTGACCCGCGCACCCTGCCCCCTCAAACAAGTATCCCCGAGTGGATTCGAACCACTAACCTTCGGCTTCGGAGGCCGACACTCTATCCAGTTGAGCTACGGGGACGGAAGAAGAAAGGGAGCAGGATTCAGGAGTCGGGGGTCAGAGAAAGTTATATATGAGACTATCGTTGTTCGCTCAGTTCTTCAACCCGCTGGGCCGTTTATCCCGGCGGCCATTTGAGTTGCCGGCCGCCGAGGAGGTGAAAATGCAAGTGGTCGACCGACTGACCGCCGTCACGGCCCGAGTTCACCACGAGCCGATATCCGCCATCGAGCTTCAGCTCCCGGGCCAGGTCGCGGATCACTAAGTAGATGTGCGCGATGAGATCGGCGTCGCCATCCTCCAGGTCGTTGAGCGAGGCGATTTCCTTTTTTGGGATCACCAGCACGTGCACCGGCGCTTGCGGCGCCACGTCGCAAAACGCCAGGCATCGGTCGTCCTCGTAGACGATCTGCGCCGGGATTTCTTTGTCGATGATTTTCTTGAAGATGGTTTTCGACATCGCCGTTTTTCAGGTCCGCTCGAGCTGCGCGAGCGGGATCGCTTCGTCGCCGAGCATCACGGGAATCTGGTCGACGATCGGATACATCAGATCGCCCGCCTCGCGGACCAGTCCGCCGTCGATCGGTCGCTCGACCAACACGCCGACCTGGTTGCGGAGCCGAGCTGCGGCGATCGCCACGTTCAACCGGGCCACCAGCGCCGGCTCGGCGGCGCGGAGCGTCGAACGATCCTGCGGGCAGCGGAGCATCGCCAGGGTTTTGTCGTGGAGCACCATCTCGTCGTGAAGCTCAGTCATGGCATTTGGTGCGGTGTTGCTACAAAAAAACTGCTGCCAACCGCGGCGGGCCGGCGACAATTCGTCGTACCGCGCGGCGACCACCCCAACTAGCGTCCGCGATATCCGGCCGTTTTTCAAGGGGCTGCCCGCCGACGCTAGCGGGCCCGCGATTTGAGCGATTGAAGCAACCGGTGAAGAAGCGGCTGTTGCACGTCAGTCGATTGATGAATCCTCTGCGACACGGCCGATATTGCTGAAGAGTCGCGTTGTGCGGACGCACCAGGGAGACGGTGCCCCGAGCGGCGCGATTCGGCGGGAGGGACGCGATAACCGGAGGAACCAAGAGATGAAGCCACGTTTATGTACCCTCGGATGGCTGGTGAGCCTGGCCGTCTGTTCGGAAGCCTTCGCTCAGATGACGTACGAACAAGCGGGCGGTGTGACCTATCAAGTCACGCGGACGCCCAAATCGATTCCCGTCACCGAGATGCGGACCGAGCAACACAAGACGTACGTGCCGCAGACCACGACACAGTATCAATCGTATCAGCAGACTTACGTCGCGCCGGTGACGCAGTATCAATGGGTCGCGCGGCAACGCAATTGGTGGAATCCGTTCGTGCAGCCACACTGGACGACGCAACTCGAACCGGTCACCAGCTGGCAGGCGCACCAAGGCACGGTGCAGGTGCCGACGACTCGCACCGATTGGGTCGAGAACAACGTCACGCGGCAAGTTCCGATCGTGACCTATCAGACCGTCGAAGACGTGCACAAAGTTGCGGTCAGCGCCGCGCCGACCGGCGCCTTGGGTGGCACGGCGATCGCCAGCCGGCCGGATAGCTATGGCGGCACGCAGATGACGAGCGATCCGCCGCGGAGTGGTGGCGCCGACTATCGACGGTAGACGAAACCGATCGGCGAGCTGACAGCCAGGCCGGTTACTCGTCGCTGGCATCGACTCGACGGCGGCGCGATTTGGTGGCGGTGGCGATGCTCCACTCCTTGGTGAGCGTCTCGAACACCTCCGGCGTTTCGTAACGCACGACGTCCTTCGCTTCCGGCATTGGTCCAATCAAACCGCGGAACACCGGCATGCCGCGGAGGCTGAGATCGGTGCTGCAGTCGTCGATGCCGATTTGCGTGTGCATTTTGAGCACGGTCTCGTGCTTTGCGTAGTCCTTGGAGCGGAGCTCGCCGTTGCTGCCGCGCGTGACGATGCGGATGGTGGGTTTCATCGGTGGGACCTGCGGGAGGGATTTGGGAGGAAGGGCCGGATAGCTAGCGTATCGGCCAACCGGGCGAACGCAAGCAAATCAATCGCCGCCGCGAGTTACAGCAGTCGCACGTCGACGAACCGTCAAATCCGCTGTGAGAGCGGCGTTCGGCACGGACGCGCCGCGGCCGAGCGGAATGGACCGGATGTGCGGTGCGAACTCGGCGTTCGGTGGGCGGGTCGTTTGTGCGGCGAGGGAAGTAGGAGATTTGCGGGCGGTAGTCGCGGCAGATTGCCCGGCCGCCGGTGATCCATGGCCTGCCTTGCCCCGGGCCGTTTGCCTTGCCCCGCAGCCGGGCGGCCGATAAATTGGTACGAATCTGCCGGGAGGGTAAGCGAATGGTTAGCGGCCTGACTCGAAATCAGGTGCCGGGAAACCGGTTGAGGGTTCGAATCCCTTGCCCTCCGCTCACGGATCAACCTCCGCTCACGGATCAAATAGTCGGTCCTCCTCCGGGTTCGTGATGACAATTGGCTCTGGGCTCGGGGTTTTTTGCGATTTGTCGACGATTGTTTTTTTCGCCCGGTCGCAAGTCGTTGCCGGCTCGTGGTTTGCAAGACCTCGTCCCCGCGAAGTCACGCTCGGAGGCGACAATTCGCGTCCGTTTTGTCGCCTGTCGGTCACGGGAACGACCTAAAAACTCGT
>JANNTD010000083.1:0-4151 GCA_031403315.1 Planctomycetota bacterium
ACCACGAACTGTTTGCCCTCGGCCGGCGGCTGCAAATCGAACGCGAAGAAATGCAAGCTGCGGCCGCGGGCGTCCCACATCAGATGGCCGACCACGGCGCCCTCAGCTGTGCCCTCATCAGCGGCTCGGTGGAGCGCGGCGAAGTGCACTTGCGGCGACCCGAATTTCTGCCGCGCAGATTCCACCAGCGCCGTGAACTGGGCCGCGCGCGCCGCAGCCAGGAATCCGTCGTCGGCATAATACTGCGTCGCAATCGCGCCGACGAGGAAACCACACAACACCGCCGCCGCGTAGGGTAGCGCCTTCCACGCCAACCGCCGCGGCCGCGGCGCGGCAACGAACGGAATCGTGGCCGCACCCGTGGGCTCCTCCGCCCCACGAATGGCATCGTGCCGAGCGACATCGTGCCCAGCGGCATCGATCTGGATGCGGGCTAGCAGCTCCTGCTTCACGTGCGATCCGGGAGACACCGGCTCGAGCGACGCGCCCAGCATCGCCAGCACGTCCTGCAGTTCGTTGCGCTCGCGCCGGCAGACCTCACAGCCGCTCGCCAGATGCGCGTCGACCTGGTCGGCGTCAGCGCGATCCAGTTCGCCGAGCGAGTACTTGACCAACACATCCTGGCATTGGCTGCAGTTCATCGTTCACTCCCGCTCGGCTCGCACTTGCCCAACGCCCGCCTCAGTTTCAAGAGCCCCTGTCGGATCGTGGTTTTGACCGTTCCGAGTGGCAGCTTCAAATCGCCCGCAATCTCGCGGTGCGTGCGGCCGCCAAAGTAGGCAAGCTCCAGTGCCTTCCGCTGGGACCCGCTCAGCGACCCGAGTGCCGCGCGCACCAATTGCCGTTCTTCGCCGAGAATCGCCCGCCGGTCGGGCTCGTCGTTCGACCCGCCGCGATCGTCGTCCAACACATCCTCCCGAGCGGCACGCTCCCGCGTCGCCTGGGCCGAAATCGTCCGCCAGCGGTCGATTGCCCGGCTGCGGGATAGCGTCATCAAATAGGTACGAGGACTGCCGCGATTTGGATTGTATCTATCCGCTTGGTTCCAAACCTGCCAGAACACGTCCGAGAGCACCGCCTCGGCATCGGCATGGCGGCGGAGAATCCGCAGGCAAACGGCATGCACCAGCGGAGCGTAGCGGTCGTAGAGTGCCTCGAAGCTGCCCTGGTCGCCGCCGGCGATGGCCGCGAGCAACTCGGCGTCAGTCACTTCGACTTCGCTGTTTTCGCTCATGGCGCTCAAGCTCGCTTACAGCAACGATGTTCGCTCACGGCAACGCGTTGCTGTGTGCGGATGGGAGTCAAACCGACTCCGGCTGTGGCTCGGCGATCGGCCCTTTTCGCGGCGGCTCGGCCATCGGCGGCACCCGCAGCACCGAGTCGGTCATCCAGCAGCCGCGATCTGGTTCGTTCGACTGCCTCGACAAATAGAAGCAGTAAATGCTCAACTCCCGGTCGACGCCGACCACCGTCGCCAACACGGCCGCCCGATCGCCGTCGACAATCGGCGTGCCGATCAGAACGTCCTCGTGCATCACCAGCGGCCGATAGTCGGGATGCATCACCATCGCGGCGAACCTTCGAATCGGCCCGGTCACCTGGCGGTTCTCCGGCGAGGCCAGGCAATAGCACTGAAAAATGGCCGCCGGTTCGTCGCGGAATCTGCCCAACGCGTCGATCTGCAGACGGACCACGTCCTCCGGTGCGAGCGTCGAGTTCGGCTGCGTCACGTCCTCGTAGGTCGCCGGATCGGCTTCCGCCGACGCGCCAACTGCGTATCTCCACGACCAGGAGACGCCGCTCGCAATCCCCACGACGGCCAAGAGCAGTAGCACCGCGCTCTCCACGCGCGACGAACCGACTCGTCGATGAGACATGATATTTTCCTCGCGCGGTCTCGCAAGCCCCGTGAGTCCGCCGTGTTCAGAATAGAAGCGGTCCCTGGGGCGGTCAAGAAAACGTCGACGAGAATTCGACGTTCGTCCGCGAGCAACCGCCCCACGCGACAACTTCGAAATCTTTTTCAGAAAGTTGAATCCGCAGGCCAGTTCCGCCCGTATCCGCCGATGGTGCAATCTCGCGTCGCTGCCGAAAGTCGGTGAGCAAGCCGGCAGTTGTCGAGGTGCGCGAGAACTGCACTCCTCATGAGGCGATCCCGCGCCGGGCAGCGCGGGGTCGCTCTTTTCGCACGTCACAGGGAAACGGCGCGAGGAAGTCGCGCGAAACGGCAGGAGCAAGCGGTCGGGGAGGGATTCGAACCCCCGGTACACTTTCGCGTACGCCGGTTTTCAAGACCGGTGCCTTCAACCACTCGGCCACCCGACCCACGTGGTTGACTCTACGTGCCTAGAAAAGGAGTGTCAATCTCGCGGCCGCACTCCGGTATGCTCGCTAAAATGAAGCCGCATTGACCAGGGGAGCCGCGGCCGGTACAAAGAACCCTTGGAAATCGGGGGACCAGCGGACACACTGGCAGACATGCGGACACCCAGTCGCGGAGAATTTCACTTGGGCCTTAGCGAACGAAAATCAGAACTCAAGGCGCGGCAGAAGCGCCGTCAGCAAATTGCTCGTCTCAAGAAGCGGCTCCCCAAGGCGACCAAGTCGGAAAAAGTCGAAATCGCCCGCAAGCTCCGCACGATGACTCCCGGCGCCGAAGTGCTAATCGCCAATTGGAGTCTGGTCGAAGTCGATCGTTAGCCGACGGTTGACGAATGACGAACGAAGGCAGACCGAAATTCGCCTCGCGTTCGTCATTTGTGCTTCGGCCTAGTCCACTTCTCAGCCGCAAAAGTCGGGATACCGACTTTTGCGGCTGTCGTTCAAGCGGCGGTGCGGCAATTGCGCCGCATTCACATCACGGCCGACGAGCCCACCACCGTTCGCGCAGGGAGTTTGCGGCCTCGAACTGCATCCAAATGACTTCATCCGAGTTCGTTGTATCGCGTCTGCGCCGCAACCTTTTTTCTGTTGGTCGCGCCATCCATCGGCCCGAATGAAAACGGCTCGCAGTCGAGGTCGATCTCAACGCCGCTCCCCTTGAGATTCCAGTGGCTAGAATTCGGGTAGTGGTACAGTTTGCAAAGAACAGTGTAGTCCTCTCGCTCCGCGAGAGGAAATTCATCACGCGGAGCGTGATGACTACACTAAACTGTGCCACTACCAGAATTCGGCGGCGGCAGCGCACTGTCCAACGGACAAAGTGCGTGAGTTGGACAGTCCACCGGCAACTACAATCCCTGCGAGTGGATTATGTGACTCGGCTTCGCGCGCTCCAGGGACAGCAAGGCAGGATGACCTGAGAAATTGAGCAAGCTGGTGGTATGCGGCCGGCATGGGCCTTGCCCACGTCTCAGACGCAAAAGTCGGTACCCCGACTTTTGCGTTTGAAGTGGCGGTTCGGCCGATCCGGATTCTCAATGTTGAAAAAGTAGAATGCCCCCGGTTCTGCCTGAATACGATGGCATTTTCCGCAATACGATAAAGATATATTGACAAACGATAAATACTTATTAAGATGGAGCTATTAACGCTTAAAGGCACCATTATGAAACGAAGCTCGACCCTATTTCTCCAGGCAGTCATCGTGCTCCTTGGTGTTGGCGCTCTTGCCCTCATGCTTTGGGAACCCCACATCGAAGGCAGGAATGCCCAGGCCACGCTCTTTGAGATTTACTTCAAAGATCCATTCTTGGCGTATGCGTATCTCGCATCCGTTCCATTTTTCGTGGCGCTCTATCAAGCATTCCGAGTGTTGGCGTACTTTAGGCAAGATGCAACCTTCTCGCCGGCGACCGTGAAAGCTCTGCGGACGATTAAATATTGCGCCATAGCCATCATCGGTTTTGTTGCGGGAAGCATATTTTTCATGCCATTTAGCGACCCAGCTGACGATGACGGGCCGCAGGGAGTTGTTATGCGCATCCTGATCGCCTTTGGCTCGATCGTCGTCGCCACCGCGGCGGCGATGTTTGAACGGATCTTGCAAAATGCCGTGGATCTGAAATCCGAGAACGACTTAACGGTGTAGGGAGACCAGTATGGCAATCATCATTAACATCGACGTCATGTTGGCGAAACGGAAGATGAGCGTGACCGAACTTGCCGAAAAAGTCGGCATCACGATGGCTAATCTTTCCATACTAAAAAAC
>JANNTD010000084.1:0-16624 GCA_031403315.1 Planctomycetota bacterium
GTGGTGTCGGTCGCCGACATGCTGGCCGAGTTGTCGATCAGGAAGATGAACCGCTGACCTTCGAGCCGGCTGCCCTCCCAACCCGGCCGCAGGAGCGCGAGAATCGCCAGGCCCACCAGCAGCAATTGCAAAAACATCAAGAGATTCTGCCGCAGCCGCTGCCAGAGACTGTTGACGTGCAGGTCCTCGATCGACCGCTTCCAGAGATACGTGCTCGGCACCTCGAGCGGCTGACGCCTGAGCTTCAAGAAGTAGAGCGCGATGATCGCGGGAGGCACCAGTGCTAAAAGCCCCCATTGCCAGAGCGAGAGCGTGTTGCGGAACAGCTCCGTCATCGCACGAGACCTCGGCGACGCAGATAATTCGAGATCAGGTCCTTCACCGGTGTCTGGTTGTTGGCGAGCAAGTAGTTCATGCCGCGACGCGAGCAGAACTCTTGAGCGCCGCCTGTAAAGGCGTTGAGCGTCGACTTGTAGCGAGCCAAGAGTGGCGCGCTCACCGAGATTTCAGCAATGTCCTGATCCTCGCAGTCGACGAGCTTGAGGTCGCCTTTCACGTCGGGCTCGAGTTCCTCCTGACTCAAGAGATGAATCACGTACACGTCCATCCGCTGCGAGACCAAGTACCGCAGCCCCGCTTCGTAACCGCTCTTGTCCATCAGGTCGGAAACGAGCACCACGACGCCCCGACCGGTGTTGCGCAGGCAGAAATTCTTGACTCCTTCGGCGAGCGGCACCGAGTCGCCCGGCTCGATCCCGTTGAGATAGTCGATCATCCGCCAGACGCTCTTGCGGCCGCGGAGCACCGGCCCATGTTGGCGAAGTCCCTGCCCAAGTGTCTCGATCCGCACCCGATCGGTCCGCACCAGACCGACGAAACCCAACGCCGCCGCCAACTGCTTCGCGTAGTCCAGCTTCGTCGGCTCGCCAAAGTCCATCGAGCGACTCTCATCAATCAGCACGTAGAAGTGCAGGTCCTCTTCTTCGAGAAAGAGCTTCACGATCAACTTGTCGAGTCGGGCGTAGAGATTCCAATCGATCGAACGCAGGTCGTCGCCCGGCGTGTAGGCGCGAAAATCGGCGAACTCGACGCTCTGCCCCTTGCGTTTGCTCCGCCGCTCGCCCTTCATCCGCCCGCGGAAGACCTTGCGCGTGACCAACTCGAGCCGCTCGAGTTGGGCCAAGAGGTCGGGCGGCAGCAGATTGGTCGTGGTGGTGGGCACGCGTTATTTCTTTGCTTCGTCCGCCTTCTCAGGCACCTTTTCGAGAATCTCCAGCAGCACCTTGTCCGGTTCGATTCCTTCGGCGTCGGCCTCGAAGTTGAGGATCACGCGGTGACGCAGCGACGGCAGGTACACGCGACGTATATCTTCAAAGCTGACGTTGTACCGGCCGCCCAAGAGCGCTCGCACCTTCGCTGCGAGTGTCAACGTCTGAGCACCGCGCGGGCTGGCGCCCCAACGCAAATACTGGTTCGTGATCGGCAGCGCGAACGGTCCGTTCGGATGCGTGGCCAGCGTCAGCCGCGCGATGTAATCCTGCACGTGCGGGGCGAGGATCACCTCGCGCACCAACTGCTGCCAGCCGACGATCTCCTCGCCGTCCATCACCTTGTCCGGCTCGACGATGACGCCCTTGGTGGTCCTTTCGATAATCGTATTCAGCTCCTCCCGGCTGGAGTAGCCGAGCAGCAGCTTGAAGAAGAAGCGGTCGAGCTGGGCTTCGGGGAGCGGATACGTGCCTTCCTGCTCGATCGGGTTCTGCGTGGCCATCACGAAGAACGGCGGCTTCAACTTGTACACGTGATTGGCGATACTCACCGACCGCTCCTGCATCGCTTCCAAGAGGGCGGACTGCGTCTTCGGCGTGGCCCGGTTGATTTCGTCCGCCAGGCAAATCTGCGTGAAGATCGGCCCCTGTTGGAATTGAAATTCCCGATGCCCCGACTGATCCTCGACGATCATGTTCGTGCCCAGGATGTCGGCCGGCATCAGGTCGGGCGTGAACTGAATCCGCGAGAAATTGAGGTTCAGCGTTTGGGCGAGCGTCCGCACCAGGAGTGTCTTCCCCAGTCCGGGGACGCCCTCCAACAGGCAATGCCCACCGACGAACAGGCACGTGAGCACGCCGTGGACGATGTCGCTGTGGCCGACGATCACGCGGCCGAGCTGTTTGTAAACGGCTTTGTAACGCTCCGCAAATTCGGCGGCACGCTTTTCAATCGAATCGGCAAGGGCCATAGGAAAGGGGGGTGGGGGTCAAAGAGTGATTGATTAGTTCAATGTCATAGCACGTGAGTCCCAATGTCTCCAAATTTGGCAGAAGTGCAACTGGGATTCTGCCCGCCGCCCGTCAAAAGTCGTGGCCTGGGAAGGATTTGCGGAGCGGCGGCGGCTTTCGCGCGGCTTGAATCTGGTGGCGGCGGCCGATATAGTTAAGCTGCGTTCCGATGTGCAGGCACGACGGGAGCTAGACTACCTCCAGCCGCCATTTTTTGGCCATTTTGCCCGATTGCGGCGGCCGGCTTGCCGAGGTGGAGTCGGCCGGTTCGACACACGGATAGTGTTCGACGTTGTTGCCTTCTTTTTGCGGAGAGGCCGAGCGGGCCTACCCATGCCGCCAGTTGTGATCGATGTACGAAACGCCGAGGATGCTCGAGACGTCATTCATCGGGCCGTCCAGGCGCTCGCCGAAGGGCGGTTAGTGGCGTTTCCCACGGAGACGGTCTACGGCATCGGTGCCAGCGCCTGCCATCCCGAGGCCATCGAGCGGCTGCGGAATTTGAAGGATCGCAACCGCAATACGCCGTTTGCGATCGCCATCAAGAGTGCCGAGGAAGCGATCGATTTTGTGCCGGACATGTCTCCGATGGCCCGCCGGCTGGCGCGCCGCTGCTGGCCGGGCCCAGTGACTCTGGTCGTCGACAGCCACCATCGCGACGGCTTGGCGGCGCAATTGTCGGCGCGGGTGCGGGAAGTCATCTCGCCCAACGGCACGATCGGTCTGCGGGTGCCGGCGAACGAAATTCTGCTCGACGTACTGCGGATGCTCGCCGGGCCGATAGCCCTCACGAGCGCCAATCGACATGGCGAGCCGGAGGCCGTCACCGCCGAGGAAGTCCGTCAGACCGTGGGCGACAGCGTGGCGCTGATCCTCGATGATGGGCCGTGTCGCTATGGACAGCCGTCGTCCGTAGTGCGGGTCTGCGACAATCGTTTTGAAATCCTCCGCGAAGGCGTCGTTGCGGAGGGCACGCTGAAACGATTGGCCAGTACGATGGTGCTGTTCGTTTGCACCGGAAACACCTGTCGCAGTCCGATGGCCGAGCTGCTGATGCGACAGCAACTGGCACAGATCAAGAAATGCCGCCTCGACGAATTGGAGGATCACGGCTTCGTGGTCCGCTCGGCCGGACTCTCCGCCGCGGCGGGTTGCCCGGCCTCGAGCGAGTCGGTGGTCGTGTTGCGCGAGCTGGGGCTCGATTTGGGCAAACACGAAGCTCAGCCGCTCACCGAGCAGCTCGTCCGCCACGCCGATCTGATCCTGACGATGACGGCCGGGCACTGGCAAACGATCGTTCAGCGTTGGCCTGGTGCGGCGGATCGCACGCACATGCTATTGCCCGAACAAATTGACGTGGCCGACCCCATCGGCCGGGCGATGGACGCCTATCGCCATGCGGCCGAGCAGATCAAGAAGGGAGTGGATTTCCACGCCCAGAGAATCTATCGTGAATCCTGCCCGGCGGCGTGAGCCACCACGAAAACGAAGTACGAAAGGCCCCAGCGATGAAAATTGCCGTCGCCAGCGACCACCGCGGATACCACCTCAAAGAAAAGGTGATTGCGCTCTTGAAGTCCAAAGGGCACGAAGTGGTCGATGAAGGTCCCGCGACGGACGAAAGTGTCGACTATCCCGACTTCGCGGCCTTGGTCGCCAGCCAGGTCAGCAATGGCACCGTGGACCGCGGCATTTTGATCTGCGGCACCGGGCTGGGGATGGCGATTGCGGCGAACAAATTTCCCCGCGTGCGAGCGGCGGCCTGCGTCGATGAAGTCACTGCCGAACTCAGCCGCCGGCACAACGATCTCAACGTGCTTTGCCTGTCAGGCGACCTGTTGAGTTCCCGCAGCACAGAGCGGCTGGTCGAAATCTGGATGGATACCGAATTCGAGGGCGGCCGTCATCAACGCCGGCTCGATAAAATCCTCGAGCTGGAGCAGGAAACGCGCACGAATAGCTGAGCGGCGTCGCGTCACGACACTTTCTTCGCGCCGACTTCCACCAACAGCTCACGCAGCTCGCGCAGCTTGATCGGCATCTTGGCCACCACGCGGTGGTCGGCCACGGTTGCCTCGTCGGCCCAATCGCTGTGGACCTGATCCAAGAGGAGCACGGCCGGAATGTCGCGCGTCTGCGCCTCCTGACCGAAACGATTAAAAACGTCGAGCGCCGTGCGACCGTTGTTGCTGGTGGTGAACAGGATCAAATCCGCGGCCTGGCTATCGTCGAAAAATCGCGAGAGCACACGATTCGGGTCGGCCGAGACCAGCACTCGATAGCCGTTTCGTTTGAATTGCTCGCGGAGCGTGTCCTGCATCTTCACGTCGGATTCGACGATCATCAGCTTGCGCGGCTGGCCGGTGGCGTCGTGGCCTTCGCTGCTTTCGAGTTCTGCACCGGCCGCTTTGCCACCTTCCGCGGCGGACTTCACGCGCTTGATGGCAAGCTTGAGTTCGACCAGCATGTCGGAAGGCGTCTGGAAGCGTTTTTCGGGATCAAATTCCAACGCCTTGCCGACGACCATCGCCAGCGGCAGCGGCAACTTCGGCACCAGGGTCAAAATCGGCTTGACGTCCGTGCTGTAGCGGGACTTGCCGGCCTGCGCCCGGTCGCGCGACTCGGCGAGCGCCGGCTGCCCGCAGAGCATTTGGTAGAAGATGCAGCCGCAAAAGAAGATGTCGGTGCGGGCGTCATCTTTGCGGACACCCGATGCGCGTTCCAAGCCGGCGTAGTCGACCGTCCGGCGGCTGATGCCCTCGATCGATTCTTCCTCGACCTCGCCCTGCAAACCGGCCAGGCCAAAGTCGACGAGCTTCGGTTCGCCGTCGCTCGAGAGGAGCACGTTCGAAAGCTTCAGGTCGCGGTGGGTGATTCCCTGCTGCAGCGCATAGTGCAAACCGGCCATTACACCGTCCATGATGTGCGCGGCTTCGAGCGGCTCGAACCGCCGCCGGGCCCGGTAGAACTCGCGGAGATTTTGACCTTCGATGAACTCCATCACGAGATAGTGCGTCAGGCCGTGCGAAAAGATCTCGTGAATCTCGACGATGTTCGGGTGTTTGAGCGCGACGCCGATCTCGCCTTCGCGGCGGAAGAGCTCGATGAACGGCTTGTTGCTCTTGCCGGTCTTGGCGTCGGTGGCCTTGGGGTTGCTGTAGCGACTGCGGAGTACCTTCACGGCGTGCATCTTGCCGGTATGTTTGTGCGCCGCGCGGTAGACGCGGGCAAACGTGCCGGCACCTACGCAGTAGAGCACCTTGTAATCGCCGTAGAAAAAACCGGTGCGATAGCCGCTGATCAGCCGTTCGAGTTGATACTGAGTGAGCAGTCCGCCGCGCAAGAGCGCCTGTTGGAAGTCGCCGAGCGGCGCGGTGGTCGAGCCGAGCTCGCCCCAGACGGATTGCAACTGGCCGTCGTCGACGATGTTCGCGTCGAGAGCGCGCTGGGCAAGTTGTTCGGCGGTCTTGATCTCGGCCATGGCGAGCTACAGTTGGTCGACCCAATGCGAAACGGCGCAGGGGCCGCCCCAGCCTGCATTTCGGCTCGGGGCCGCTTAGCGCAGTAACGTCCTGCTTGTGGAAGTTTCTATTATGCCAGAAAGGAGTGACTGCCGCTGGCCCGGACTTCGGGCCGAGAAACGCCGCTTCAATTCCGGATGGATCTGTCCCGTGCACCTTGGTCGGTGCGGTGGAGAGCGGCCTAGCTCTCCTGCTGTTCCAGTTTGGCCAAGTAGTCGTCGCGTTCGCGTCGAGTGGCTTCCAAGTCGAACATCAAGTACTTCATGTCGAGCCGCAACTGGCTCAGGGCGTCTTGCACGAGAGTCAGGATCCGTCGACGCCGCTTCGTGCTCTCGACGACGCGCTCCAAGGCAACGACCACGTCGCCCGAATATTCGGCGGGCAAAGACTGGACCGCAACCACCAGCCGCTGCATATCGGCTGGCAACTCTTCGACCGGGCTGGTGGTGGCTCGAGGGATGTTCGTCATGGTAGCTCTCGCAGGGTGGGTTGGACGGTGCGACGAAAATGCACTCGGTGCGCCAGTCGCCCAGCCTCGTTTCTGCAAATCGACCATAACTGATTATATGAAAAGCACTTGCATTCATTCAATCGTTTGGTGGCACTCGGCGGGAAAGGTTTGCCAATGAGGCAGAACCGCCTCAGCTGCCCTGGCTGGTGGTCGGAAATGCTGATACAAGGCCACTTTACGACGATTCAGTCTCCACCCCGACACGTCGTTCTTTTGCCACACGGATCACTCAGCCAAGCGTCTGAGGTCATGCCAACGGATTCGATCATGCGAACGCTGACCGTATTCGTGACCTTGCTGGCGGCATTCGGCTGCGTCGTTTGCTGCCGCGTGGAGGCCGCACCTGCCGTCTTTCGCAGCTTCGACGGGCCGGATCTGGTGTGGCAACTCGCCGACGGCCGGCCCGGCGCAGAACTCGCGGCCCACGGCTGCGTCGGCGATGATGCGCGGCAAGGCAGCGGCTCCGAGCGCGTGATCGTTGTCGCACCGGGAGGCGAGTCGCTGCACTTTGTCTGTCCGGTTGGTCGGATTCCCGTCTTGGACGAGCTCGAGGCCCGGATGTGGGTTAAGACGAGCCGACCGGGCGCGGCGCTTGCCGTGCGAGTCGTTCTGCCGAGATCGGTGGACGCCAAGACCGGTGCGGCAAAGACGGTGCTCGTCGCCGGCGAACAATGCGTGGCGGCCGGCCGGTGGCAACAACTCCGATTGGCCGGCGTGCCGAATTTTCTCGCGGCCCAAGTCCGCGTGCTGCGTGCGACGTCCGGTACGTCGATCGACGCACGAGAAGCGCATGTCGACGCGATCGTGCTTGCCGTGCCCGGTGGGCCGGGCAACACAACCGTGTGGACCGATGCGCTCGAAGTCGACGGGATCGTGATGCCGGCCGTCGCCGAGTCGACGGTCTCGCCGCAAGTAACGCCGGCCGTCGCGCCGGCCCAAGGTTGGCAACAGGAGGCGCGACCCGCGATCCAACCTGTTCCGTCCAGCTCGCAACAGATTCAATTCCAAGGCACGATGCTGACGGTGGCCGGTCGGCCGTTTTTGCCGCTCGGCGTCGAATGGAACAACGAAACCTTTGCATTCCTTGCCGCGCGCGGCTTCAACACGATTTGGTTGGATGAGCCGCCGACGCCGGAGCAATCGGCCGAAGCCACGCGGGCCGGAATATGGCTGATTTGCACGCCGCCACCGCCCGACGATATTGCCGAAGGCGGCCTCGGCTCGGCGCTCGATCGTGTGTTGGCATGGCACTTGGGCAGCCCGGCGGGTCCTTTGGAACTCGACTATTTGCGACGCTGGGCCGGGCTTGTTCGCAGCCGCGATCCGCTCGCCACGCGACCCATTGTCGTTGCGCCGCGAGGCGACTGGCATCCCGCAAGTCAACTCGCGGACGTGCTAGTGGCAGATCATTCCGCGAGTAGCAACCTCACGAGTGCGGACTTCGCCGAATGGCTCCAGGGTCTGCCTCTGTTGGCTCGACCCGGGACGCCGCTGTGGGCGAGCATTCCCACGCAGCCCGGCGAGCGAGTCCGAAAACAAATGGCCGCGTTGTTGCCGGGACTGCCACAAGTGCCCACGGCAATCGACGATGCCCAACTCGATGTGCTGGTCACCGTCGCCGCAACCAACGGCTGTCGCGGATTCTTGTTCAAGTCCGACTCGCCGCTCGATGCCGGCGACGAAATCTCCAAGCGTCGGGCCGTGCTTGTGGAACAACTCAACGACCGGCTCGAACTCGTCAGTCCGTGGCTCACGATCGGCAAGCGGGTGGGCGAGGCAACGTCCGCCGACTCGACCGCGACGGGAATTGTGCTGCAGGTCGAGCGTGCCCGCTTGCTCGTGCCCACGTCGTGGGGCGACGATGTGGGCGACGCCGCGTCGACGCCGAGCAAGAGCGTCGCGTTCATTGTGCCGGGCATTCCCGAGTCCAATGAGGCCTTTCTGTTGTCGCCGGCCGGACTTCAGACCCTTCCGTCGAAGCGAGTTTCCGGTGGGGTCCGCATCGTCGTCGATCGGAATGCCGATGGTTTTGTACTGATGACCGAAGATGCTGCGGCGATCGCTGGTTTCCGGCAACGCGTGGCGCATGGCGCGCGGCGGGCGGCGCAATTGCAGTACAGTTTGGCGACTACGCGAATGCGATCGCTGGCCGGGGTCGCCCGTCGGCTCCAGCAACTTGGCACCAATACAAAGAATCTGGATCAAGCAATCGGGGCAGCCAATACGGAACTCGGCAGTGTGAATTCCTTGCTCACCGAGGGCAAGTTCGAGGCGGCGTATCAGCGGTCCTCGGCAGCGCGGCGGATTCTGGCCAATGCGATCGAGCGCCAGCGCCAGGCTGCAGCGATTCGGCCCGAATTCAACAGCATTCCGTATTGCTTGGATCAAGGGTCGCTCGCGCGGCAAGCCGAGTTCGAGCATTCGCTTTCGTCGTTCCGCGGCGGCGAAAACCAATTGGGCGGCGGCGACTTTGAAGATTTGGGGCAGTTGAGGCAAATCGGTTGGCAGCACATTGACGATCCGGTGGCTGGCGTTCAAGCGAATGTCCAACTTGCGGGTCGCGCGTCGCGGGAAGGGCGTTACAGCCTGGAACTCTCCACCGCGGCTGTGCCGCCGGGCAGCGCGCCGCAGTTCGTCGCTCGGCCGCTGGTCTGGATCACCTCGCCGCCAATTCGCGCGACGGCAGGCGAAGTGCTCGAGATCTCCGGCTGGGTACGCGTGACGCAGCCGATCGCCGGTAGCATCGACGGGCTCGAAATCATCGATTCGCTCGGTGGGCCGGAACTTGCGCTCCGCATCTGTAACACTACCGACTGGCAATCGTTTCGCATGTTCCGCGGCACGACCGACACCACGGACATGACACTCACGTTCGCCCTCCACGGCCTGGGCTCGGTGTGCGTCGACGGCGTCATGGTTCGGTCGCTCGCTACACCCAGGGTGAAGCGGCTGCCGGCGCCCAGCGGCGAGCCGGGGCCGGCATTTCCGAATTCGGCGCGTCGCACATTGTTCGGGCCGCCGCTCGAGCGATAGACTGGCGCGCATGACCCGTTCCTCTTCACAACTCCGTGCCGACGCCGAGCGCATCTGGTGGGCCGGCGTCCGCGCAGTGTTGCCCGAGCGGCTGATTCCAGAAAGCGTTCACGTCGACGGCGCGATGCTTGAGGTTGGCGACGTCGCCCTCGATCTCCGTGGTGTGCGTCACATCGCGATCGTCGGCGCAGGAAAAGCGTCGGGGGCGATGGCGGTCGCGTTGGAGAACGTGCTGGGAGCAAAGTGGTTGGCGGAGAAGCACGTCAGCGGCTGGGTCAACGTGCCGGCCGACTGCCTGGTGCCCACGCGGTGCGTCCAATTGCACGCGGCCCGCCCGGCCGGCATTAACGAACCACGTCCGGAAGGCGTCGCGGGCACGCAGCGGATCCTCGAGATTGTGTCGTCGCTCGGTCCCGAAGATGTTTGCTTCTGTCTGCTGTCCGGCGGCGGCTCAGCACTGCTTCCGGCACCCGTCCCCGGCATCACGCTCGACGACAAGATTCGCGTGGCCAGCGTACTCGGTGCCGCTGGGGCGAACATCGCGCAGCTCAACACGGTGCGGAGCCAGTTGAGCCTGGTGAAAAGTGGAGGACTCGCGCGCTCGTGCCGTGCCGGCCGACTCGTGTCGCTGATCATTTCCGATGTGTTGGGCAATCCGCTCGACGTGATCGCTTCCGGGCCGACGGTCGAGACTCGTTCGACACCCGGCGACGCAATGAATGTGCTTCAAGAACTTGGGCTGTTGGGACATCCTAAGTTGGAGGTCGTGGAACGGTTTCTCCGGCGGCAACTTAAAATCACGCAGGCCATCGACAAGCCGTTTGCAAACGTGATGAATTTCGTGATCGGTAACAACGCACTGGCCGTCGACGCTGCCGGCTGTGAGGCAGAACGGCTCGGTTACTCGCACGCGATGATCGCCGCGAGAGCGCCGGAAGGTCCGGCCGAGGACATCGGCCGGCATCTGGCCGAGATGGCACTGCAAATGCGAATCGAAGCGGGGCCCGGTTGCCTGATCTCCGGCGGCGAACCGACGGTGAAATTGGTCGCGGAACGGGCGCGCGGCAAGGGCGGGCGGAATCAGCAGTTGGCGCTCGCGGCGCTGGCGGAGCTTGGTGAATGCGACGGAATCGCCCTGCTTTCGGGCGGCACCGATGGCGAGGATGGTCCGACCGACGCGGCCGGCGCGGTGGTCACGGCCGAGATTGTCCGGCGCGCCAAAGAATTGGGGCTCGACCCGTGCGACTATTTGAGTCGCAATGATGCGTATCGCTACTTTGACGCTGCTGGCGGGTTATTCAAATCGGGGGCGACGCAGACCAATGTGTGTGATCTGCGGGTCGTTGTCACCGATCCGCCCGTCCGCTGAAGCGAGCTCGCCGAGGATCAGTCCCACCACCATTGATCGGCACCGAGGTGCGAGAGGTCGATCTCGGTGCGGGCCTTGGCGACCGTCTGATCCTCGTCGTCGAGCAAGTTGGTCGAGCTGATGGCCTCGCTCGGCCGCATCTGCACGCCGCCGCCGATCGGGGTGACGAGCATCGAACCCTTCCACATGCTGTTGACGGCCGAAGCGACCTGCTTCGGCGGGTTGAGCGTTTCGACAGGATAGGCCGCTTCGTCTTCGAAGACAGTCGGCTGCCACTTGGCGAGACTGTAGTAATCCTGGTCGCGGATGTACGCGGCCGCCACGGCGAGGTCGATGCAGTTGCGGAGTTGGGCGTAAACCGGCGACCGCTCGGCCAGCTTCGGATAGACTTTCGTGAAGGCATTCACGAATGCCTGGCTGGCCGGATTGCCGCGCTTCGCCACGCTGCGCTGACCGCCGTCGCTCACGACTTCCGCTTCGCCGACCAGCTTGACGCCGTCGCCCACGAGTTCCATCGCCAGCGCATCGTCGCTCACGCGAACGCATTCGTAGTTGGGCACAAAGTACCAGCGCTCCAGCGCGTTGCTGGCGATCTGGTGCGGATTGGCCCGGGCCACGTAGCTCTTGAGTCGCACCGGCGGCTGCTCGAGGCCGATGCCGATCAGCTTCATGCGGTAGTCGGCTTCAACCATCACTTGGGCAAAGTGCGTGTTCGCGGGAACGCCACCGACCGTGATGACTTGCGTGCCGAGCTTTTCGCGGAGTTGTTCGACGATGAATTGCTCCTGGTTCGGGCTGGAGAGGCGGCTGCCCATCTCGTGCAAAAATTGGTGCATCCGCGAGAGGCCTTCCTCGGTCGGATCAATCGAGCAATAAATGAACGGGTCGGACTTGCCGCTATTCGGAGCAAACGTTCTTAGGGCGACGATCAAGTCTTGCAACTCGACCACCGGTCGGCCCGAATTGATGCCGAGTATCCGCCCCGACGGGGCTTCGCCCCAGGCCTCGGCCGGACCGGCGATCACGACGTCGCCCGACTCCGGATAGCAGAATACATATTGCACACGCGTCAGGCCGGCGAGATTGCGCATCACGTCGTCGACCCCTTGCCCGTCCGCGATGCGCTTCGCCAACACGCGCTCAAGCCGGGTGAGCGATATCTTGCGCAGTTTACTGGTGCGCGCGACGTTTCGATCGAGCCGCGACAGCGCTTCTTGAACTCGCTGACGCGAGAGCGCGCCCGTGGGGTCGGCGACGGTCGTCTGTCGCAACACGCCTTCGGCATCAACGGCGACGCCCGAGGTGTTGCCGGTGCCGATCGTGCCGCCACCATCGCCGCCTTGTGCGAAGACCGACGATTGAGCGAGTGACAGCATGAGTACTGCCGCTAACGAAATTGCAGCCCGTCGGCAGAGAGTGCATACTCGGGGACGCAAGCTGAGCTGAACCATGGGTTTACCTCAATCGCTTCTTCGATGTCCTGTTCCACTAAGGCGATGCGCGCATAGGCACACTGGCCGGGCCACGGCGAGGGAAATGGCCTACTATCCATGCTAATCGGGTAGATTGGGTAAAGCAAGGAATTCATGATGCCCGACGGGTGCCGCATCCCGTTTGCAGGGCAAGGGTTAGGCCGCCACACGCCCATTGAGAGACGCCCCGGCGAGCCCGCTTCAGCGGGCGGGTGGCGAAATGAGCCGTCGAAGCCCCGCGTCTCCCCTATAAGTGGCAGAGCCCGCACCACCGGAGCTTAGGCGTCGAGAAATCTCCACATTCCCTGTTGCGAAAAGGCAACGCGCACGTCGCCAGGCGGTAGAGTTTAACAGATCGCCTCCGCTTCCCCGGCCGGGCGATTTCGCTGCGGCGAACATGGATGGCCAAACGAATGCTCCTTCGCTGGAAATGGCGAACTCCGCTCTGCGCGCTGGTCGTCGCGACTTGCGCCGTTGCCGCGCCGGGCTGCGCAAGTTGGCGGGGGCCGAGGATCGATCCGTCGGGCGAGCAAATTCTCATTTGGCCGGGCCAGACGCCACCGGTCGTCGCGCCGCCGCCGACTTCGTCCCCGGCCGTATTGCCGCCGACAGTGGCACCGAATGCCATTCCCTCCGCCCCGGGCGCCGTCCCTTCGCCCGTGTATCCCGCGCCGCCCCCGCCGCTTCCAAGTGTTGGCCTCCCGAGTGGAAATTTGCTGGCGCCGCCGGCGTATCCTGACGCGGGATTGCCCGCAACTCCGCCGCCGGTAATCACTGTGCCCGGCACCCCGCCTCCTGCGATCACAACCCCGAACGCTGTATTGCCAGTAGCGCCACTGCCCTCGGTCGACGCCCAATTTGCCTTTCCCGCACCGACGATCGCACAGGCGGGACATCCGTTGGTGCTAACGACCATCGTCACACGCCGCTCCGATCGCGCTCCGCTTCCGGGCTGGACGGTCCGCTACGAAGTGACGAGCGCCGGCGCCGCGCTGGGACCCACAGGCGGCAATCGGGTGGAAGTGTCGACCGATACGACCGGCCGTGCCAGCATCGAAATTAGCCCCACGAGCGCCGGAGTTGGCGAGGCGGTGGTGAACATGGTCGTGGTTCCGCCGCTGGAATCGGCTGCCGCCGCGAGCCCCGGATTGGAAGTTGGCCGGGGTGTCGCGACGATCAGTTGGAAGGACGGCGTGCCCGGCGCCCCGCCGTGGCTTGCGCCGCCCGGGGGACTCGCCAGCGCCACGCCGCAACCATCGCTGTTGGGGCCGCCGCTGACGGGGTCAGGTCCTTCTGAAGCGGCCGCTTCGGGTTTGCCCTATGCCGACGAGCGTCAACCCAACCGGTTCGAGCCGCCGCCATCGCTCTCCGATAGTGCCTCGCCGCCAAAGACCTATGCTCCGCCGCCTCCCAGGCAGGAACCGGCGGGCAAACCAGAGCTCGTCGTGGATGTCCGCCGCCGCGGCCCCGAGCGTGTCGAGGTCGGCGGCTATGCAAGTTTTGACGTGGTCGTCACGAATCGCGGCGACGCCACGGCCCGCGGCATCAAGGTCCTCGACCGCTTCGATCCGGGCTTGAGCCATGTGCGGGCAATCGAAAACGAGTTTGCGGTGAAGTACGACAGTATGAAAGATCTCGCTCCGGGCGATTCGGCGACGGTGGCGCTGACGTTCGGCGTGCGGGCAGCGGGCCAGCAGTGTCACCGCGTGAAGGTGACGGCAGATTCCGCTGCGGCTGTCGAAGAGAGCGGCTGCATTGCGGCGATCGAAGCCAAGCCGACAACGCCGCCCGTTCTGGAAGTCACCAAGCAAGGTCCGACGCGGCACTTTGTCGGCGAGCTCGCCAAGTTTCGCACCGTGATCAAAAACACCGGCGACCAGCCGGTGACGAATCTCGAGGTCGTCGACCACTACGACGAGGCTTTTGAGCCGCGGTTTACCGACCCTGGCCGCGAGATTCTGCCAGATGGCAGCTTCAAATGGCGTATCGCGCGACTTGAGAAAGGCGAGCGGCGCGAGATCAATGTGCAATGTGCCTGCGTGACGCCGGCTGCCAGCGCGTGTAGTCTCGTGACCGTGACAGCCGACGGTGATGTCCGGTACGCCGACGAGAAGTGCGTGGAGATTCTGTCGCTCGCCCCGACAGCGAGTCCGTCCGGCGGTGTCGTGCCGCCACCGGCGTTGTCGGCCGGAAATCTGAAGCTCTCGATGCAAACCAACGTGAATCCGGTCCGCGTCGGCCGGCCGATGACGCTGTTCGTATTTGTCGAAAACACAGGTGCGCAGGTGGAACGCGACGTGACGCTCCGCGTACTGGTACCGCAGGAGACGACGCCCGAAACTGCTCAGATTCGTCCGTCAGGGGCCGCTCAATTCGCCGGCCCACGCGAAATTCGTTTCAACAACATCGGCGAATTGCGGCCGGGCGAGCGGCGAGAATTCGAAATTCCGCTCACCGCCGATCGGCCCGGAGTGATCACATTCTGGGCCGAAGGGAACGCGGCCGGACTGGCCAAGCCGATTACGGCGGAGTCGAATCCGATCCAAATTGAGTCGGCGACGCAATAAATTGGGTTGCCTGCCGCTCTTCGCAGGCTGAGAATTGCAGATCGCCATATGCGATTCTCGAACTCGATCTTGGTCCGACTCCGATGCCACGGTTCGTTCTCCTTCGACATGCGTGTCCCAACGATCGGCCGCGGTCGACGCATTGTGATCTCATGCTGGAGATCGGAGAGACGCTACAAACTTGGTGTCTGACGCAATTGCCGCGCGATTGGCAGGGCCTGGGGCTGGCGAAGGAGCTCGCGGAGTTTGCAGCATCGAACTCCGTGCAAGCCCGGCAGTTAGCCGATCATCGATTGGCATATCTGGACTACGAAGGGCCAGTGAGCGGCGATCGAGGTTCCGTGCGCCGGCTAGATTCTGGCACATTTGTCGGCCTAGCGGATTCGCTGACCTACACGCTCGAAGGACGAGTGATCCGCGGCGAGATCAGGTTGCAACAGTTTTCGGACGACGATGCCCGGTGGCAGCTCGTCTACCGGCCGGCGGAGTGTGTCACGGATTCGTGACCTCGGCTTCCGCGTCGTCGGCGAAGGTATCTCTTGCGACGGTTTCTTTGGCGACGGTGTGCCCCGCGAGATAAATCGCTCCGTCACGCAACTCGACGGCATCGAGCAATAGCTGTTTGGATGTCTTGCCCGAATCCTGGTTAATGTCGACCAGCGCGACTGGCTGGCCGTTGTCTCGCGTCCATCGCACTGGGAGCGAAAGTTTCTGACAGGCTTGCGACACGTCGTCGGCGACTTGCAACACCGGCAAGGGCAGGGCTCCGGCGTGTACCGAAAGCAAGCGAATCGCCACGTCGCCGTCGTTGGTGAGCATCACCGAGGCGTCGGCCGAGACGACTGTCTCTACTCCGCCACGTCGGGCGCGAAAGCCGAGCGTCAAGCGGTCGTCGCCGATGGCCACGCGCGGCTCGGAGATTTCGCCCGGTAGTGCGTCGGCATACACCTCGGCCAGTTTCAGCGCGAGCCAGCCGTTGATCTGGTCGGCGGTGAACGCGGCTCGCCACTCGCCCGGCTGGCGGGCCTCGCTGTAGAGGGCGGTGGCTCGGCTCTCGAGCTCGCGGCTGCCCACTTCGAGCGTCTGAGGATCGAGCTGGAGGGCCTGCACATAGAACGGCTGGACGCGGCCCATTGCCACGTAGACGCCGCCAAGCGCCGCCGCGACGAGGCTCGTCGCGGTGAGGAGGAGGGCAATTGCGGCGATGTGCTGCTTGCGGGCCATGGGGCGGAAGTCCAAAATGCGGAGCGGTCCCAATGGCCGACTGGGCTGATTTGCGTCCCGACTGTTTTACAAATCGACTGGGGGCGGCATCGTAGGCGCCGGCGACGGCAGGGTCAACGTACACATTGTCGCGGCGGATCGCTGTCGCGGTGAATCGCTGCCAGCACGATTTGGGGGACCGGCCGCGATTCGCTCGGGTTTTTCGCGGTCGAAGCCGGCGTTGACCCCCTGCGAGCATCCACTAAAATGTTGCACCCCTTTGGGTTGCGCCTCAACCACCATGAGCCTACCTGTGACGGAATCAGCGGAAACACAAGCTACCGGCGACTGGGAATCTTCGCGCCGCGACAAGCTGCGGAAGATTGCCGAGCTTGGCCACGATCCGTGGGGATCGCGGTTCGACAACCACACACCGATCGCCGAGATCCGTGCTCGCGCCAGCGAGATTGTGTTCCGCACCGCCGATGGTCGCGACGTCACGCTGGTCGATATTGAGTCTGCCGGCGAAGGTTTCGATTTTCGCAAATGGGTTTCGGAACAGGGGCCGGGCGAAATGGTCGGCCCCAGAGTTCGTGCGGCGGGCCGCATTGTGCTGCAACGCCCCGGTGGCAAACTGATCTTCGCCGACATCCGCGACATGACGGGCCA
>JANNTD010000085.1:0-7494 GCA_031403315.1 Planctomycetota bacterium
CCCAGGGTTCCATCAGGCAGGAGTGGTATTCGTAGAATGCCCGCTTCTCTTCGGACATCGACTCGTGATTCTGCCAGGCTTCGGGGACCATCATCATCACCGATTCCTGCAGCGAGCGGCCGTTCATCAGCAGAAATTCGAGCACGTTGTCGAAGGTGCCGGAGTCGCTGCAATCGGGCTCGGTGACCGGAAAGAGCTTGTTGAGTTCCTGGCCAAACAGGTCGCTCTTGACCAGTCCTTCGCGGGCGTGCATCCAGTTGATGTTGCCGCGGACCGTGTTGATCTCGCCGTTGTGGCTCATGAACCGCAGCGGCTGGGCGCGGTCCCAGGAGGGGAACGTGTTGGTGGAGAACCGCGAGTGGACCATCGCCAGGTGGCTGGTGTAGTCGGGGGAGCCGAGGTCGGGGTAATACTTGAAGAGCTGTTCGGTGGTGAGCATCCCCTTGTAGATGATCACTTTGGTCGAGAGCGAGCAAACGTAGAACATCTGTGCTTGGCGGAGTGAGGCGTCGCCGCGAAGGCGGTGGCTGGCCTGCTTGCGAATCAGGTAGAGTTGCCGCTCGAAGGCGTCGCCGGAAAGGCCTTTGCCGGCGGCGATCACGAGCTGCTCGATCCAGGGCTCGCCCGCTTTGGCGGTGGGGCCGATGTCGGCTTTGGCGCCTTCGGTCGGCACCTTGCGCCAACCCACGAGCCGCTGCTTTTGCTGCTTGATGATTTCTTCGAAGACGCTCTTGCACTTGGCGCGTTCCGTCGCTTCGGTCGGCAGGAAGACGATGCCGGCGGCGAACTCGCCCGGCGCGGGGAGCTCGGACTTGAGCTCTTGCCTCACCACGCGCGTGAGGAATTCATGCGGCAGCGCGGTCAGGATGCCGGCGCCGTCGCCCGTGTTGGTTTCGCAGCCGCAGGCACCGCGGTGGTCCATGTTGCGGAGCACTTCCTCGGCGTCGATCAGAATCTGATGGCTCCGCTTGCCTTTGACGTGTGCGACAAAGCCCACGCCGCACGAATCGTGTTCGTGCGCGGGATCGTAGAGCCCCTGCTTCGGCGGCAGCGATGAGAATGGCCAGCGTGTATTTTCTTGAGCGGACATGTTAAATGTCTCCGTGCTGGAGAGCTGTGACTCCTGTCAACCAACTGAGCTGACCGTGTCGACCGTGACTGTCGGTTGCGTGGCAATCTCGGGCTGCCATGGGAGGTGGCCGTTGGTCGGCGAAAGGTTCGACTCGATCGCGCGCGATTGCAGCAGTTGGACGAACCGGCGGGCCGTGTCGCTCAGCTCGCGGTCGCGGCGATGAATAATGCCCAGCGGTCGCACGAGCGGTCGACCGTTGATCTGCACCTTGACCAGCGTGCCGGTCGCCAGCTCGCGCTCAACCGTCGGCTCGGGCAACAGGCTCACGCCGGAACCAATCTCGACGGCCCGCTTGATCGTTTCGATATTGTCGAACTCGAGCGCGACATTCACCGCGATGTCGTCGAGCGCGAGCACGCGATCGATCTCATCGCGGATCGCCAGACCGGTCTGAAACGCGACGATCGCCTCGTCTTGCAATTCCTTGAGTGCGACGCTCGGCTTGCCGGCGAGCGGATGCTCGGGATGGCAGACCAGCACCATCGGCTCGGTCCGCCAGGGAATCGCGGCCAGGCTCTTCGATTCTTCCGGATAGCTGATCAGACCCAAGTCGGCCTGGCCGCTGTCGACCGCGTCGTACACGCGATGCGGATGCAAGTATTCAAGTCGGACGTCGGCCTGCGGATTCGCGCCCAGGAATTCGCGCAAGTAGCGGCTCATGTGCGCCAGGCCGACCGAGTAGATCGAGGCCACGGTGAGCCGAGCCACGACTGCTTGATGCAGCGAGCGGACTTCACGCTCCAAGTCGTCGTACCGTTGGACGATCACGCGGGCACCTTCGTGAAACTTGTGCCCCTCGGGCGTGAGCAGGAACGGCCGCTTGGAGCGGTCGATCAATTGGACGCCGAGTCGATCTTCCAGCTGGTGCACCACCTGGCTGGCGTTCGATTGCGACACACCGTTCAACTCGGCCGCATGGGAGAAGCTTCCGTGGTCCACAACATCGCAGAAAATCTTGAGCCAGCGTGTATGCATTGGTAATTGTTTTTCGTGTGACTTGCGTTTGCGCAATCAATTCGCGGTTGTCCGCAAGCACAAATTGCCGGCGCAGACGTCGAGCGCATTTCCTCGCGCAATCGCAATTCCTCGCGCGATCAACGTCGGCCGAAGGGGGCCCTAGCCGCTCCACTCCGCCCAAGGAGCTAGTTCGGACAGAAGGTTCCCGGGACTACATCAACAAACCGAATATCGCTGAAGACCGACATTCGGATTTGAAATGCAAGGATAACCATAGCTGGCGAGTTTGTCAATTGGCCGCTGTTTCTCGAGGAATTGGGTCGGCCGTCTCGTCGCGTTGCAAGCTCTGCTGGCGAACTGGGCACGGGCCAAATTCAGGCAGATTGATGCCGATTGCCGGCAGTAGAACGACGCCTGATGACATCTATATCTATTGTTGTCTTTGGCCGGCGTTTTCCTATTCGGCCCGGACACTTAGAATCGCCGCGTCGGCTCGACGCCACCTCGAACACCCTTTCCGGAACCCGCCATGAATGAGTTGTTGACGTTTTCTTCCCTGCTGGCGTTTGTCGCCCTGTCGGCCCTCGAAATCGTGCTGGGCGTCGACAACCTGGTGTTCATCGCGATCCTCACCGGCCGATTGCCGCCGGAGAAGCGCGCGATGGGGCGGCGACTGGGCCTGGCTCTCGCGGCGGCAGGGCGGATCATCTTGTTGTTTGCCGCTTCGTGGGTGATGACGCTCGACGAATCGAAGCTCTTTACGATCGGCGAGTGGGACCTCACGGTCCGCGACCTGATCCTGATCGCCGGCGGAATGTTTCTCTTGGCCAAGGCGACCTGGGAAATCCATAGCAGTCTCGAAGGCGAGCTGCACACACACGATGCGGCCGGCGGGCCGACGAAGGCGAGCTTCGCCAATGTGATCGGACAGATTTTGCTACTCGACCTGGTGTTCTCGATCGACTCGGTGCTGACGGCGGTCGGCATGATCGAGCCGGAAAAGTTCACGTCGGCGCCGATCCCGGGCACGAGCGTTCCCTGGCCGGCGATGCTCCTGATGGCGACCGCCGTCTTGAGCGCGGTGGCGGTGATGGTCTGGTTCATCAACCCCGTGTCGAACTTCATCGAACGCCATCCGACGGTGAAGATGTTGGCGCTGTCGTTTTTGCTCTTGATCGGTGTGATCCTGGTGGCCGAAGGATTGGGACAGCACATTCCGCGCGGTTACATCTACTTTGCGATGGGCTTCAGCGTATTTGTCGAGATGCTAAATCTCAAATCTCGCGGCAGAAAAAAACTGGCGAGTGCACATTAGCGCGGCGCCGCGCCGTCACTTCCCCGAGCGTGCGAGGTTTTCTTCGCGTACGACACGGGTGTACTCCGCGCCCAAGAAGACGACGATCATCGCATAGTAAGCAAAGAGCATGATGGCAATGAATGAGCCGATGACGCCATAGGCCGTCGGATAACCAAGGTGGATCAGGTAGATTCCCAACAGTTGCCGGCCGATTTCCCAAAGGATGGCGGCCAGGGTCGCTCCGCGCAACGCTTCTCCCCAACGGATCCCGACGCGGGGCACAAAACGATAGACGAACGTGAAGGCGCAGAAGTTGAGGCAAACGTTAATCAGCAGTCCCAGGGACCAACGGACGTCGGGTACCAACTCGAGCGTCGGCTGGATTGCCGATTGAATCGCCGTCCAGACTAGCGAGGCAATGGTTGCGGCGAGCACGAACGCACCCGCCGCCAGCAGCATCAACAGTGCTTTGAACCGCTGAAACGCCAATCGGCCGACCCAGGTGAGCCAGCTTTCCGCATGGTCGTCGGGCAGCCTCCAGATGCGGTTGAAGGCATGGTCGACCTGAGTGAAGATGGCGATCGCCGTTACCAGCAGGACGACAAAGCCGATCGGTCCGCGCGACGAGGCATTGTTGCTCACGGTCCGCAAGGCGCGTCCGATTTGGCTGCTGAGCTCGGGCGATACCTGCTGCTCGATTGCCACGAGCAAGCGTTCCTGCGCATCCTGACCGGCAACGGTCGATTGAAGCGCGATGCCCAGACCGGCCACCAGCACCAACAACAGCGGAAACAGCGAGAGCGCGAAGTAATACGCCATCGCCGCAGCCATCAACGAGCCGTCGTGCTCGTTGAAGCCTTGATAGGCGGCGAGCAACCGGCGCACGAGTCGGCGGGGGTACTTGGTGATAATGTCGGCATCTTCCATGGGCACAATTGTACCTGGAATCGGCCGAGACTCATTACGTCAGATTCTGCTTTGTCAGATTTTGGCTTTGGCCGAAGTGTGCGGATTGGAATCCGTTGATTGCTCGGGCTCCGCGTCCACGGCCGATTTCTTCGCCGCAGCGGCACTGACATCGATCAATTCGACATCGGCGAGATGCCCATCGCGCGATGCACCGCCGACGACCAGTAGCGACTCTCCCGTCGCGGCCGGGACCAATTGGTGGAAAAACCTCGGCTGGGCGAGTTTGGCGACTTCTTGCCACTTCGAGCCGTCGTCGGCGAGCTTGAATACGCGGCCGTTGAAGCCAGAGACATATAAATTGTCGGCCAGGCTCCAGGCCGAGACGCCGAAGCCCGACATCCCCGTGCCCGGCAAATCCGGCCCCTTCGACCAGTTGCCGGTGGTTGGATCGAAGAAATCGACGCGGCGGGAAATCTTGGCGTTCTCATCCATGCCGCCGAGCGCAGTGAGCTTGCCGTGCCACTGGCTGGCAGCGAGCGCGCGGCGTTGGAAATCCTGCTTCGGCAGCGATTGCCAGCCGGCGCTCGGGTCGCTGAAGTCGTACATCAGTGAATCATTGAGCCACTCGCCCTTGCGCGGGCCGTTGAGCGTCCAACCGCCGGTTACGTAGAGCCGATCGCCGATGACGACGGCGTTGTGGGACGAACGCGGCGCGGGGAGTGGCGCGAGCGCGGTCCACTTCTTGGTGGCCGGATCGTAGGTCGCGAACTCCGTCGTCGAATGCAGGACTTCATCATCATCGGTTGTCGCGTTGCGGGCGTTCATGCCGCCGACGCGATAGATCTTGCCGCCGTAGGCCACGAGGGCGAGGCCCTGGAGCGGCGTCTCCATCGGCAGCAGTTCCCACTCCGTGCCGCCTGTAAGTGCTACACGGCGGAAATGCTGAGAAAGATTCGCGGCCGAGTGGTCGTGCTCGGTGCCGGTGTGGCCGCTGTAAACGTAGAGATAACCGTCGGCGACCGCGGCGCCAAAGCTGGACACCGGCTCGGGAAGCGGCGGAATGCCGGATTGGTTGTCAGCAGACTTTTTTGGCTCTCGACTTTCGCCACGGCGAATCTGCGACTCGACGCTCGACTCTCGACTCGGTTGCTGCCAGGGGAACGTGAGTGTCGCGTAGTGGGCGGCACTCGTGTACTTCTTGCCGTTGAGTTCGCCGCTCTGAGCCCCGTCGTGGACGTTGGCTAGCACGGCGACAAGGCCGTCGCCTTCCGGCTGGACCGTGACCTTGCCGTTGGCGTCGGTCTTAAGTTTCTGTGCTTCGACGTCTTCATTTTCGCCGTCGACTTTGACGTTCACCTCGACGTCGACCTTGGGCTTGCCGTCCCACAACACGGTCAGCTCGAGCCCATCATCAGTCACCCTGGGTAAGACGTCGAGTTTGAGCTGCGGCGACGGACCCGCGGCGGCCAACTGGTCGTTGCTCTTGGCGCGGATGTGCTTCGCATAGTAAGTCAGCAAGAAATCGCCGTAGACGCCGTACTCGCGCGTCGCTTCCATGACCTCCGGTATGTCGGCGCCGGGAAGCGGAGCGATCAGGCCGATGCGGTCGTCGTTCTCGACCTTCTCGGTTTTGAGCGCTGCGCGCTCGCCGTTTGGCATGCGGCACCAGATTTCAATGTCGGCCAGCGACTCGGGCAGATGGTACGCCTCGTCGGCCGCGCTCTCGCCAAAGATCAGCACCGCCTGCGGCTTGCCGCCGGGCGCGTCGCTCTTGAGCCAGAGAAAATGCGCCTGGCTCTGGCCAGCGGAAAACAGCACGAACAAGGCGGACACAGCCCACCGGAACATCGTTCTCATGTCGATCCTCTTTTTAACTGGTCTCGTCGCGCCAACCCAGCGGCGCTCAATCTACAACTTGATCGGTCTCTTCGCCGGCGCGGGTCACAAGCGCTCGCAGGACGGGGTACGAAATTGAATCCGGCACAAAGTGGACCGACCCGTCCACGTAGACGAATTGGGCCCCACCGGGATGGTCACTTCGAAAGACGCGCAGACTGGCGATGCCATCGACTAACTTATCGAAGCGATTGTACGAGGCATAGCCGGCGTCTTCATAGAATTGCCAGTGGATATGCCCCCAAGAATAGGCCCAGTAGCCCTCGGCCCATTTTTGATCGCCCCATTTTGGCTCGTTGAGCCGCGCCGTGCAGTCGGTCCACTTCAAATCCTGAAATCCAAAATTGATTTCGCCGACGAGCAAGGTCTTCGCCGTGCCGTCGGTAAAGTGCTGAAAATCGAGCGTGTACAAATCGCCGGTTGCGGGTTCGACAAACGCCCCATCCATTTCGCCGCTAAGCGCTAAATCGTATTCCGTACGCGTCGAAATAATGTAGCTGCCGGGGGCCAATTTCTCGTTGCAATTCAGGGCCGGAACATCGCGTGGCATCCGCATCGAGGGGCAAATGTAAACGGGCATGATGGCCGAGGTCGTCGGCAAATTGACGTTGGCGAGGACCGTCTTTTCGAGATCGTATTGGGCAAAACTGTTGCCTTCTTCCAAATAGGGCAACAACAGTACAAAGGTACTCCCCAATTGCTCGAATTGCGCACCGGCGTTGGGTGGGGGCAAATGACCCTGCGCCAACTGGAAGCCGTGAACGGCGAGGCCGATTTGTTTGAGGTGATTCTGGCACTCCGTTCGCCGCGCGGCTTCTCGCGCGGCTTGAATTGCCGGCAACAAAATTGCCACCAGAATGCCAATGATGGCAATCACGACCAACAGCTCGATCAGCGTGAAGGCGAGGCGCTTGCTTGAAGAAAGCCCGGTGCGGCGGAGGTCGCGAACGACCTGCTGTGGGGTTCGATGTTTTCTCATTCCGCCTGCGCCGAGCATAGCAAGCGCGCTGCCGACGAGGGCGAGCGTGGTGGGCTCCGGTACGATTGTGACCGGGGTCGAGGACGACCCGGCTCGCTCTCCACGTAATGCGGCGCCTGATCCTGCCGAATCGAAGTGGTCGCGCCAAACCGAATAGTCAGCCGCGTCGACGAGGCCGTTTGCATTGCCGTCGGCGCCGCTGCCAGCGGTCGCGACCGTCGTTCCGAAATCCGACTTCCACTTGTCGAAGTCCGCCGATTCCACCGTGCCGTTGCCATCGTAGTCGCCTGGGACCGGCAATACCGCGTAGTTGATTTCGAGTGT
>JANNTD010000086.1:0-5387 GCA_031403315.1 Planctomycetota bacterium
TGTTCATTTGGGGTGGGTTGGGGGCGGCTTGCAGGCGCCCCCCCGGTACGGCGGGGCCCCATGGGGGGGCAACCCGCGGCGCGCCGACGACGGGCGCGCCGCGACTCGCCTTGCGCGACGACGGATTTGGAATCGGAACCATTCGAGAAGTGAGACGCGAACGATGAGCATGCCTGCACCGTGGCAGGTGTTGGGTGCCTCAATCTTCGCCCATCAAGTCGGATATCGCCATGAAGAGAGTAGAGTCGTTCCCGGCAACCTCGAGTCGTTCTCCCGCAGGCCAGGGATTCACGCTCGTCGAGCTGCTGGTGGTGATCGCGATCATCGGCATCCTGGTCGCACTGCTGCTGCCAGCAATCCAGGCTGCCCGGGAAGCCGCGCGGCGTACGAGTTGTTCCAACAACCTGAAAAACCTCGGGCTGGCCGTGCTCACGCATCACGATGCGATGAAGCATTTTCCAGTGAGTAATGGTGGGCCCTATCCCGAGCCAGTTGCAGGAACTGGTGCGGGCTGGATTTTGAACACGCTGCCCCAATTGGAAGAACAGCCGCTCTACGACCAGTTCAAGGCCGGGGGGGCGTTTGACGGCCGAATCAGAAGGGACAAAGCTCATCTTACCGTCGTCAACGCCGGAATTATTTCGACCGAGAACGGCATCTCCTGTCCGCTCTTGCTGCAAACGCAGCTGCAGATTCTGGCTTGCCCCTCCGATCCAGCCACCAATAAACTGCGTACCGACCAGGAGGAATTGGGTCTCGATTGGCCGGTCGCTGTTACAAATTACAAAGGGGTGACCGACGACACGTTTCTTGGACAGACGTTCGGCGGGACCATCTCGAATGATGCCTCGATTTACCCCAGCGGCGTCTACGAGGAATTGCCGCCAAGTTACGATCCCGGCGCCACTCACGATTGCCACCACAACTTACGTTGTCGGGGCATCTTCTTCCGGAATTCGTTTCAGCGGCCCGTCAAGATTTCCTCAGTCATTGACGGCACCAGCAAGACGATGATGATCGGCGAAGATTTGCCCGAGTACAACAATCACTCCGCGTCGTTCTATGCCAACGGCGATTGGTGCAGTTGCAATCTTCAGCTCAACAACTTGCTCAACGAGCAACCGGAGACGCTCAATCTCGAATTCTGGTGGGAACAGCAGGGCTTCCGCAGCCGCCACCCGGGTGGCGCCCAGTTCTGCCTGGTCGATGGCTCGGTGCGCTTCGTTTCCGAGACAATCAGCAGCGAGACCTATCGAACCGGTTGTACCCGGAACGGTGGCGAAACCACCAACGAAAGTCTCTGAGTAACGCGGCGAGGTACAGGTCGATGGAACAGCGGGCGAAGTCAAATGCACGAGGACGTAGAGCGCTCTGGCTCCTGGTGTGTGCGAGCGCGCTGCTGGCTGTCGGTTGTCAGGAGAAGTCGACGACCGTCAAAGGACTGGTGACACTCGATGGCAAACCGCTGGCGATGCACCCAGGGATGCGCGGTACGGTGGTTTTCCAGCCGACAGTTGCGAAAGGAACGACACTCAATGGAGTGATTGACTCCCACGGACGTTACGAACTGGCAACGGGATCGAGCGTCGCCGTCACACCCAGTGTTTATTGGGTCACCGTGTCGGCGGTGGAAATCGTGCCTCCGAGCGACGAACGTCCTCTGACTTCGGGCCGACGTGTCACGCCGGCCAAGTACGCCAGCGCCACCGACTCGGGCTTTCGCATCGAAGTATTGCCGGGGGAAAACGAGGTGATTTTGGAGATGACGTCGGACGCTGCACCACCAACTACCGCCGAGGCCGCCGCGACGCCGCAGCCGGAGCAAACGGATCATCCAGATCCAACGGACGACGAATCGGCCGCGGCAAATGCCGAGGCAACCAAGTAACTTGAACACCGGGGGGTGGACTTCAAGGGGAACCGTCATGCGTTTGGGTGGGCGTGTATTCCGTCCGACACGAATTCGATTGGCCGGGATCACGGCGATGTCCCTCGTCGCGCTGGTGCTTAGCGGCTGCGGAAGTGACCTGGGACAGGTGACGGGCGTCGTCACGCTCGACGGCCAGCCAGTTCGTGGTGGTAACGACGTGCGGGCGACTGTGTACTTCCAGCCGATGTCAGGCGGTGGCGCGGCCGCAATTGGCCTCTTGGACGAGAACGGGCAGTATCGCCTTTGCTCCGGTTCGCAGGAGGGCGTCGCGCCGGGCGAATATGCGGTCACGTTTTCGGCGATGCAACTCGTTCGCACGAAGGACGGGAATGCCGCCGGCGGAAGGCGGATCACGGACGCGAGCTACGCAAACGCTCGCACCAGCGGGTTCAAGTTCACCGTCGCGCCGGGCCAGAACGAATTCGATTTGGCGCTCAATTCGCGTGCCGCTGCCCGTCCCGCGGGGCGCACTCCTTAGTTCGCATGCTGGCGAAACAATCGCCGCTTGGAACGCCATTTTCGGATACAATGAATATGAGCAGCACTGGGCAGGATTCTTCCGTTGGCTGCCAATCCGAAATATCGCGCGACGCGCCGGAACCGTCTCGCCGCGATCGGCGCTGTCTTGGCTCTCGAAGTCGAATCATGCGGATGATCCTGGCGATCGCCGTCGTTGCGCTACTCGCGGCGCTCCGCGCGCCGGCAGCGAGCGCTCAGCCTGTGGACGTTCCGAAGACCAATCCGATGAAGGTCTACATGCACTACATGCCCTGGTTCGATACGCCGGCGGTGCTGGGTGGAACCAATTGGGGCTACCACTGGAAGATGCAGAACAAGAATCCGAACATCGTCGACGCGAGCGGCAAGCGGCAGATCGCGTCCCACTACTATCCCAAGATCGGGGCCTATCAATCGAACGATCCCGACGTGATAGAATACCATCTGCTGTTGATGAAGCTCTCGGGCGTCGATGGCGTGATGATCGATTGGTATGGCGTGCAGGGCACAAACGGCGACATCAATCGCTTGCTGACCAATTCCAATGCGGTAGTGGATCGCATGGACGACGTCGGGCTCGATTTCAGCGTCGTGATGGAGGACCGCTTCTCGGCCAATATCAACCAGGCGAAAGCCAATGTGGCCTATCTCCGCGACAACTATTTCAACAAGCCGGACTACACCCGCCTGGGAGCGGCTCAAGATCCGCTTTTAGGAGTGTTTGGACCGATCACGTTTCAGCAATCGACTCAGTGGACGCAAATTCTCGCGGAAGCCGGCGAAGATGTCGACTTTCTGACGCTCTGGTATGAAAAGAATGACGCAGGCAGTAATGCCGACGGCGAGTATGCCTGGATCTATGAAGACGAAAGCCTCGACAACCACCTCGCGCACCAATCGAACTTCTATCAATTCCGATCGCCGAGTTTGGGTACGGTGGGCGGCATGGCCTATCCCGGCTTCGATGATTTTTACATCCAGGGCGGTGTCGGCGACATCATTCCCTTCGACATTCCGCACAATGGCGGCCAAACGCTCGACGACGTGCTCAACGTCGCCAGCCTGAACGCCGCCAAGATGGATTTTCTCCAACTGGCGACCTTCAACGACTTTGGCGAAGGCACGATGTTCGAGCCCACAGTCGAGACCGGCTTCGAGTATTTGAAGCAGATTCAAGAGTTCACGGGCGTGCCCTACGACGAAGACGAATTGCAACTCGTCTATCGGCTCTACCTGGCGCGAAAGAAATACGCCGGCGACGCGCCGATCGGCGCGATGCTGGATCAAGTGTCGGCGCTGTTGACCGAGTTGGAGATCGAAGATGCGGCCGCGCTCATGGATTCGGCGGCCCCGGCCGGCGACTACGACGCCGATGGCGACGTCGATGCGGCCGACTACTTCGTCTGGCGAAATGCCTTTGGCACCGCAACGATTCTCTACGGCAGCGGAGCGGATGGAAATTACGACGGCAGTGTCGACGCCGCCGATTTCACCGTCTGGCGCAACAACATGGGTGCCGGTGGCAGTGGATCGCTGGCCGCGGCCGTTCCCGAGCCGTCGGCGCTGGTGCTTTCGATGCTGGCAGCCGCGGCCTTCTGCCAAGTTCGGGCGAGTGTCCGTCCTCGACTCGCCATTCGTTAGCCGCACAGAAACTTCTTGGCGACCGCATCTACTGGCCTCTCGAGCGGCTGGCTGACTTTTTGGATTTTTCCGGATGTAAAGCGTGTGCCGACTTCATCAGCACCAGCGCGCCGTAATTCGTGCTAGCACGCGTAGATAACGCATAGCCGGACAATGTGTTAGTTCGATGTAAACGAAGACGCGGATTCCCCAGGTGCGACGCTTCGTCGTCATGCTCCGATGATCCGAAATCGTCGCGGAATACGACCTTTAAGCAGTACGCGGATTCCAATGAACGTAGTCGTTCTAATGCGCGGCAGTCGCCAATCGCGGGGCATCCGCCTGATGCTGGCGTGGGTGGCCATTGGCTGCGCCACGCCGCTGGAATCGATCCGCGCGCAGGGGCAGCCGATTGATCCAGCGTCGCACCGCAATGTGCAGGCGATTCCGCTGCACACGACAAGCGTCGACGGCCAGACATCGTGGATGATTGAGCCGGAAGTGCCGCGGATCCCCCAGATCGCCGGCCTCGATCCGCAATTGCCGCCCCACATCGAGCGGCGCTTGAGCTATGCCTTCGATCTTGCGCAGCGCGGCGCACCCTACACCGCCGACGCCGAGTTCCGAGGCGTGCTCGGCCTGTGCGCTTTGGAGTTGGATGCCCGCGAAGGCGGCATCGCCCGACGTGAGTCGTTGCGACAAGGGTTGGTCGCGCTGCAGGAAGCCGACCAATTCGGCGGCGATCAAGTCGACTGGCGCGACGCGGCAGACGTCAGGCTGATTGCGGCAGTTCATGCGACTCAAGTGCTTGCGGGCGCCGACCGGCCGATCGATTCGATTCAAGCCGTGCAAGCCTACTACATGTTTGCTGAGCAGCGGCTGATCGCTGCTTGTCAAGGTCTGCCGGGTGCGTCGCTGGCCTTCTATGGCTTGGGGCGGACGATCGTTCTGCCAGGAACAAGAATCGCGCACGCCAGCGGCAAAGCTGCCCTCTTCCAGCGGGTCGCGCTGGCCATTGCACCGCAAAACTTGCTGGCCGCGAACGAGCTCGGCGTGCTGCTCGCTCAGCACGGCCAGCTAAACGACGCCGAGAAGATCTTTCAACAGTGTGTGGCGACTGATGCGACACCGGAAACCTGGCGAAACCTGGCGGTCGTGTACGCGCGTCAGGGCAACGACGGCGCCAGCCGGTCGGCGCTAGCGGCCGGTGACGCGCTGTCCGCCGAGAATCGCCGCCAAGCCGCCATCCAAATTGCCGCGACAACTCACGACAACCCTGCCATCACGACGGAACCAAACGGCGACGCCGAAAAGAAGCCCAGTTTTCTCTCGAAGTTTA
>JANNTD010000087.1:0-5087 GCA_031403315.1 Planctomycetota bacterium
CTGGTGGTGAAGGGAGCGTACGGCTTGGTGACGTACGGCTTGTCTTCCACCTTGGTCACGGTGAAGTCGCCGTTGCGAATCCGCTCGGCGAGCGCGGCCGACGTCTCGGCGTCGAGCAGCATCATCTGCGGATTCTTGAGCTTCCCGTTGGCCGGATCGAAATCCTTACCGGCCGGGATGCGGCGGCCGTCGACCGAAACGATCGCCGCGTCGAGCTGTTGGCCGTTCGACTTGGCAAACTTGGCGAGCAAGTCCCACCAGGTGGCCGAGACGAACGCCATCCGCTCGCGTTCGCGCTCGACAATCAGCCGCACGGCGACGCTCTGCACACGACCCGCCGAAAGTTTCGGCCTCACTTTCCGCCAGAGCAGGGGAGAGACTTCGTAACCAAATAGCCGGTCCAGAATCCGCCGCGTCTCCTGCGCACGCACCAGGCCGATGTCGACGTCGCGCGGCGACTCGAGCGCGGCGTGAATCGCATCCGCCGTGATTTCGTGGAACACCAAGCGATGCACCGGCACTTTGGGTTTCAGGATCTCCAGCAGATGCCAACTGATGGCCTCGCCCTCGCGGTCTTCGTCCGTCGCCAGGTAGAGGGCGTCGGCCTTCTTGAGCTGGTCCTTCAAGAGCTTGATCTGCTTGCTCTTGCCGGGCGGCACAATGTAGATCGGCGTGAAGTCGTGGTCCACGTCGACGCCCAGGTTCGACCACGACTCACCTTTATATTGTGCCGGAATCTGCTTGGCGCCTTGCGGCAGATCGCGAACGTGACCGATGCTCGCCTCGACCGTGAAGCCGCTGCCCAGGAATTTGCCGATCGTCTTCGCCTTGGCTGGCGATTCGACGATCACTAGCGCATGACCGCTACCGGGCGAATTCGACTTTGAAGGTTTCTGCTTGGCCATGTCAGACGCTTTGGGTAAAATTGCTAGTCCTCGACCAATTCGGCAGTTTGTAACGCGCTTCTCTTCGGATTTCGTCGGAGAACAAGTCTAGGACAGTGAGCCAGGTTCGGGTTGATCCGGTGGCCCGATTGTGCGGCCTCGCAATCGAGGCGACCGTCGCCGCCGGAAGTTGGCTCATTGTTCTAACGCTGCGGCGATCCGGCAAGCCGCCTGCCCCGCGTTGGGTAGGCCTTTTGAGGGCACCGGTCGGCACCGGAACCCTGATTGGCATTGCATTTACGTCGATTCACTTTAGAATCACGAGTTTTCCGGCAAAGGCGGAGTCGTTCTTGCTTACCGGCCCGTGGGGCCGGGTGTCAAGACGGCTCGGGCGGCAGCGTGGTGTGGGAGGCATGGTGCAGGCCCCACCGCAAATCAGTTTCGCCATTCCGTCGCCGGCGACCCAGAACCCCTCACCCCCGGCCCCTTCCCATGGCAAGTCCGTTTCGCGTCTTTCGCAAGAATCAAAAGGCCTTGATGGCCGTTGCCGGCGTGGTGATTATTTTTGTGTTCGTGCTGGGCGACTCGTTGTCGCAGTACGTCAACAGCCGGAGAAACAACCAGTCGGCCTCGGGCGAGGGCCCGAACGACACCGCCGTCAAATGGAAAGACGGCCAGCTCACCAACGCCGAGTTGGGCCAGTTGGTTGTCCAGCGGCGCGTGGTGAATGCCTTTCTCCGTCAAGTCGAAGGAATTGGTCGCCAGGCCGCCATCGAGGCCGGTGGCGATCCGCAGCCCTTGCGCGTCGAAATTATCCTCGGGGCCGAGCGACCGCAGGATGGCGTCGAACGGGACGTGCTCCGGATGCGGCTCTTTGCCGACGCCGCGCGCAAGGCCGGCATGGCAATCAGCGACGAGCACATTGTCAACTATCTCCAGCAGCTTGGCCGCGGGTACGTGTCCGTGGACATGATCCGGCAAATTCTCGCGGCGATGCCAGTCGGCGGCCGGCAGGCGTCGATCGATTTCGTGATCGATGCTTTGCGCGAAGAGATGCTGGCCCGCAATTATCTACAGAGCTATGTATTCGCGTTCGACACCAATCTACCCGAGCAGCGTTGGCGCGATTGGCTCTACGTGAACGATCGAGTCGTGGTGGAGGCGGCGGCGATTCCGGCGGAGTCGATGCTGGTGGACGTGAAGGATCCAACCGACGCCGAGTTGGCCGCCTTCTTCGACGAGTACAAAGATAATGAGCCGATGCCGCAGCTCGTGATGGGTGTCGAGCTGCCGTCGCCGAACCCGGGCTTTGCCTTGCCGCGAAAGGTGGCGGTGCAGTACCTGCTCGCTGATTTCAATCAGTTTCTCACGACGGTGGAAGATCAGGTGACCGACGCGGAAATCGAGAAGTTTTACGAGGACTACAAGGACCCGCATTTCATTCGCGCCGAATCCTTGCTGGGCGAACCGGGCGACGCGTTGGATGGAGGGGCGGCGGGCGACGTCGAGTCGACGGACGCGGAAGCGAAGGCGTCCGAGGCTGCACCGACGGGCGACGCGAAGGCGGCTCCCGCGACCAACGACGAATCGTCGCGTCCACGGGAGAATCCGTTTCGCCTGACGGCTTTTGCCGAGGAAGCAACTGCCGGCGGCGACAACGAGCCGAAGATCGACGAAGCCACGGCAGCGCCGCCGGCCGCAGCGCCGAGCGCGGCAGCAGCCGAGCCGGCCCCAACGGCCGAACTCGCCGCGCCGACCGAGAAACCAAAAGTGTTCCAGCCACTCGACGAGGTTCGTGACGAGATTCGTCGGGAACTGGCCCAATTCAAGGTTGCGGAGCAACTCGAGAAACTAATGGTCGATCTCGAAGGCGAACTCAACGAGAGCTACACAGAGTATTTCGGCGCTTCGCTCGACGCCGAAGACGCGGGCAAAGAGTCACCCCCAGTGCCTGCGACGCTCGCCGATCTCACGCCGCTCGCACAGAAAAACGGCCTCACTTACCAAAAAACAGAGCCGGCTTCGATGCTCCAGCTCCGCGACACGCCGATCGGTGCATCGGTGCGACGGGATCAGGGCAACGCGCCGTTCTACTACTCGGTGTTCGGCCGCGACGTCGAGCTCTACCAGCCGATTGCCACTTACGACCTGGACAACAATCGCTACTTGGCGATGAAGACTCAAGATGTCCCGGGCAAGGTGCCGACGCTCGACGAGGTCCGCGATCAGGTCGTGCGGGCCTGGAAACTGCGCAAGGCGGGCGAGCTCGCGCTCAAGCGGGCCGAAGAACTGGCCAAGCAGGCGCAGGACAATGGCGGGTCGCTCCAAGAAGCGTTTGCCGACGACCCGTCGATCCTGATCACCAAAACCGACCCGTTTGCCTATTTGACCGACACCATATCGCGCGACACGCAGCAGGTGCAATCGTTCCGACTGAGCGAGCCGGAAGGCATCGTCGCCGCCGGGCCGGCGTTTATGGAAAAGGTATTCAATTTGAAGGACGGCGAAGTCGCCGCCGCGCCGAACCAGGACAATTCGATCGCTTACGTCGTGAAGATCGCCGAGCACCAGAACACACCCGCCGAGTTGCAGCAGGACTTTCTCTCCGAGGCCGACACCTGGTATGGCCTTCAGGCCATGTCCCGCGCGCGCTCGCAAACGACGGTCCGCGTCGTGGTCGCCGACATGCTCGAAGGGGCCGACGTCGATTGGATCCGCGACCCCGATCAGGTCATCCAACCGGCGGAGGAAGCGGAAGCGACAACGGAAGCCGACAAGTCGTAACAGCTTCGCCTTACCGCTGCGGCTTAAACACCACCGTCGCCAGCGGCGGCAGCGTGAAGACCAGCGAAGCCGGCCGGCCGTGGCTCTCCTGGTCGGTCGCCAAAATGCCGCCGCCGTTGCCCACGTCGCTCCCCGAGTAAAACGTCGAATCGCTGTTGGCAATTTCTTTGTACCAGAGAGCCTCGGGCACGCCGATGCGGTAGTTGTGCCGCGGCACCGGCGTGAAGTTGTGGCACACGATCACGTAGTCCTGTGGATCCTTCGCCTTGCGGATATACGCCAGGATGCTGTCCTGATAGTTGTGGCAGTCGATCCACTCGAAACCGTGCCAGTCGAAGTCCAGTTGGTGCAAAGCTGGCTCACGTCGATAGAGCGCGTTGAGGTCGGCCATCCACCGCTGCACACCCTGGTGCGACTCCCACTGGAGTAGGTCCCACTGCAGCGACTCGTTGCAATTCCACTCGTTCCATTGGCCGAATTCGCCGCCCATGAACAAGAGCTTCTTGCCCGGGTGAGTCCACATGTAGCCGTAGAGCAGCCGCAGATTGGCAAACTTCTGCCACATGTCGCCCGGCATCTGATCCAGGAGCGAGCCCTTGCCGTGCACCACTTCGTCGTGCGACAGCGGCAGCACGAAATTCTCGGTGAACGCGTAGATCAATGAGAACGTGAGCTCGTCGTGATGATACTGGCGGTGGATCGGCTCGTGGTGCATGTACTGCCGCGTGTCGTTCATCCAGCCCATGTTCCACTTGAGCGAGAAGCCCAGCCCGCCGAGATACGTCGGCTTCGAGACGCCCGTGTAGGCGGTCGACTCTTCGGCGATCGTCAGCACCCCCGGGTACTGGGCGTGCGACTCTTCATTGAACCGCTTGAAGAAGTCGATCGCCTCGAGGTTCTCCCGGCCGCCGAAGCAGTTCGGAATCCACTCGCCCTCGTTGCGGCTGTAGTCGAGGTACAGCATCGAGGCCACGGCGTCCACGCGCAGACCGTCGATGTGATACTTGTCGAACCAGAATAGGGCGTTCGAGAGCAGAAAGTTGCGAATCTCGTTCCGGCCGTAGTTGAAGATCATCGTGCCCCAGTCGGGGTGCTCGCCCTTGCGGGGATCGTCGTGCTCGTAGAGCGCGGTGCCGTCGAAACGGCGCAGGCCGTGATCGTCTTTGGGGAAGTGCGCCGGCACCCAGTCGATGATCACGCCGATGCCGCCCTGGTGCAGCGTGTCGACCAGGTACATGAAATCCTGTGGCGTGCCGTAGCGGCTTGTGGCGGCGTAGTAGCCGACCGTCTGGTAGCCCCAACTGCCTCAAGATGGGCTACACACACGTCCAACTGCTGCCGGTGAGCGAGCATCCGTTCACAGGCAGTTGGGGCTACCAGACGGTCGGCTACTACGCCGCCACAAGCCGCTACGGCACG
>JANNTD010000088.1:0-10477 GCA_031403315.1 Planctomycetota bacterium
CACCGTATTCACGGTGAACCCGTCCACTTCATAGGCCTGCACCCACTGCACAAACAGTCCGTCCGGCGTGAGCCGGTTGCGGATCGCCCGGTAAAACTCTTGCGTATACAACGACGCCACGCCGGCGCGATACGGATTCGACGGCTCCGAGAGGATCACGTCGTATTTCTCGTCGGTCGTGAGCACGAGTTCGCGGCCGTCGTTGTAAATTCGGCGGACCTTCGGGTGATGGAGCACATCCCGGTTCAGCTCGCTCGAGCGGCGGGCCATTTCGTCGATCTCCGGCTCCAGCTCCACCACGTCCACCCTTTCCATGCCCGGCATCGATGCCAGCCAGCCCGCCGATTCGCCGGTGCCCAATCCAATTACCAGCCCCTTCTTCGGCGCAGGATGGAGCGCGGCGCCGATGACTGCCACGCCGATCTGCGTGCCCGCGTCGCCGATCGCGTTGCCGTCGTTCTTGCCGTTGACGACAAACGACAGGCCGTCGGGCGACGTGATGCCGATGCTCGATTCGATCCCGTCGGCCTCCCACTTCAGATTCCGGCGCTGCTCGTTGATCCAGAGCAGCGTGGCGTTCACCTCATTGGCGGCCGGCACGAGCGCCCGGCCGGCGCCGATTCCACTGTGGCGCCACACGGCGGTCGGACCTGTTTGAAAGATGCAGGCGATCGCAAACAGCAATAGCGCCGCGACCACCACCGCCGACCGCCCCGCTGTTCGCCACGATCGCGCGACCAGGATCGCAGCCAACGCCACCAACACAAGCACCACGCCCCGCCAGGTGCCAGGCGCCGTCAACAGCGGCATCGCGCCGAATCCGCCCACCAGCGAGCCAGCGATCGCACCCACCGTGTTCCAGGCGTAGGCCGTCCCCAATTGCCGGCTCACGGCTGCCCGGCCCTCGCCCAACAGCGCGACCAGCAGCGGAAATTGCAGCCCGCTCACCAGCGCCACCGGCAGCACGACGATCGACATCACCACGCACCAGCCGCTCGCCATTTGAAAAAATGTCGTCGACTCAAGGAACAAACGCCCAGCCAACAGCGCCAGTCGATCACCCAGCGCCAACGGCAACGCCGCGAACGCCGCCTCCAAGGCACAGGTGATCGCCAACACCGACCAGCTCGGCCGCAGCCAGCGGAACACAATATTGTAGGCCGCACCGCCGACGCCGATACCCAAGAGCGCGATGCACAGAATCAATCCAAACGTAAACGTCGTGCCGCCGAGAATCGGCGCGAGCATGCGGTACCACACCAGTTCGAGCGAAAAGAACGTAAACCCCAACACCGCCGCAGTCGCGTAAACCAGCGCACTACCTCGCGGGTGCCTGGGGTCGAGCAGACCATCGCTGCGCGACGGTGCCCTCGAGCCCCCAGTTTCGCCGCTTGCGGCTTCGCGACTTTCCAGCGCCAACACCCCTTGCGACAGCGCCAGCGCAATCACCCCCACCAACAAATTCATCGCGCAACCCAACCACAGCGTGGCCCGCGTCCCGAGAAACTCCAGCGCAAGGAAGGTGGCGAACCACGCGCCGCACACCGCGCCCAGCGTGTTCACGCCATACAGCACCGCGAGCGCCCGCCGCCGCACGTCACCCACCGCCGTGATCGACCGCACCGCGGCCGGCAGCGTGCCGCCCATCAAAAACGTCGGCACACCGATCACCGCCACGGCGAGCAGCAATCGCACGACCGTAGCGCCCGCGAGCCCGAGCGATTCCTGCCCACCCAAGCGGAAATAAAACGTCGCCGCCAGCGCCACCAAGAACGGACTCACCGCCACTGAGAGCGCGACCGCCGTCTCGAGCATGCCGTACATCCGCAACGGATTGGCGGCCCGATCGGCCCGCCGCCCGAGCACCGCGCTGCCGAACCCCAACCCAGCCATGAAAATCGCCAGCACCGCCGCGACCGCCGCCGTCGTCGCCCCAAATACCAGCCGCAACTCGCGCATCCAGGCGACTTGAAACACCAGCGCCGAGCCGCCCGACACGAATAGCAACAGCGCCACCAGCACTAACCGCGGCGCGCGCGGCCCCGCCGCCGCAGCCGGCTCGACACGCGGCGTCGGCCGACGATTCTTTTCCTGAACCGCTCGAGTTCGCTGCTTCCGGCCGGCCAGAGTCGACCTCCATGACGCACGAGACAATGACGAAAACCGCGCGAGAGAATCCCATCATCGACGCCGCCACGCCGCTGGTCAATTCGCCAAAAAAGAACCTGGAACGGCTGCGCAATTTCTGAAATATCTATCAATATCCGTAGGCACCGCGTATTCGTGCGAATATCATGTAGTTCCCTTTTCAAACCTCTGGCGGAGTTCGACAATGATGATTCGTACTAGTTCTGCAATGCGACTTGCTGGGCCTGTTCTCGCTGCACTCTTGGCGTGTTTGACGTCGGAAACCTTCGCCGCCGAGCCGCTCGAGGCCAAAGCCGTTGTCCACGGCGAGACCGACGGCGGCACCCTCAGCCGGCACCTCTACGGTCAATTCGCCGAACACCTCGGTCGCTGTATCTACGACGGGATCTGGGTCGGCGAAGAATCGAACATCCCCAACAGCCGCGGCATGCGGACCGACATCGTGGCAGCCCTTCGCGCCATCGACATCCCGAATCTCCGCTGGCCCGGCGGCTGCTACGCCGACGACTATCACTGGCGCGACGGCATCGGCCCCAGCGCCGACCGACCCTCCACGCTCAACATGCACTGGGGCCAAGTCGTCGACACCAACGCCTTCGGCACCCACGAGTTCCTCGATCTCTGCGAGCAGATCGGCGTCGAGCCCTACATCGCCGGCAACGTCGGCAGTGGCACGCCCGAAGAATTGCGCGATTGGATCGAGTACATGACTTTCGACGGCGACAGCGATCTCGCCAACTTGCGCCGCAAGAACGGCCGCGACAAGCCGTGGAAGATCAAGTACCTCGGCGTCGGCAACGAGAACTGGGGCTGCGGCGGCGAAATGCGCCCCGAGTACTACGCCGATCTCTTCCGCCGCTACGCCAGCTTCTGCCGCGACTTCGGCGACAACAAGTTGGTCCGCGTCGCCTGCGGACCCGGCGGCCTCAACCAGGGCTGGACCCGCGTCTTGATGGACCGCGCCGCCGGTCAAATGCAGGCCTACTCGCTCCATTTCTACACCGTCTGGCCCGAGTGGCGCGACAAAACCCCCGCCACCGGCTTCGGCGAAAAGGAATGGTTCGAGATGCTCCGCGAATGCCTCAACATGGAACGCGCGCTCGACGAGACCGAAGAAGTCATGGACCGCGTCGACCCGCAGAAGCGGATCGAGCTCTACGCCGACGAATGGGGCTCCTGGTATCGCGTCGAGCCGGGCCACCCGGGCTACGGCCTGTACCAGCAGAATTCGCTCCGCGACGCCGTGCTCGCCGGCCTCACGCTCCACATTTTCAACGAGCACAACGACCGCCTGAAAATGGCCAACATCGCCCAAGTCGTCAATGTGCTGCAGGCAATGATCCTCACCGACGAAGAGAAGATGCTGCTCACGCCGACCTATTGGGTCTTCGAGATGTACAAGGTCCACCACGATGCCACGCGGCTCCCGGTGCGGCTCGCCTCGCCCGACTACGAATTCGACGGCAAGAAAATCCCGGCGCTCAGCGTCTCCGCCTCGCGCGACAAAGAGGGCGTCGTCCACGTCTCAATCGTCAACGCCCACGCCACCGCGCCGGTGAAGCTTGGCTGCACGTTGAAAGGTGTTGCGGCGTCGCAGGTCACCGGCCGCATCCTCACGGCCGACAAGCTCGACGCCCACAACACGTTCGACGCACCGGACACGGTGAAACCCACGACGTTTGACGGCGCGAAACTCGCCGGCGACAATCTCACCGCCGAAATCCCGCCCCACTCCGTCGTCGTACTAACACTATCTCGCTAGCGCACGCGTCCTAGTTAGCCGCGACGCGGAGCCCAGTCTTGCTGGGCGCAGCGTAGCGCCATCACTCCACGCTCCACATCACCACCGCATCCTGATCTTTCGTAAAGATCCGCTTCCCCGATGCGACCGGGTACGCATACGTCGGCGTCGCCGCGACCTTGTACCGCGCCAATTCCTTGAACTCCGTCGCACTCGGCTCGTAGACCACCAACTCCGACGCCGGCGTCAGCGCCAAGAGTACCGACCCCGCGTCGACGATCGCACCATAACCGCCCCGGCCACGCCCACCTCGTCCGCGCCCACCGCGGCGGCGTCCGTCCGGGCCGCGTCGTTCGCCGCGGTCGTCGCCTTGGCGCGCTTCTGGTTGCTCTGCCGGTGGCGACGATTCTTCCGTCACTTGAGCGAGCACATCTGCCGACGCGCTAGCCGGCCGCACCGCATCATCCCGCCGCGGCGTCCCGTCCGCCCGATCGCCCGGCCGCTCTTCGCCGCGCGGTCCGTCCCCTGGCCCGCCGGGTCCACGCCCACGTCCGCCCGGTCCAAACGGCCCGCCACCCGGCTGCTCCGCTCCACCCAATGGATTGCTCCAAGCCGTTTCGTGCGTATCCACCTTGATGCAAAACAGCGTGTTGTTGTTCGACAATCCAAAGACGAGCCCGTCTTTCAACACCGGCGAACTAAATTGCACGCTATTGTCCGTGTTCATCCAGAGCTGTTCTTCTTTCAGCTCGTCACCTTGCTTCGAGAGTGCGATCGCCGACATCCCGCTCCCCGGCCCGGCCAGAATGAGCGTGCTGCCATCGACGATCGGCGTCGCCGCGTTGTACCGCCCCTGCGTGAACTGAATCTTCCACAACAGCTTCCCATCGGCCGCCGATACACCGACGAGATCGCTCTCGGTCGGGGCGATGATCACCTTCGTACCGTCGACCTCGACGAGCATCGGCGAAGCATACGACGGGCTCAAATCCGGCGCGCGCCATTTCTCCTCGCCCGTCGTCAAATCGTAAGCCACGATCGCGCCGTTGCCGTCATCCCCGCCTAGTTGCGCGATGCACAGTCCGTCGACGACAATCGGCGAACTCGACGTATAGAATCGCGGCCAGACCCCCGGAAAATCATCCTTCCGCCAGAGCACCTTGCCAGTCGCCGCATCGAGACACGACAAAATCCCGCGCACGCCCAGCGTCACCACCTTGCCGTCGAACACCGTCGGCGAACACCGCGGACCCTGAAACCCCGACGCCCCGCCGGAAGTCCCTTCGCTGGCGTACGAATCTTTCCAAATCTCATTCCCGCTCTCAGCATCCAGACACCGCGCGATCTCGTTCCCCTCCTGCCGCGAGAACACATACAGCCGATCTCCCACCAGCGAAGGCGTCGCCACGCCATCCCCAATCGAAACTTCCCACTTCTTCACCAGCTCCTTCGGCCAACTCGCCGGCGCGGTGAATTCGGCAACCTTCCCATCCCGCTGATCCCCTCGCCACTGCGACCAATCCTGTGCGTGGGCCGCATCGGCCGCGAGCACCACGACACCAACCACCACCGTAGAGAGAAACTTCACCGCGCTGTTCATACCAGGCTCCTTATGATCGGTCCCAGCCGACGAAGGGCATGATACCCCACCGCCCAAAAAACATAAAGCCGCGAAGGGCACCGCACCGAAGGTGTGGTCTTGTCGCGGTTCTTGCGGCCTATCGCGGTTCGTGCCGCCTATCGACGCCGCCGATCGGTGCCCACTAGGCCGAGAATGCAAAGTGCGGCGAGCGTGAGTGAGGAAGGTTCGGGCGCGGCAGCGTGGGAGGGCGAGGCTCCTGCCGAGCCGCTTCCCGATGTTTCGCCGAAATGGGCTTTCCAAACATCGTAGTCGGCTGTCGTGTAGATACTGCCGAGACCGTCACGCCACACGGAGTAGTCGGCCGAGTCCACCGTGCCGTTGGCGTTGAAGTCGCCAGCCAGAGTGGGCCCGAGTCTGATCTGGCCGGTCGTGTAAAGCTGCGACAAGTCCCACGTGTACGGGCTCTCCACGGTGAACGCGCCGGTGGGCGCGACGCCGGTCCAATCGAAGAGGTCGATCGTCCGGCCGCTTTGGGCGGCGACGTTTACATCCGGTGCGAAGGCGAGCTCCAGCGTGCTGCCGAGCGCCACGGGAATACCCGGCGCGAAGGAAATCGTCGAATCCCAAGCATCGGCGTCGAACACCAGCCGCAGCGTGCCGGTGCCGTCCATTGTCAAGTGTTGTTGCACGGCGATCGGCAGCGGGCCGATTGGCGTAGGCTCTGCAGTCGGATTGCCGTCGTAGTCGCGAACGACCAGCGACGCGCCCACGGTCAGGTCGAGGCCCGCAACATGCCCGTCGGACTGAATCAGATTACTTATATTCGTGCCGGAGATCGTGGCGTACTGAAAGTTTGCTCCTCGCGCGTCGGCCCCGCTCAGGTTCGCGTTGGCCAGGTTTGCGCCGGGAGACGTCCCACAGCCGTTCTCACCACACCAATCTTCGCCAGCGAAATTCGCATTCGTGAGGTTGGCGCCGCTCAGATTGGCGCCGCTCACGTCCGCAACGGTCGAGTTTGCGCTCCCAGTATCAATAGTGAAGCTCGCATGGGTGAGATTCGCCTGACTGAGATTGGCGTTGGTTAGCTTGGCGAGAATGAATCGGGCATTGGTGAGGTTTTGGCCGGCGAGATTCACGCCGGCAAGGTTGTTGCCGGACAGGCCGATTCCGGTCAAATCGTGGGCCTGGTAACTGGCCGTGGAATAGATTTGTTCAGCCGTGACGCCGGAAACGGCAAAATCCGCTCCCTGTATCCCGGCGTCATTGAAGTTCGCGCCGTTCAGCGTGGCGCCATTGAAAACCGCGTTCGTAAGGTTAGCCGCGCTCAGATTCGCGCCGTTCAGCGTGGCGAGAATGAAGTTCGCATTTGTGGCGTTGGCTTGGATTAGATTCGCGTCCGTCAGGTCGGCACCAGGGTAGTAAGTGAATTCTTCGTCCACATCGTACCCGGCCGCGCCGCGAAAGTTGGCATTTACGAGATCGGCCTGGCTGAGGTTTACGGCAGTGAGATTAGACGCAACGTAGGAATCTACATAACCGTACTGCCCGTCGTAAACAAGATAAGTATAGACGTTAGCGCCGATCAGATAAGCCTTCGTCAGGTTGCGGTTCGACAGGTTCGTGCCGGGCGCGGCATTCGCGCCTGCGCCGTCGGGAGTAAGCGTCGTGCTGGGCTGCTTGCCCTGGGCGGGGTTGGCATGGTTGATGTACTCCCACTGAAAAATGTCAGCGCGAGCGACCGGCAGCGGGACAGTCGCGAGCAGCATGGCCAGCGTCGCCGTAACAAGGACCGTCCAACATTTCGTCATGGGATTCTTCTTTCGCTTGTGCGGAGTGATCTGCGAAACAGTACAACGCTCAACTAAAGAATCTCACGCAGAGGCGCAGAGAACGCAGGGAAAACAGTGTGCATTTGCAATCTCCGCGAACTCTACGCATCTGCGTGAGCTTTCTCATTTACAGTTTCGATAAAACAGTCATTGGTCTGTGTACGCCACGCGTGCAGCCAGTGCGTGATCGCCGCAAGTTCCGCCCAACGAGAAACGGTAGGCCAAGAGCCAAGAGCGCGAGGCTCGCCGGCTCTGGGACGACGGCGACGAAGGCTTCCAAGTAGTCGTTGCGCACGCCGAAGCCGACGATCGTGTTGCCGTCGGCGCTGACGCCCCAGGCCCGGATGAGTTGCGTCCACCCATCGGCGGCGGGGTCGATGCCGTTGGCGAGTAGCACGTCCCACAGCGGCACCATGCCGCCGCCGCTTGTCCAGCGGACAGCTTTCCGGCCAGTGTCGGAGTTACCTTCGCCTACCACGGTCGAGCCGTCGGCGCTGACGTCCCAGGCAAGGCTCTCGAAGTTGCCGCCCGGTAGGTCGCCCAGGCCGATCATCCCGCCGCCCTGCGTCCAACGGAACGCTTCGTCGCCGAACGTGGATCGACTTTGTCCCACAGCGACCGAGCCGTCGGCTGAAACGCCGTGCGCAAAACTGCCGAAACCGCCGCCGAGCAGGTCGCCCAAGCCGACCATGCCGGAGGCAGCCGTCCAGCGGAAGGCTTCCGAGCCGTTGCCAGAGTGGCTGTCGCCGACGATGGTCGAGCCGTCGCTGCTGACATCTTCGGCAGAGCTTCCGACGAGGCCGCCCGGAAGGTCGTCCAGGCCAACCAGGCCGGAGGCTTCCGTCCAGCGGAAGCCGGCGCCGACGACAACCGACCCGTCGCCGTTAGCGGCACTGGCATGTGTAGCGACGGCACCACCCGGGAAATTGCCCATGTTGCCCATGCCTGAGGCGGCCGTCCAGCGGAATGCTTCCGGGCCGACGGCCGAGGCGCCAAAGCCGACGACGGTCGATCCGTCGCCGCTTACGCCGAAGGCGTTACTCTCGCCAGTGCCTTCATATTGCAGGCCGCCGAGGCCTACCATGCCGGAGGCAGCCGTCCAACGGAACGCTTCGTTGCCGGAGGCGGAACTGCTGACCCCGACGACGACCGAGCCGTCGGCGCTGACGTCCTTGGCAATGCTGTCGAAGATGCCGCCCGGGAGGTCGCCCAACGGCGTGAGGCCGGCGGCGAAAGCAGGCGATGCCGTCCCGCCGAACAACATGGCGACGAGCGCCGACAGCGGAATGGTGCGATAAACGGTTCGATAGTTCTTCATGAGTGTGTTTTCCATTTCTGGTCTGCGGTAGAATAAAAAAGTCATCGCCCGTGTGCGCGCAAACCGAGCGCCGCGGGAGATGCCGGGCCGGTGAGGAGCTTGCTTGGCGGTAAGCCTCACCGGCCACTTTTGTTTTTCAACTGATCAATCGCGTCAGCCAGACGCGCTCGCTTCAAGGGGGCTGTGTCGTCGCGGCCGCCCGTTTGCGTTCCCACTCGGCCGCACGTTCAGGTTTCCCCCAGTTTCGGTACAGGGCTTCCAGTTCCCGGGTAAATTCTGCTTCCATCTCTGGGTCCGCTCCTGGCAGCGACTGAAGTCGCGTGAGCGCGTCCTGGAACAAGGCTTCCGCTTCTTCGTAGCGATGGCGGGAATTGAGAAACTGTCCCAGCCTGAACGTGATGTCGTACGTGTGCCAGGTGTCGCCGTCTACCTTCCGATAGACGGCCAGTGCGTGCCGGTACATCGACTCGATCTCGGCGTCATCGGCCACCGGAATGCCATCTTTGCCCGCACTATAAACCAGCGCATGGGCGAGACAGTGCATCGTGTAGGCAGTATGGCGGTGGTCCTCACCCAGCACTTTGCGCCGCGACTTTATGTTCTCACGGAACAGTTCTATGGCTCGCGCCGTTTCGCCTTTTTCGCCCGTCACCATCGCCAGGTCAAACATGGAGTTCAGCGTGTCGGGGTGGTCGTTGCCTAGGACGCGGCGGCGGATTTCCAGCACCCGGGCGCTAAGCTCCGGATCGGATTTTGCCCTTGCCAGGTCGTTCATGCTCATGAGCGTGTCCGGATGCGCCTCGCCAAGGTGGGCCTCGCGGAGCTCGACGGCGCGCTGTAGATGCAACGCGGCCCGATTGTCATTGTCGAGACTGCCGTAGGTGTAGCCAATTGTGTGCCGCAGCGCTGCCTCGACCAAGGGCTGGTCGGCGAAGCGACCTTCTAGCTTCTCGGCCGCCCGGTCAAGCACGGTCAGGAGCTTGAGGTCGGCCGGCGGCTCCGTGTATCGGTCGTAGGGGACATCTATTGGGTCCGCTTGCTCAAGCAGATCCTGGCTGAGAAAATCGTTGACGGCCTGAGAGATAGCGGCCTCGTTCTTGGCTCTGGCCGCTTCCTGACTCGCACGTTCAGATTCCCCTTTGGCCAGCATCTCGGCTTCGAGTGCACGATCGCGCTGGACTTGTGTCAATTGCTCCGCGTGGGTGGCGCGAATCGCTTGCCAAGTGGTTCCTGTCAGGCCCAAGAACAAAACAGCCGCAACCACCGAGGCGGCGACGAGCGCCGCCTTGTTCCGCTTGGCAAACTTGCGGAAGCGGTACGCCGTCGAGGGCGGACCTGCCTCGACTGGCTCGTCGTGCAGATGGCGCTCGATGTCGGCGGCGAATCCGCTGGCCGTCTCGTAGCGGCGGTTGCGGTCCTTTTCGAGGGCCTTCATCACGATCCAGTCCAATTCGCCGCGCACGTCTTTGTTCAAGCGGGCCGGTTCGGTGTGCCGATTGGCGGCGATGGAGGCGAGGGTCAAGGCATCCTCACCCCGGCCCTTTCCCGAAGGGAGAGGGTGAGAACTGGCCCTCTCTCCGAGGGAGAGGGAGCTAAGGCGCGTGCTGGGTTTGGGTGGTTCCTCCTCGCGGATGATCCGCAGCATTTCGTCAAACGCTGCCTCTTTCAGCCGTTTTCCCTCAAAGGGCGTTGACCCGGCGAGCAGCTCGTAGAGCAATACGCCCAGAGAATAGATGTCGCTGCGGGTGTCGATGTCGAGTTGGTTGAACTTCGATTGCACGGGGCTCATGTACTCCATCGTGCCGAGTACCTGGCCAAACTCGGTGAACATCGTGCGTTCGGTCAGCCGTTGCGCCGTG
>JANNTD010000089.1:0-4274 GCA_031403315.1 Planctomycetota bacterium
GGCACCGGCACCTCGACCGGTATCTCAACGATCTTCTCCCCGCGCGGCGCCATCACAAGCACCATTACCGAGCCCGCGATCACCAGGATCAGCCCCGCCAAGAACCACGGCCCGACGTTCCCCGACCAGAGCGTCGTAATCACCGGCGCCCCGCCGAACACGAGCGGCATCACGTAAACTGGCCGGCCGCCGAAATTGAACGCCAGAATGATCCCCAACGCACCAATGGCCCCGCACGTTCCGCCGAGCAGGGCCCAGATTGTTCCATTGAAAAAATGTGCCCAGCCAAAGTACCTGCTGTTCTCCCCCATTTCGCCGAGGAAGAAATACGGGACAACGACCGCGATCACGAAATACGCCAGTCCCACGCACAACAGTGGCCTCAGTCGACTGTGATGCATCGCCGCCTGTCCTTTGTGCAGCACCGGTCCATAAGCGCCCCAGCTTACGATCGTCAAAGCTATCGCGGCCAGTCTCCAGATCCACGAACTAATGCTGGCCGTGACGTCCGGAGTTGCACTGGTTCCGCCTCCTGAATGTGCTGTAATCAGCACCGTCACGGCGCCGAGAATCACCATCACCAGTCCCGCCATGAACAGCGGCCCGATCTCTTTCATCTGCCGGGCCATGTAAATCGTCAAGAACGCATTGATCACCGGTGCTCCGCCGAACACCAGCGGCATCACATACAGCGGCGCTCCGCCGAATGTGAACGCCAACACAATGCCCAGCGCTCCAATCGCCCCGAGCGCACCGCCGGCCAAACTCCACACGATGCCCGTGAGCGACCACTCGCCCTTTTCACCCTTGAGATGAAGCCACACCGCCGGCACGATCACGCCAATCAGAAAGTACGCGAGGCCGACGCACACAAACGGCCGCAGCCGCGCCACCTCGCCGACGACGGTCGACATCCCGACCTGCCCCATCCTCAGCACCGGGCCGTACATGCCCCAACAGAGAATCGTGAGCGCGATCGACGCAGCGAGCAGCAATTTATTGCGCATGGGCGGAGGGAGGAGCAATGGGTGAGGGAAGATGTTGGCGTCGGCGGCCACGCCGAATGTCGGACCTACAAATCTAGCCTAAGAAACCGTGTACTACGGCCCGAAATCTAGCGCAGTTCACCCAATTCGTCCAGCCGAATCACGGTCATTCACCCCGTAGCGCCGCCACAATCGGGGCCCGCACCGCTGATCGCGTCGCCAGCCAACCGGCAACGAGCCCCACCACTGCGATCGTGCCCAACAGCGCCGCGAGCGTCAGCCAGGGCACGCTCGCCCCCTGCGGTGCCCACTGCGGCAAGAGCGCGACCGCCGCGGCAGCCAGCCCCACCACGAGTCCGCCCAGCAGCAAAACTCCATTTTCGAAAACGACCATTTCCACCAGCCGCCCCGGCCGAAATCCGGCCGCTCGCATCAGCGCCAGCTCGCCGCGCCGCTCGAGCACACTCCGCAACTGCACGACCGCGAGCCCGAAAGTGCCGAGCAACAATCCCAGCGCACCCAGGCTCTGAAACGTCGACAAGTACGTATTCTGCACCGCAAGAAAGCCCGCGAGCTGCTCCTGCGCGCCGACCACGTCAAACCCGTCGGCCGCAAGCGTCGATTCGAGAATCCGCGCGACCGAGTCCGCATCGGCCGTCACTACCTCAGTCATTGGTTCGATCAAGAACATTCGATAGCCGCCAACGTCCGGGAAGAGCTTTAAGAAGTTGGCCTCCGTCACCAGCAGATTCCCCTGCAGCACGCTGTTCTTCAACAGCCCGACGACTTCGAGTGTCACCGGTCGATCCGCCGCGTCTCGAATCGTAAACTGTGAACCGATGCCGTTGAGATGCAAGCTGTAAATCGCCGTGCTCATGTCGAGCACCACCGGCACAATCGGCCGGCCGTTCTCATCGAGGCCGATCTTTTTTTCGAGCAACGTCCATTGATTCGCGTACCAATCGTTGGTCTCGAGCGGAGCCGAGTCGGCCCAGCCAAAGCCGCCTCGGTGCAAGAAATCATTCGGCAAGCCCAACACGCGCGGCTGCGTCGGCCGATACAGGTTGAGGCAGCTGGCGTCTTCGCCGTCCGCGACTCGTATTGCATAGGTTTTGAATTGAGCGAGCTGCTGTTGTTCTGCATCTGAGAAGCCCAGTTCCGTTCGTCCTACCGGGGTGCTGAGGTCGAAATGAATCGGCTGGTCGCTCGTGGCGACAAACGTGAATCCGCCGGTGCCCTCCACGCCCGTGTCGAGCCGAAACGCGCTGATCGCCGCAATTAAGAACGTTGCCGTCGCCACCAGCCCGATTGTGAGCGTGCTGCGGCCGGGGTGACGAGCCGTGTTCAGTGCCGAGAGCTTCGCCAGTGTCAGCGAACGGTACGACGGCTTGCTCCGGCCGATCTTGCGAAGTTGGTAACGCACCTCGCCTAACAGCAGGCCGAGCACCGCCGCCCCACTGGCGAAGAAAATCCCGGCCCGCGACTCGCCCCGCAGCAAGTAACCGATTACACACAGCGCCACCGCCAACGCCACGAGCGCTTCCCGCACTCGCGGCCAACTGGAAGGCAGCTTCTTCTCGCCTCCCACCGCCGAGGCCTCCGTCTCACCGGCGAGCAATCGACCGACGGGTAGCCGCGTGAGTTGGCAGATCGAAAACCGAATCGTGAGCCACGAGACGATCACCCCCACCAGCCAACCGATAACGAGACTCTTCGGCGTGACGTGCAGCGTCAAAAACGGAGTACTCACCGCCGCAACCCACAACGTCCGCAATCCCGTGATGATCAACCACGCATACGCTACGCCAACGGTGAGCCCGACCGCCGCTCCGATGGCAGCCACGATCAGCCCTTCGCTCGCCAGGATCCTCGCAATCTTCCGCGACCGCAGACCTATCGCGCCGAGCGTGCCGAGCTCCTTCGCCCGCTGCTCGACGCCGAGCTTGAACAGCAGCGAGATCAGCATCACCGCCGCGGCAATCAGAAAAAAGCTGAGGCCGAGGAACAATGCGTCGAAGGGCGTCGTGCCGCTTGAGGCGGCGAGGCCCAATTGCTTCACCGGCAAGAAAGTCATGCCGAGATCGGCGGGCTTCAATTGTGCGGCCAGCTTCTCCGACACGCTTTCCACCGACTGCCCCGGAACGCGAATGAGACTGATCGTGCCCCAACGGCTCGACCACAACTGTTTCGCCGTGGCTAGTGACACAAACGCCTTCGGCGTCGTCCGATACTGGTCCCAATAGTCTTCATCTTGCTGCCGGATTTTTTCGACCAGCTCAAACGGCAAATCCCAATCGCTGATCGAATCCTGATCCGTGACGCCGGGCAGTTCGGGCGTCAGGTGCGGATCGGCCGCCGCGGTCGGCTGGCCATCTTTTTCAAGTTCGACGATTTGTGCCAGCCGCAACTCGAGCGGCGGCTGATGCTCTTTGAGCACCCCATGCGTGCTCTCCGGCTCGTAGTAGTTCACGGTGACCGTGTTGCCGACTTTCGCTGCCAGATCATCCGCCGCCCAGCGATTGAGCGCGATCTCATCATCAGCTAGCGGACCCACGCCGGCGACCGAATCGATTCCCGTGATCGTCGAGTACGGAATTCTCCGCTCCGCGTCACCGCTGCCGACAACCAACGAATTGGCCAAATACGTGACGACCGGCTGCATCTCACCGCGCGGAAAGGCCTTGTCCGCCGCAGCGACGACAGCATCCGGCAACACCAATTGGTCCGAGCTGAGCGAGACATATTTCGCGGGCGAAGCGACTTCCTCGACGCGGAGGCCATAGTCCGCGAGTTGCGGCTTCCAATCGACATCCTGCACCACGCCGGCGACGAGAATCGCATTCGCAAGCCCCGCTTTGTCGAGCATGTTCTCGAGTGACTCGAGCGGTATGAACGCATTGCGCGGCAACTGCTGAGAAGGCTGCAAAGCGAATCGCGCGAGACCTTCGACTGGTAATATTTCGGCAACCCGCAACCGCCGTCCGCGCGACGTATCGTTCTTCTCGCCGAGTGGACTGTCGGCCGGAATTGCATCCGCCGCCGGAATCCGCAAGAGAATCGTGTCGCCCGCCTTCACGCCCAGCTCGCGCGCGAGCGGCTCGGTGATCGCCACGCTCCCCGCCGCGATTGGCTCCTTTGGCCCCCCGTCGCCCAGGCCTTGTATGCCCAGCTTCCAGAACTCGTCCCGCACGCCGACGATCGACACCTGTGTCGCCCGCCGCGTGTCGTCACCGCTGCCGGCCTCGAGCGTCCCCGGCATCAAGATCGCCGGCTCGCCATGCACCTCGT
>JANNTD010000090.1:0-2530 GCA_031403315.1 Planctomycetota bacterium
GGTCGATGTGATTTGCGCCGTCGTGGGGGGGCTGTTCGGACCATGGGTTCTGGGTTGGGGGTTCAGGGTTCAGATTCGTATTTTCACCTGAACCCTGAACCCCGAACCCTGAACCCTCGAGCTGCATGATCGGGTGACGCATGCCGATTGGTTCGGCAGGCCGCATCCGCACCGGGCCGGGGAGTTGCACGTCGGTGCGGAGCGGCTCGTCGAAGCTCTGCCGCTGGGCGGGGCCGATGTCGATGGGGAGGATGTCGGCTAGCGGCGTCTCGCGGAATCCGCCTGGGCCGAAGCTGTGGTAGCCGCCGGTCATCATCAGGCCGGCTCCGCCTCGGACCAGCTCGGCGAGTGCTTGCCAACTCGCAAGCGACAGCGCCCGGGCGTCGACGTCGTCGAGGATCACCACGTCGACCTCGCCGCCGCTGAACGCTGTGCGAAGATCGACCTCGGCGGGCTGATAATTGAGAATTCGCCGCTCGACGACGATGTCGGGCGACTGGGCGAGCGAGGCCCGCACGAACCGTTGCTCGGGCCCAGGCCCGCCACCGATCCGCTTGGCGCCGACGAGGTAGAGCACGTTGACGCCGCCTTTGCGGACGGTGACGAACGTGCTCGCTTCGTTGTTCGTGGTCACCAGCTCGCCTTCGCGGGGCTCGACGCGGAGGGTTACTTTGTATTCGCCGGGCGTCTTCGGCGTGTGCCGCAGCAGAATCGGCAGCGATTGGTTGCCGTTCTGAGTGTCGACCTGCACGGTGTCGACGACTTCCATCTCGCGGTCGGCGTTCTCCCAGAGGAGCTGCACGGCGACCCGCTGGTTGGCGAAGCCGGGAGACGAGAGTTGGCCGCGGACTTCGGTCGGGGCCTCGGCGAAGATCGATTCGTTGGTGAGGAGGTCGTCGATCGCCAGGTCGGCCCGATCGCTGCCGCCCGATTTGCCGAACGTGAAGGTGTAGAGCGGAATATTTTCGGCTGCCATCCGTCGCGCGGCGACCTGGGGTGGCAAATCGTTCGGCGCGACGGCCCGCTGAGCACCGTCGCTCAAGAGGAGCACACCGAGCACGCGGCCGCTGGCATGGCGATCGAGCACGTCGCCGATCGCAGCGCCCAGCGCGGTCTGCTCGCCGGCCGGAGTGGGTGGCAATTCGATTTCGCCGTTCTCGATCTCGAGCGGCGCGGTGGTGGTGTCGAAGCGGTAGGCGCTGGTGTCCCAGGTCTCGGACAGTTTCGCCAGGTCATTGGCCGAAGCGGCGAGCAGCGATTTGACCGCATCCCAGCGCGGGGCGTCGCCGAGCGAGTCGGCCACCTGCATGCTCCGCGAATCGTCGACCAGTAGCACTAGCGAGGCCCGCTGCGGCGTTCGTTTCGTGTAGACCAGTTCGGGCCGCAACATGGCGATGAGCGTCAACAGCACGACGGCGAGCCGCAACCCGGCCAGTGTCAACCAGCGGCCGCGCGTCAGATTGCCATATCGCGGCCGCAGCGACAGAAGCGCGACGAGCGCCAGGACGACGATGGCAATCGCCAGCGGATCCATCACCGGGTGTAGGCGGAATTCGTTCATGCGGTGTTGCGATAAAACCGATTGGCCAAGAGCTGCTCGATGCCAAGCACGAGCGCCAGGGCAATGATCAGCGAGGGAAACAGCTCGCGGCCAACGCGGCCCTGGCCGACGCGGACTTCAATCTCTTCGCGCGAGCGGGCGAGCTGGACGCGATCCTTGCCGAGCGCGCCCGCAATCGTGGCGAAGTCGACCCGTGTGAGATCGCTGATCGCGGGCGAACAGTTCACGCTAAAGCCGCGATCGAGTCGCCCTCCCTGCCCACCGGCGCGGACGCGATAGTTGCCGAGGGGTTCGGTCGACGTGATCGACAAATCCTGCTGGCCGGGCGTGAGCGATTGTCGCACTGGGGCCGCGCCGGGAATGTCGAGGACGTAGCTCGAGACTTGCTCGCTTGGAGCAAGTTGCAGGATCGCAGTCTGGCCGGCGAGGTAGTTGAGCTGTGTGTCGCCCGCGCCGACCAGGTACTCGGCGATGCCGTTGGCGAGCGCGAGAAACGGCCAGGGGTCGGGGCCGGTGGGCAGCAGATTCCACGGATCGTCGTAGGCGGGGTCGGAGACCGGCGTCGCCATCGTGATCACGCGGCCGGTGCCGACGCGGCGTTCGATGAGCGCGGGCTGGCCGTTGGCGAAAGGCGCGAGAACATAGATATCGTCGGCCGGCGATTCGAGTTCCCAGTATTTGAAGACGGGGAACTCGCTCCAGGGCACGGCGTCGCCGAGTTCGGCGAGCTCGTGGAGGGCTGGGTGCTCGGTCGCGGAGGGTCGCAGGTACGTCGCGTCGCGCGACTGCCAGCGGAGTCTTGCCGGAAGCAACTGTTGCGGGGCGGGCTCGTTCATGGGATCGCGCCGCGCGTTGCGGCCGAGGAAAATGCCGAGCCCGCCGCCGGAGTGGGCATAGTCGGTGAGCGTCTGCCAGGCGGCGGGCGTGAGCTCGGTGGGGTCGACGAGGCAGACGGCGTCGAAGTCGGCG
>JANNTD010000091.1:0-4795 GCA_031403315.1 Planctomycetota bacterium
AGCCTCGGCGGACGACCGCCGAGGCTGCTTGCGTTGCGTGGTTCCAAGTTGCTGCTACTTCTTTCGCCTCGTCGAAAGCGACAAACCGCCGATCGCCATTGCCAGCAGCACCAGCGTCGATGGTTCCGGCACGGCGGCAAACTTGTAGAGAATCCCGCCCACGCCGTTGGCCGGCGTGTTGGTCACCAGCGCGTAGAGCTCGCCGTAGCCGTCCTGGCCGAAGCCGTGTACCGTCAGCCCGTTGGGCAACTGGTCGTTGGCGAATTGTGGGATCTTGAACTCGAACAACTCACCCGTCACGAGATCGGCGTAGAATAGCCGCCCGTCGACCCGTGGCGGGGCGTTACGAATCGCCAAATCGCCGAACACGTACTTGCCGAAGAGTTCCGGAATTCCCGTGCCGCGGTACACAAAGCCGCCGGTGATCGAGATGCCGTCGCCGTGGTCGTATTGCAGCGTACCCAGCGGGCCGGAGATCGGATCGATCATTCCGGCTGGTACGCCCGGACTATTCGCGCCGACGGTGCCGGCGTTTCCCGCAGGCGTCGTCGTACGATTGAACAAGAACGTCCCTTCCTTCACCGCCCAGCCATAGTTGCCGCCGAGCACTACGCGGTTGATCTCTTCAACCACGTTCTGGCCGACGTCGGCCATGATCAGATCACCAGTCAGCGTGTCGAAGGCGTAGCGGTACGGATTGCGGAAGCCGTAGGCGTAGATCTCCGGCACCTCTCCCGCTCCGTCAAACAGATTGCTTTGCGGGATGCGGTACTGGCCATTAGCGCTCGCTGCGTCGGCGCTTCCCATCGTCAGCGCCGGATCGAGCGGGTCGATTCGCAGCATCTTCCCGAGCGGAGTCGAGAGATTCTGCGCGTTGCCGCCCGGCTCGATGTGACTGGCGCCGACGTCATTCGCATTGCCGCCGTCGCCGATTGCCAGGTACATGTAGCCATCGGGCCCAAACGCCAGCGTGCCGCCGTTGTGGTTGTTGGCATTTTTTCCAAACGACATGATCTCGCGCCGCGAAGCGGGGTCGACCACGTTCGGATCTCCGCCGCTAATCTTCCATTCGTTGACGACGAGCTTGTAGTTCTGCGTCGCACCATTCGGCGCAACGTACGTGGGCGACGTGCCGGCCGGAATCGGCTCGGTGGAATAGGTATACAGTTTGTTAAAGCCAGGGTTCGCGGGCGTGTTGAAACCCGGATGAAACGCGAGGCCCAAAAAGCCCCGCTCGTCGTTGGCATTGGCTGGGTTGAAAGCACCCACCATCCGGGCCGACATGTCGAGCGCCGGCGTCGGCAGCAAGCTGCCGTTGTCGACGATCTGCAACAGCCCTTTCTGCTCGACGACGAACAGCCGATTGAGATCGCCCGGCGGACTGATGGCGTAGTCGGGGGCGCCCATGCCGGTCACGATCGGCTGCAAAACGATGGCGATGTTGCCCCGCGGAATGTCGGGCAGAACGTCTTGCTGTGCGTGCGCGAGCGAACCGCAGCACCAAGCGACGCAGACGGTGAAACAGACCAAACTTTGCTGTTTTCTCAAATTCACGATTCCAACTCCTCATGATTCACAGGGTTAGGTCTGGCCCGCTGTGAACGCACACTTCATGCGCGCAAAGAGAAAGAGCAAGTTGCCGCGTTCATGCCGGCAAATGCTCGTCGAGGAATCAGCTTCATTAGCGGCTCACATGGGGTGCAGGCGCAATGCGTACCCCGCAGGCGCCTTGCCCAACCAACGGCGCACTCATCGAGCAGGGGAAGCAACGTGAAAAACCGAATCCAACGCACAGTAGCGTGATCGACACGCGACGTAACTTACGTCGTGCCCACGCACCCAGCCGCTAAACGCACTCGTTCGGTTCACCGGCCAAAGGCAAAGACAGCCCAGAAAAACCAACACGGGTCGTGGCCCAGATCGCGGCCGGGTGGCCCCATACTATGCGAGCGGACCCCCAGCTGTCAAGTAATTCGTGATGAATTGCCTGTGAACAGCGCGACATTATCGCCGGCGCAAAATCGCCAGCCCCATGCTCGCCAACAACAGCAGCGACAGACTGGCCGGTTCCGGCACCGCCGCGCCGTACCACGCCAGTGCGAACTGCTCGTTCCCGCCAAACACGTTCAGCCCCTTCACACGCAGCGTGTACTGCGCCGCTTCGTCGACGCTCCACTTCAGATGCTCGACGTTGTCCAAGTTGCTGGTCGACTCGGCAATGAGAATGCCGTCCCGAAACACCTGCAGGTCGAGGTCGCTGAGCGTTTGGAGCGAGAAGAACGAGTCGCCGGCGTCGATGATCCCGTTGCCGTTGTCGTTGCGGCCGACGTGCCGATACCACGCCAGCGTGGCGTTGAGCGTGCTGCCAAGAATCAAATTCGGATCGATCAGATAGTCGATGAATTGGCTGTTGGCGACGGAATTCAAGTCCCAGCCCACAGGGCCCACCGCGCCCGGACCCATTTCGCCCACCAGATACTGTGAGGCGAGCCGGAGCCCGTCGACGATGCCGGTGCCCGAATCGGTGTCGAGCGGTTGGGTCACCGTATAGACGCCGCCGACGTCCGACGCCGAGCCGGGTTGTCCCGGCGTCCACGCACTTCCCGACTTGTCCAGGATATTCAGCGCGCTATTCATGACCGTCGCCTTGATCACCAACGGATCGGTGCTCAGGCCGTGTGTGTTACCCGCTTCAATTTGTTGCGCCATCAGCCCGGCCACAATCGGCGTGGCGAAGCTGCAGCCGCTCAATTGCGCACCGTTGGGGGCGGTCGTCTCCCAGTCCGGCGCGGCACCTTCCCAATCGTCGTTTGCCAGCATGAGCGCGCTTCCTGGAGCAACGACGTCAGGCTTCATCCGGCCGTCGGCGGTGAAGGCGATCGCGCTATCGGTGCTAACCCTGGTGAAATCGGCCGTCGTCCGCCCGACGGTGATGCCGTTGTAGAGGCTGCCTGGGCCGCGCACGAGCGGCGTATTGCCGCTGGCGTTGCTGATGTTGCCGACGCAGACGGCGCAGCTAATCCCGCGGTTGAACGCCGCCCAATCGAGCATCAGATCCAACTGCGAATTGCCGCTACTGTTGGCCGCGAAGTAGTTGAGCGATAGATTCAACACGTCGGCCCCTTGGCCGATGGCGAAACCGATGCCGTTGCGGACCTGCACGTCGTTGGCAAATCCGCCGCCGTTATCGAGGACCCGCGCGTTGACGAAGCGGGCGTCGGTCGCCATGCCGGTGTTGATTGCGTCGCTCGACAGCGCGGCGCTCGAAACCCAAGTGCCGTGTCCCACCACGTCGTCCCCAGTGTTCGCGGGCTCGGTCGGAACGAAGTTCGCCTCGGCGACCATCCGCGGATTGCCCAGGCTGTCGAGGCCCGTCAAAGCGGGATGCGTGTCGTCGACGCCGCTGTCGACAATGCCGATGATCGTCCCCGTGCCGTCACCCAAGAGTGTGCGCGAGAGGTCGCCGTGAATGGCCGGGATGCTGTTGTCGATCGCCCACGCCGGCGACACCAGCGCGCAGAATAGGAGCGCCGACGCGCTCAGGCGAACTGTCCGTGAATTCATTACGCAGGCCTCTGTGAAAGCTGTCCCGGGTGCTGCCGTGCTGCTTCTGGCAGCTGCCGAAGGAGGAGGGAGCCAGCGATGTTCCTTCGCCAGCTTCCTTCAATTTACTCAAGAATTGGCGGACGACAAGAAAAAACCGGCGGAACCCCGCGGTTTTTCGGCATTTGCCCCGTCCCGCGGCCGCAACCGCCTGCGAACCCAGTCCGCCAACCGCATGTCCTCACCGACGGCGGACTCCCCCGATAGCGGGCCACACCGGATTCCCTCAACTCCCCCTGCGAACCGTGCCGAGACTCTTAATTGGCAGTTTGAACGATCGTAACAGTTGGCATAAGATTACCGCCATGAGGCTTTCACGCACCACACTTCAGGGCAGCTTGTGCATCTGTACGAGTCCGGCCTAACGCCGGACCTACCGACTCGTGCCCCGCGGTCTGGTGTGGACTCTGTCTCGCCAAAGACCGGGGGCCTTCTTCCTTTCGCCTTGATAGATCGTTCTGCGGCCGCACTCGTAGTTCAGGCTTCGGCCTGAAAAGCAACGTCTGCCAACGATTGCCACGCCAGCTCAAAAGCGTGACCCTCAAAAGCGTGACCTAAGACAGGAGCGTTTCGACCATGTCTACCGACTTCCGCCTCAAAGACCAACTTCCCAAGCTCACCGAGCGGATCGTCCAAACCTACGACGACGTCGGCACGATCAACCACCTCGGCCACTGCCCGCTGCCCAACTACGACGTCATCATCGCTTGCCTCAACGACCTGAAGGATGTGATCTATCCCGGCTATCGCCGCCGCGAAGGCTTGCACATCGGCAACGTCACCTACCACGTCGGCGACCTGATCGACGGCCTGCACGACAAGCTCACCACGCAGATCGCCCGCGCGCTCCAGCACGAAGCGCGCGTCATCCGCCGCATCGAGCCCTGCGACAATCCCACCCGCGCCGACTTCGAAGCCAAAGGCCAAGAGCTCGCCATCGAGTTCCTCAACCGCATTCCCGACCTGCGCCGCATTCTGGCGACCGATGTCGAAGCAGCGTATAGCGGCGACCCCGCCTGCAAGAGCCAGGATGAAGTGATCTTCTGCTATCCGGGCCTCGACGCCGTGACGACGCATCGCATCGCGCACGAGCTATTCACGATGGGGGTGCCGTTCATCCCGCGCATGATGAGCGAATGGTCGCACAAGCAGACCGGCATCGATATCCATCCCGGCGCGACGATTGGCCATC
>JANNTD010000092.1:0-5768 GCA_031403315.1 Planctomycetota bacterium
CAGCGCATCGGCGTGACCGGCAGCCGCGGCTACATTCCAGAGTTTCGCCGCGCGCATGTGACGGCCGGTCGGGTGACGCCACTCAATGAGCGGGTCCTGCGCTAACGTACGTTAGGCTTTCCAGCCTGATGTCTGAAAAAATTGTCAGGCTAGAAAGCCTGACGTACGCTAACGCCGCTGGGCGCTCGCGCGGCGGTCGCGGAGCCGATCGGCCAGGCCGGCGACGCGCGGGTCGTGGTCGTGCAGGGCCACCTGCCACGCCTTTTCGAGAAGTTCCGCGTCGTTTGACGTGATCATCACCGTCACGGCCGATAGCCGGACCTCGGCGTCGGAGTCTTCGGCCAGCAGCATCAGCCAGGCTTTGCCGCCCACACCCGGCGTATCGAGCACGTCGTGAACCAATTGCACGCGGCCGGTGCGATCGTCGGACAGCGCCAGGCGGACGACGTCGGCGCGCAAATAACCGAAACCGCGTCGCTGGAGCTCGCGTTCGATCTGCTGTTTCGGCTTGCCGTTCTCGGAGAGCCAGCGTGCTAGGAGCGACCGCGAGTCGACCAGCGCCCAGGGATCGGTGGGACGGGAAGTCGTGTTCGCGGAGTCTTGCAGCGGAAGGGGCGAAGGCATTTCGGTCGCCTCGCCGGGTTGGCGAGGGAAAGGTCGCGGCAGCGGCGTCTCGGCTGACTTATCGAGACCTGGCCGTGTCCAGCGGAGTTGGTCTGCGGGCGTCGAATCGGACGCTGACGGCGGCGATGGACGCATCTCGTTCGTGTGGACTTCCGCCGTGTCCTCGTTGGGAATGATGGACTGCAGCGCGAGTCGGGAAGGCGGACTGAAAATGCTGTCGGGCGCGCGGTCGATCGCCGCGGAGGTCACAGGGACCACGTCGTCAGACTTCCCGACAGGGTGCGCATTGGCAATCATCAGCAACGATTCGCTGTGAATTGCCAAGCTGAGTGTGTCTTTTGGCGGTGCGCCATTGGCGAGTCGGAGAATCTTTTCCGTGGTCTTGGCCAGCCAAGGATAATCCAGCGCCGAGATCGACTCGCGCTCGGCGTCGAGCGCGGCCGCCAACCGTTCGAGCCGATCAGCGACGCGGCGCGCATTGTGCTTCGATTTCAGTTGGCTTTGCCATTTTTGCAACAGTTCGCCGATCGAGTCCTGCGCTTGGCGGGCCACTTGACGCGAGGGCGAGGCGGCGGCAAAGACGAAAGTTTCGAGCGGCGGCTCGGGCATGCGGACCATTTGTCGCAGCGCGGCCGTTGCCTGTTTCACCGTGCCGCGCGTGATGCGGGCGTCGAGCTCGTCGACCAAATTCGCTCGTTGAACGTGCGCGAACGCGACCATAACTGCCCAAATCGCCACGACGACGATCGAGAAGGTCAACAAAAATGACCAACGAAGAGGCTTCGTTTCCGACAACGCCCGAACTCCAAGCGGACGCCTGCGCGAGCGATGACAAGGTTTGAATTGTCCGCCTGCGTGGCTCGCGACAGCAATTTTGCGCCCAGCTTATTACGTCAACATCGGCTGGCGTGGTTCGCTGAATCGTCAGCAATCTGCGGATCGCAGTTTTTTCTCTCGCCCGGTTGGCCTGCTGGCCGAAATATCTATCGGATCGACACAGTTTAACGGGCTGCTAGCAATGCAGCCGGGAAGCTGCGTCGGCGGGGTGAGGGGGGAAGAGGATGGTCGACGAACAATCTCAGAGTGCGCGGTTTGCTGCCGGCGACTTGCCCAGAATTGCGCAGACAAGGAGACAAGGAGAGGGGGAGACAAGGAGATGGTGGTGGACGCCAACTTGCTTGATGTTCCTTGTCTCCTTGTCTCTCTGTCTCGTTGTCTTTGACGCTTCCGCAGCGGCGGCCGAGCCGCGCACGGAAGCCACCACGGTGAGTGCCACTTCGCAGCGGTCCGCGCGCGAGGAGGCGATCCGTTCGATTCCCTGGAAGCAACTCGCCGAACCGCAACGTCGCAAGCTGCAGTACGTCGTCCAAAAGGCCAGCATGTACCGCCGGCTGCCGACACGCGTGATCGACTGCGATCCGGACCTGTTTTCGTTTCTGCTGCGGCATCCTGAAGTCGTGGTGGACGTCTGGCAAATGATGGGCGTTAGCAAGGTGACTTTGCAGCGAGTTTCCGATCAGGCCTACCAAGGGAACGACGGCGCCGGCACAACCGGCAACGTTTGCTATCTCTACGCCGACTGGGGGCCGGAGGCGCGGAATCTGGCCGTGATCTATGGCGACGGAGCGTACGACGGCAAGCCATTCCTCAAGCCGCTGCGGGCGAAAAGCGTGATCATCCTGCATTCGGGTGCGGTTCAAGAGACAAATGGGCGGAATTACGTGACGGTCCGCGTCGATTCCTTCGTGCACATCGAGCAGATAGGCATCGAGCTAGTGGCCAAGACAGTTCAGCCTTGGATCAACAAGACGGCGGACCAAAATTTCATTGAGACGCTGGGTTTTGTCAGCACGTTTTCGCAGACGGCGGAAAAAAACCCTCAGGGCATGCAGCGGCTCGCAGCCAGGCTGCGCAACGTCGACGAACCGACGCGCGACGAAATGGTGCATCTCTGTTACCGGGCGGCGCAACGCTATGCGAACAACGACAAGCCCTCCTGGACCAAGCCCTATGTGCTCGCACAACGGGTAGAGGCTCCCGCGAGCCAGAGCAAGTAGCATTCACGCTCACTCCGCTACGACGAGCTCGTCTCAGTAGCACACCTGGCCGGAAATTCCCACCGCCGGGGCTTCGGACACGAAACTGTTGTCGCCGTAGTAGATGCGTTTGTTCAGATCGGGCTCGAAGATGCCCAACAGATTGTAGCCGTCGATCCGGAAACGCACATTGGGGCTATAGCGGTAGTCGAGGCCGGCATTCAGGAACACGCTTTCGAGGAAGGGTCGCTTCCAACCTGCGACGCTCTGCCCAAATGCGCCCGGGGTGGCATTCGTGCGTGCGACGATGTCCTCCGAACCCGGGAAACCCCAATAGTAGCGGAGCGAACTCTCGAGGGTCCAGGCTTCGGTGAGCCGGCGCTGAGCGACGAATTTGGTGATGTGGTTGGACCAGGCGGACAAATCGTTGCCGAACCCGTTCGGTGCCGCCGTGATGAACGTCGTCAACGACGGATCTTCCAATGTAAAATCGAGCAGCTTGGTGTAGGCGTGGCTGCCGACGAAGTTCCAGCATTCGTTCCGCCACGAGAACTCACCTTCCAGGCCCCATTGGGTTTGATTCCCAATCAGCGTCGAAGCGCTGGCATTCTGATTCCAACTGATTGCGTCCAGGTCGATGTAAAACGCCGAGACCGCCCAGAAAAAGCAATCCGTAGGATTGCGCTCGAGGCGTAATTCGTAGCTACGCAGAATTTCCGGTTCGCCCAGCGTACCGGTGTTGATATACTGGGCGCGAAGTTCTTCGGCAAAGTTCATGCGTTGCGAACGATTGGCCATCAATTTCCAGGCCGTCATTTTATCGGGTGTGTAAACGATCGCGGCGCGTGGCGAGTACATCCAGTCGGTGTACGTGTTCTTGTCCCAGCGACCACCCAAGAACGTGGTCCACTCGTCGTTGATCTGCCATTGGTCCTCTCCCAGGAGCGAGTAGGTTTGCGTGGTCCAGGGCTCGAAGCCCGTCCCGCCCAGTCGGCCGATCGTCGGGGGCGCGTCGACGAGGTGCGAGGGCAGGCCAAACCAATCGTTGTAGAACTCGGCGCCATAAGCAATTTGGTGCTCCCCCAGAGTGGAGATGAAAATGGCGCGGGTATTGAGCTCCTCTTCTGCGTAGGCTTCCGCGGTGCCGTTGAACAAGTTGCGGGCGAACTCGGAGTGGTCGAAGCCCAGCATGGCCAAGAATTTTGTGTCTTCCGTCAACTCGGTTTCGTACTTTGACTGGACCGTCGCTTGTTGGTTGCCTGACTCGCTCTGCCGTTGGTCCACGAAGGTGCCGAAACCGGCGGGGAAATGGAGCCCCGCGGCGGTCGCCAGCGGAAACTGAGTGCCGCTGCGGGTGTAACGAGCCCAGACCTCAAAATCGTTGTAGGTCAGGTCGGCAAAGAACTTCAGCGGCATCATGTTGTCGAAGGACTCGCCGTCGCGATTGATCGGATTCGAGACGTCGTCGCCCGCCTGGTAGCCTTCGTAGAGCGTGGTCGGGTTGCCGAATCCCGGCCAGCCCGGATTGGACGTGCCGAGCACGAGCGGCGCATCCGATTGGTCGGCACCGTCGCGCGTGCCAACACCCGCATAGAGCAGCAAGCCACCTTCCGCGTCTTTCCATCGCTCCGCATGTTTTAGCTCGAGCGACGTGAAGCTGTCGACCATTCCGCCGCGGGCCACGGCTTTAGTGCCTTCAAAGGTTTTGGACGTGTCGGTATAGATGGCGATCACCATGGAGACAGCGCCTGGGCCATAGATGTTGGACCCGGGGCCGCGGATGACGTCGATGTGATGGATGTCGTCGAGTTCCGGCAGCTCCCGTTCCGATGCGGCTCCGAAGTGGGTCTTGTCGTTCATGATGCGATCGTTGACCAGCAACAAGTACTTGTCTTCTCGATCGCTGATGATGCCGCGGAGGCCGATGTGGCTTTGTTCCCAATGGTGGCGTACCCACTCGAGATTTGGCACGTAGATTTCGAGCACCTCATTGAGATTTCGGGCCCCGCAACGCCAGATGTCTTCTTGCGTAATGTGAGTGACCGCGGCCGGGACAATGTTGCGATCGCTTGGAACTTCGGTCAGTGCGGCCGGCGTGGACTCCTGCACAACATCCACGTTCTGCAGCTGATCGAGGTCCATCGACATGAGTTTGTCGAGTTCGTCCTTGGGCTTGTCGGCGCTATCTTCATCTTCCGCTTCTTTGTCCGCTTCGCCGACTTCTGTGGCCGGCGGAAGTTCAGGCGGTTGGAACGCAACCTTCGAAACCGGCTGCCAATCCTGCGCATGCGCGAGCGAAGAAGTTAGGAGTACGAAGAAGCAAGCCGTCCACTTGGCTTTGGCCATGAAAAGTGGCTTTCACCGCTCACCGTCCACGCCTTGTACCTGCCCGACAACGACGTGCGGTGGTGATTCGGGTTGGGGATCCGAGCCGCATTGACAGCGGAGTGGCTGTCATTACTCAGCCTATCGTCCTGATCGCGCGAATCCTGAAGCTGTGAGAAACACGCGTTTCCCGAAATCCGAGTTCCGCGAGTGCGGTACTGCGGGTTGGGAAGAGTTGCTGCACGGTATTTGTTTGAACGCGCCGTCCGCCCGCCCACCAAATCACGGAACTATTGAACAGGTTGAATTCCGGTGAGAGATCACCACATCGAAGTTGGCGAAATTACGCCATGCAGGAAAACCGGTCGCGCAACTGTTTGTGAAACGCATCGAATCGACGATGCGCGGTAAAGCGTTCCGGATCAAGGGCACTTCAAAGCGCGAAATTGACAATCCGTTTCGAGACTGGGCGGCCTCCTGAATTCCTAGATCACTGATAGGTGATGCAAATTACGCTGAGGGAGACGCGTTTTGGGTTTCAGCCGGGCCGTGTCTGGAAACTTGTACGGTGTGCGAGGGCTTCGACGCAATTCCTACATGCAACGAGTGAATTAAGAATACTTAGTGGTCGGACCGGGTTCGGTCGATACCCCAACCGACGGCGGACTTCTCCAATCCCGTTACCCGCCGCCCCACGAACTCGACACGAACTTCCTGCCCACCCCGTGCCCCGCCCCAACTAAGCGGACTGTTCGCGCGCGCCCTACGGGAACGCGTTCGTGC
>JANNTD010000093.1:0-12079 GCA_031403315.1 Planctomycetota bacterium
GGCTGCACCGGCACCGGAAAGAATCGCCCCGGCGGCAACGGCGAGGGCGGATTGATGCATTGCGGCGGAATGCAGAAGTTAAAGATGCCCGCTTCCGGCTCGTAGAGATGCGGCTTCGGCAAATGATGCCACAGCTTGCGACGTGGATGCGGTGGGGCACACGCCTCGCTTTCGCAATCAGGACCGCACGCGGTATCCAGGTACTCGTCGCTCGGCGCGCCGCAAGATGCCTCACACGATGCCTCGCAGCAATCGCTCGCGCAATCGCTGTCCGGACCGAAGAGGATGCCTTCGACCGATTCGAGGCTCCGAGAACCGCCCTCAGGACCCATCACGCAGCCAATGGGCGCGACGAGACCCACGAGCGCGGCGCCAAGAAACGCCAGCACGCGAGCTCGCCACAAAGCGGTCCAGGATGGGGGTGCGCAGTCCGTCACGGAGCGCATCATCGACCGCGGGCAGCCCGATACTTTTGCCTAACAGGCAATCTCTGCCCAAACTACGGCGTTCGGTCGTCCACTGATTCGGACGCCGGCTGTCGCCGTTTGACCAACCACGGTAATGCTTGCATCAAGAGAAACATCGCGAGCACCGCCAGCAGTGCGATCGGCCAGTAATCCTTCAGCGGAACCCCTAGCACATCGCCGACGACGCCGGCCGCCACCAACACGAAAAACATCACAAGCAACAATCCGCAGCCAAACGCCGCCATCGTGCCCCGAAAGGCGAGCTGCTCGGTGAGCCGCTGCTGGTGCACCTCGATCGTGCGGCCTTTTTGCAGGCTCAACTCGATGGTGTCGACGATTTCCATCGCGGCGGTCGCCGTTTGCCAGGTCGACGTCGCTTCGCTTTGCTCGGTGCCGTTGGCGGGGAGCGCCGCAGCCAGCGCGTCGATCGCCTCGCGCGGTGCGTCGAACAGCGGCATCGAGAGCGATACTGTTTCCCCGCCGACGTTTGTTTTCACGCGACCATCGTCTGAGGGTAATTCGAGCATCGCCGTGCCGCGCTCACCGATCAGTGTTAGCGACGCCCGCGACGCACTCTCCGTCGTGGGCGCGACCGCCCACCGCAACGTCGCCGTCCCCGGGCCGGTCATCTGCACTTGCAGCGATGCATAGGACGCATCGGTCATCCGCGGACCGACGGCGCTCACGGTTCGCACGCCGCCGGCTACCGCGCGCAATACTTCGGCGTCGCGTGCCAAGTGGCGGATCACCGATTCCCGCCCGCAATCGGCCAGGTAGCGCTGGCAAATTACTTGGTGCACGACACCGATCGGGCCGCTGCCCGACGCGACCCACTCGCCGAGCTCATCCACCGCCGGTGAACCGACCAGCGGCGAGTAGTGCCGCAGCACGCCGTGCACCTCATGCCGCGCCATGTCGAGCTCGTAGTACACGAGCACCGAGGTCCCCACCGGATGAACCGCCAGCACCGGCATGATGTCGGCCACCAGTCGCTTGAGCTGCTCGGCCCGCAGCGCGTCTGCCGCCGTGCCACGGCCGACGAGCACCGCGTCCACCAGGCTGTGATCCAAGAGCGACTCCCAATCGCCCGACACACGCAGCCCCGGCACCAACCGCTGGAGTGTGGGCAAATCGTCGCTCCGCACGTCGCCGAGCCAGATGATGGCATGCCCCGCCGCCAGCGCCGCTTCCACCAGCGCGAGAATGTCAGGATCGGTGCCAAGAACCGCAAGTTTCATCGGGGCGTTAAACCAAAAAGCGTGGAATCGTCGCGGAGAATTAGATTATGCTCACCGCCGGCCTTTGATGTAAGATGAAAGCAGTCGCTCGATCCGCGATCCACTCGCCATTCTAGTTGCTTGATCCCTCGCATGACGCGGTACGACTTGTTCTTGCTGGCCACGGCGACGCTGCTTGTTGCGGCCGGGGTCGATCGCGACGTCGCCGCGGACGAGCCCGTCGCGCCGGCCGTGGCCGAAGCTAAACCGCAAGCGCTGGGGCAAACGGAGATCGCGGCGCTGGTCGAGCAGCTCGACAGCAACCGATACCTCGAGCGGGAGCGAGCCACCCAATCGCTGCTCGATGCCGGCAGCGCCGCGCTCGACCCGTTGCTCGCGGCCGCCAACAGCGACCGACCCGAGCCGGCCGACCGGGCCGTGTGGGTTCTCAAGAAGGTCGGCGAAGCGTCGGATCGAGCGCTCGCGCTGGCGGCGCTCGATCGGCTGGTGCTCGTCAAGAATCGTTCCGCCGTAGTCCAGAACGCCACGCGAGCCCGCGGCCGGATCTACGAGCTCGCTTGCCAGGAATCGCTCGCCAAGCTGGGAGCTCGGTTGATCGTGGAAGAAACAAATTCACCAGAGCTGAAGCCCGTGCGGCTGGTTCGCGTCGAGCTCACCGACCAATGGCGCGGCACACCCGAAGACCTCCAGTGTCTCGCGGACCTCGGCGATCATCGCTACTTTCGCATGGAAGGCGCGTCCGTCGGCGACGCCGAGATCAAACTTTTTGAAAACATGGACGGATTGGCGCTACTGCAAATTTATAAATCGCACGTCTCGCCGGCCGCCGTCGACGCGATCAAGGAGCACCAGCCCAAAGCCGTCGTTTACGTGCGCAATCGAGCGCTGTTGGGCATCGGCGGCACGACCCACGAAAAAGGAGTGCTCGTCACCGAAGCCCGACCCAACACCGGTGCCGCCGCCGCGGGGATTCTCAAAGACGATGTCATCACCAGCCTCGACGGCCGGCCGGTGAAAGACTTTGATCGGCTTACGGCGCGCATCGCCCAATTTGAGCCCGGCCGCGAAATTGAGGTGACGATTCTTCGCGGCAATGAGAAGCTCTCAAAGCGCGTCGCACTGAGCGACTGGTCCAATTTCGAGTCACCCACGGCGAATTGAGCGGATTCAATGCGCGCCGCCTACTTCTTGCCCAGCATGGCTTTCACCTTCGCCCACGGCCGCGTGTTGGCCACGTCGGCGGCAGTGAGTCCGCCGCGGCGGGCCTGGATCACGCCGTAGCGCAGCACGTCGAGCCCGCCGGTGCTGTGTGCGTCGCTCGAGATCACGATCGGGATGCCGTGCCGCTGCGCCGCAATGCAGTTCACGTCGTCGAGATCGAGCCGCGCTGGGTTGGCGTTGAGCTCCAGGAACTTACCGTAGCGCTTGGCAGCGGCGAACAACTGTTCGAGGTCGACCGCATACGGCTCGCGGCGATTGATCAGCCGGCCGGTCGGATGGGCGATGATCGAGACGTGCGGATTCTCGAGCGCCCCCAGAATCCGCTCCGTGATCTGTTTCCGCGGCTGGTTCTGCCCGTAGTGGACGCTAGCCACGACCCAGTCGGCCTCGGCGAGCACGTCATCCGGCAAATCCATGCCGCCCTTCTCGAGGATGTCGCACTCGATGCCTTTGAGCACGACGAAATCGTCGAGTTCGCGATTGAACCGGTCGATTTCCTTCCACTGCTTGCGCAGCCGCACAGGGTCGAGGCCGTTCGCCATGCTGACGCGCTTCGAGTGATCCGTAATGCAGATGTATTTGAGGCCGCGTTCTTGGGCCGCCGCCGCCATCTCGGCGAGCGTCGCCTTGCCGTCGCTCGCTGTGGTGTGCATGTGCAAGTCGCCCTGCAAGTCGGCAAGCTCAATCAATTTGGGGATTTTCCCCGCTGTCGCCCAGGCAAACTCCTCGCGGGCCTCGCGGATCTCCGGCGGAAAGCAGGGCAGATCCATCGCCGCGTACACGTCGCACTCTTTTTTGCCAGCGATGTACTCGCCATCGTCTTCCTCGATGGACTTCTTGTCAACGCGAAACACGCCATACTCGTTGATCTTCAGCCCGCGATCCTTCGCCATGCCGCGCAAAATGACGTTGTGATCCTTCGAGCCCGTAAAATATTGCAGCGCCGCGCCAAACGACTTCGTCTTCACCACGCGCAAGTCGATCTGCAGCCCGCGGGCCAACCGCAGCGACAGCTTCGTGTCGCCCCGACCGATTACGGCTGCCACGTCGCCGAATTTCGCCAAGTGATCCATCACCTCGTCGGCATCCTTGGCGTCCACCAATAAATCGAGGTCGCCGATCGTTTCCTTGCCGCGACGGTAGCTGCCGGCAACTTCCAGCTGCCGAACGCCTTTCAACTTCTGCATATGGGCCAATAATTCCTGCACGATCGCGTCTGCCTCGGCCCAGTACATCCGCTCGTCGGCGTGCGCGGCGAAGTCGATTCCCGCGAGGATTTTCTCCTGGGTCTTCGCGCCAAATCCTTTGAGCTTGCTGACCTCATCAGCCTCGCAGGCGGCCCGCAGCATGTCGAGCGAATCGATCTTCAGCTCCTTGTGGAGCACGGCGGCCTTCTTCGGGCCGAGGCCGGGAATCCGCATCAGCGCCATCACGCCGGGCGGCACCTGCGACCGCAGCGCGTCGAGCATCGCAAGCTGGCGAGTCTTGACCAGCTCCGCGATCTTCTCGGCCAAATCCTTGCCGATGCCGTCGATGTCGGTGACGTCGCGGTCCGGATCGCCGACGATGTTCTCGAGCGGCTCGGGATAGTCGCCGATCCGCCGGGCCGCGTTGCGATACGCGCGCACGCGGAACGGATTCGCGTCTTGAAACTCCAAGAGATCGGCCACTTCGTCAAACGCGGCCGCAATATCGCGGTTCGTCATACCTCTATGATAAGAGGTCGGAGGTCGGAGGTCAGGGGTCAGTCGGAGCTGAGAATTAGCCGCGATTCTACGAATCGCCGGTCGCGTTACGCCAGCATCAGCGACGTGTCGATCGCCACTTCGATCGTTTCGAGCGGCATGCCGCAGACATCCGCCTCTCTCAACAGGATCAATTTGTTGAGCCCGTCGAGCGCCGCCACCTTGTAGCACTCGGCCATCGTCGGGTAGTTGAACACGGTGTCGCGGAAGTAGTCGATCGTGCCGTCGAAGTCCATCACGGTTTGCCCGATGTGGACGATCTCGGTGGCCGATTCGCCGATCACGTGGACGCCTAGCAAATGCCGCGTGTCGCGGTGGAACAGCAGCTTGAGCATGCCGGTGCGGTCGCCGTTGATTTGCCCGCGGGCGATCTCGCTATAGCGGGCCACGCCGACCTCGTACGGCACGCGCTCGGCTGTGAGCTCCTCCTCGCTTTTGCCGACGGTCGAAATCTCGGGAATCGTGAACAGGCCGTAGGGCATGTGCCGGGCTGGCCTGAACGTCTCGCCCATCATGTGGCAGACCGCCCGCCGACCTTGCTCCATCGAGGCGCTGGCGAGTGCCGGGAAGCCCACCACGTCGCCGACCGCGTAGATGTGCGGCACCTCGGTCTGAAAATGTTCATTGCACTTGAGCCGGCCGCGCTTGTCGGCGCACAATCCGGCCCGCTCCAATTGCAAACATTCCGTGTCGCCGCTGCGGCCGACGCTGAACAGCACCGTCTCGCCCAACAGCCGCTTGCCGCTTTCCAGCTCGACGGCGACCAACCCTGGCCGCGGCAGGCAGATGTCGACCACACTTTCGCCCAGTCGGAAGACCATCCCCAGCGAGCGGGCGTGGTAGAGCAGGGTGTCGATGATTTCGCGGTCGCAAAATTCGAGCAGCCGCTCGCGCCCGTCCACCACCGTCACGTTCACGCCCAGCGTCGCAAACATGATCGCATACTCGAGGCCGATCACGCCGCCGCCGACCACGACCATCGACCGCGGCACGTGGTCCAAGTTCAAGATTTCGTCGGAGTCGAACACCGTCTGGCCGTCGAACGGGATGTGATTTGGCCGGGCCGGTTTGGTGCCGCTGGCGATCAGGATATTCGTTGCCGAGAGCGTCTGCTGCCCATCGCAGTTGGCGACTTCGACCGTGTGTTGGTCGACAAACGACGCCTCGCCGACGACCATGTGAACGCGGTTGCGCGCAAACTGGTCCTGAATCACGTGCAATTCGTTCTGGCTGACCTGAGCCATCTTGCGGCGCAGCTCGTCCATCGTGATTTCGCGCTTGCGGCGATAGAGCTCGTCGTAAACGTCGCGGTGACGGTAGCCGGTGAGGTGCAGGATCGCTTCTCGAATCGTCTTCGAGGGAATGGTGCCGGTGTGGAGGCAGACGCCGCCCAACAACCCTCGCTCGCGCTCAATCACTGCGACGCGACGGTTCTGCTTAGCCGCCGCGATCGCCGCTTTCTGCCCGGCTGGACCGCTACCGATCACGATCAAATCGTACTGCATCGAAGATGTCCTTCACTTGCGTTTCACAGGGAACGCCTGTAACCAAGCGGTCCGCCCCACCTGCAAACGTAGGTGACGCTCGGCGTGCGTGGCGCGGCGAAACGACGACAGAACGTCGCTGCGGGTGCGAGCAAAACGATTGTGCCGGCTGGATGGATTCCCGCTACGCAAGTGCGACCGATTCCCCGACGCGTAGTCGCGCCGATAATTGGCCAGACGCGAGCTGTGTGTTCACCGCCAGGCGGTAGAAATGATTGAATCTGTCGCGCGGCGCCCAGGCGGGCAGGCGGTTTTCACGCTCGACGGCGAACGCTTTTTGGAAACCGGGTACGATTTCGCCGCACGTCGAGTCGCGCGTCGGCACCACGCAACGTTGGCAAGGATTCACGCCCAGCCACCGCACCGTGCCGATTTGAAAAGGCACTTTGGTTCCCGCCGGTCCCACCAGGCGGTCTTCCCAGAATGGTTCGACCTCAGCCACTTCGAGATTCGCACGGTAGCGGCAGCGGGTTTCGTCGAGCGTGAGGCCGGGGAACCAGCGAGCAATTTCCTCGAGTGTCGCGGTGCTGACGAGAGTTGGGCCGGGGGCGTCGGTGTCGTCGGGGAAGCCGCCCGCGGTGTTCTCAGCTAAACCGCAAGCGATGCCCAGCGCGTTCGATAGCCAATCGCCGATTTCGCGCTGCTTGTCGAGCAGTGAGAACTCCGCCTCGTTATTGAATCGGACCGTCATTTGCGCGAGATCGTACGTAGCGCGGATGCGATGGACCGCCGCCGTCCGCTTGCCGTTCACGTAGCGGCCATCGGCGTCGACGAGCGCAAAGCGGCGGTCGTGCTCGAGCGCACCATTTGGCAGGACGGCGACGCTTTCCACGTCGACGCCGTCAATCGATTTGATCGGGTAGATCGTGATGCGGCCCAATACGGCGGTCATGATTCGATTTCGTCGAACAATTGGAGGATCGGCTCGACGTCTTCGAGCGTCTCGACGAGCACGTCCGGCTCCGCTGCCCGCAGTACGTCGATCGAGGTGTTGCCCGTCGGCACCGCGACCGCTCGAGCGCCGATCGAGCGGGCGCAGCGAACGTCGTTTGGCGTATCGCCGATCACCACGAGCGCTCGGTGCGCCGTGCCATTGAGGTGCTTCCGGCCGGCGGCGAGCGCAGCAGCCGCGATGTCGCAACGATCGGCGTGCTCGTCGCCAAAGCCGCCGAAGGGGAACCAGTCCCAGAGTCCGTAGTGGACGAGCTTGTGCCGGGCCGCCTGTTGGACGTTGCCAGTCAAGAGGCCGAGCGCCGTGTCACCGCGCTCAGCAAACGTTTTTAGGAGCGGTATCACCCCCGGCAGCACGCGGCCCTTGTAGGCGGGCAGCACCTCGGCAAGCCGGCCGACGTATGCTGCACGGAACCGCCGCCAGGTTTCCTCTGTCGGCTCGAGACCGTACAGGGCGAACAGATCCATGGCAATCGCCCGATCGCTGCGCCCGGCGAACGACACGCCCGACGACGTGGCGTTCTCGATGCCAAAGTCCTTGTCGAGCGTGACGACAAACGCCGCTTGCCCCGCGCCGCCAGTCGAAACCAGTGTCCCATCAATATCCAAAAAGCAGATGTGCATGGCGTCTAGTGTAGTGGCCGCAGGCCGAGCTGGCGACGCGCTTCGTTTACGCCCGCCCACGCCGCCGGCTCCTCCTTCAAGAATTTCACCAACTGCGACATGCTAACACCCAACGCGCCCGCCGCCGCCGTCATGTCATACGCCGCCGCTTCGACCGCATCGAGCGCCTCCGCCAACAGCCCTGGAAAATCATCGTGCCCCGGATTGATCGCCAGCCGCCCGCCGCTCACCCGCGACTGCCAAAGCTCACTTGGTTTCTCACGCGACCCCAACGAGCGTACCTCAATCGCCAGCCGCACCCGCAGCCGCCGCAGCGCCTCGCGGTGATTTTCGGCCTGGCTCCGCCGCTCGTTCGCCTCGGCCCGCAGGCCGGTCGGCCGATGCATGAGCACGACCGCGGTCGACACTTTGTTGCGATGTTGCCCGCCCGGCCCGCTCCGCCGCTCGTGCCGCACGTCGCACTCGGCAAGCAGCATTTCCACCGGCAAACACGCGGGATGCACTTCGTTCATCACCAAAACATACTCCGTCGACGAGGCCTAGCCAAACCGGGCTGCCTCTGATAATTTCGACTTCATGATCCAACCGATTGCTGGTGTGGCCCCGTCGCAGCTCAAGGAAGTCACCAATATGACGGTCTGGCCGTCGCTCTCGGCGACCGTCTTTGGCCGCTTTTGGGGCCGGCTCTACGCGCTCGAATACGGTCCGCGGATCTTCGGCGTGCCGGTCACGATCGGCCGGCTGTTTGCGTTGGCGTCGATTCCGTTCATGCTCGCGCTTTACTTTCTGATGCGGCTGCCGCGTTTCCCCGGCGTGATCCTCGGCATCAAGAATCCGTGGTGCTGGCAATATCGGCTGACCAACCGCCGGGTCGTCATGGAGAATCCCTTCGGCGGCGAAATCAAGAGCGTCGCGCTCGATCGCTTCGACGCGATCGACGTGGTGGTCGAGCCGGGGCAGGCCTGGTACAAGGCGGGCGACCTCGTGTTCCGCTTGGGCCAGGTCGAGACGTTTCGCATCTGGGCCGTGCCGCGTCCGGAAACATTCCGCCACACCTGCATCAAGTCGCAAATGTCGTTCGTGGGTGTGAAGAAGGCCCGCGAATCGGGCGCGGCAGTCTGACTCGCCTGCGTCAACCCGCTTCCGTCTTCGCCGCCGCTTTGCCGTCGCGGAGATTGTGTCCCAGTTCGACGCGCAGCTCTTCGTCGCCGCTCTTGACGACGATCAGCCGCGGCTCGATCGACACGACCTTGCCATTAAACAGGCCGACCTTCATTTCGTCCCCTTCGAACAACCGTAGCGTTTCGTTCGTCGTGCGGACGTGGATCCACGCCTGGTATCGGCCGTCGACCTGGATCGTCGCGGTGAAGTAGGCGTGCTTGGCGTCGTCGAACTCGGGCTTGGGCGGGGCGGCGCGGGCGGTGCCCGGCGGCGGCTCGGGACGCGGCGGCTTGTAGACCGCAAACACGTTCCGCCCACCGATCGACGTGGCGTAATCGGCTGCCTGCGGCTTTGCCGACCGCTCGGCGATGCCCTCGGGCAGAGTCTCGTTCACGGTGCCCGGCAGGATCAGCGCCTCGGTCTGCAGCGAAATCTTGAGCTGGGCGGGATTCACATCGGGCCGCAACTGCAGCCGCGTAATCTGCTGCAAGAGCGTGCTGCGGTAGTATGCGTGCAAGAAATTGGTGAGCGACTTGAGCGGCCCGTGGGCGTTCACCGTGTAGCCGACCGCCGCATAGCCCACCGCCGGCGTGAGCCGCTGGGCCGGCTGAAATTCCTCGACCGTCAGCCCCGCCGCCTTGAACTGCGTTTCGAGCCACACGCGATAGAGCGATTGGGCCGCCTCACGATCCGCCGGCAGCGAGCGCTGTTGCCAGCCGTCGAGGTCGTTCATCGCCTCTTCGCCCTGGTCGAGCGCCAGTTTCGCCTGGCCGAGCCGCTCTTTGGCCGCGAGCAGTTGTGAATCCTTTGCCGTCAGCGAATTGTTGTACCTGGTCCACATGCGGTTGCCGCCCCACAAGAGCACCATCGCCGCCACCGCGGCCGCCAGGATTTTCTCTCGCATCGTCATGGCGCCGTCTCCTCGGCTTCTAGCGCCGGTACGACGTCGACCGTCAGCGGGAACGACCAAACATAACCCGGCACGGCGCGATCAGTTTTTCCACCGCCGGTATCGACCTGGTGTTCCTCGTCGCGCAGCCGCGATTCGAGCGTCGCCACCACTTGCGGGCTCCGCGCGACAGCCTGCAACGCCATCCGGCCGCCCACCGCGTTGTTGCCCGGCGGACGCAGCGCGATGAGCTGCGTCACCACCGCATCCTCGGCTGCCGGATATTTTTTGGAGTCGAGCGGTTCCGGTCGCCACTCGATGCTGAGCCGATCAAGTTCGTCGAGCCAATTCACGTCGGTCGCGAGCCACCGCTTGACCGAAGCAGATTCGGCCAGCAACTTGTCGAACTGCTGCTCCTTGAATTCGTTTTGCTTGGCCGCCGTTTCGGCATTGATCGCGGCCAGTTGGCGGCTGCGCGAGGCCGATCGCTGCCAGAGCACGACGCCAATTAGGAGAATCGCCATCCCCGCCGCCGCCAGCGTGAGTCCATGTTGCCGCGTGAACTTGCGCTCCGTCACGCGGCGTCGGACGTTGAGGAAATCGACCACCGGCGGCCGGCGATCCGCTTCGCCCAAGGCCATCCCCATCACTGCCGCGAACCGCGCGAGACTCTCCGCGGGCACCCCCGTCTTTGCCAGGCCGGCCGGCGCATTCGCCGCCACGTCGAAGACTTCCACAGAAAGTCCGAGGTCGCTCGCCAGGCTCGTCGCCCCGCCAGCCTCCGCAGCAATTCCGCAGAGAATCACGCGGCTGACCTGCTGCTCGCCCAATTGTTGTCGCACGGCGGCAATCGTGCGGCGAATCTCCCCCGCCAGCGCCCGCGCGCGGCCGGCGACTTCGCCCGGATCGGGGAGCCGCACCGTCCGCACCAACACCACTTGATCGCCGACGAGCACGGTGAGATCGGTCTCATCGGTGAGCCGATTCACCACCAGCGAAACTTCGCTTTCGCCGGCGCCGATTCGCCGTGCGACAAACATTGCCGCGGCCGTCGCTCGCAGCGTGATGCGATCGGGTTCGACGCCGACCGCCTCGCACAGTTGCCGCACCTCCGCAATGCCGGTCGCCGTGAGCGCCGCCGCGAGCACCTGGTGCGGCGTCGTGGCGTCGCCCGAGAGCGGGATGTAGTCGAGTGCCGCCTCCGCACCGAGCGACGTGAACTCACGCTCGGCCTGGAACCGCACCAGATCCGGAAGTTCTTCGGGCGGGGCAGGGGGCAGCGACAGTAGCACCATCTGCACTTGTTCGCGACCGACGCCGACGAGTGTCGTCGCGTTGGCGCTCGCCGCACCGCCGATCACCGCGCCGAGCCGAGCACCGATCGCGCGGGCGGTCGACGCCGCCGCATCGGCCGACGCCAGCGAAGCCGTCCACGCCCCGACGACGGACGCCCCCGTCGGCCCCGCATGCACCAACAGCGCACGGGCCTCGAGGCGATCCCAATCAATGGCAAGAATGCGGGGCATGAAATATCAATTGCGAGAAAACTTGGCCGCGTCGCTTGCGACGCGCTCTTTGCCGGTACCGATCACCGGTTTCCGGACCCTTCCATTGTACTCACACCGCTCACGGCCCGTCCTCCACCGTCGTCCCGAGCACGTCCAGCGTGTACCCCGGCCCTTGCTCCACCAGGTCCCGCCGACGCTTCACCACGGGCGGCGATTGCGTCGCGTCGACAATCGCCTCCATCCGGTAGGCCGGGCCTTCCTCGTCGAAATAGCCCACGATTTGGGCCCGATAGACGTTCCCACCGGCGGTCACCATCGGCATCAGCCGCTTCATCGTCTCGAGGTCGACGATGCCACTCACGAGCGGCCAGGTCTCGTACGCCTGCTCCGGCCGTTCGCCGTTCGCGTCCGGCTGACGGCTCGAAATGATCTGGTCGATCGCCGTCGAGTCCAAGCCGGGACTCCCCACCAAGAGCACCCGCGGCGCCGGGTTGATGTTGATCCGGCCGGGTATCGACTCCGACGAATTCACCGAAAAGTTGTCGAACAGTTTGGGGATGTAGTCGCGCATCGCGGAGGCGTCCTCCGTAAACGGCGACTCGCAGGTCGGCGGCTCGCTCGGACCGCCTCCACCGCCGCCCTGGCTTTGCTCGACGACTTGCGTCCGCGCACCCACCAGATCGAGCAAATTGTTGTACCGCTCCCGCCCCGGCAAATCGAAATCGAGATCG
>JANNTD010000094.1:0-12225 GCA_031403315.1 Planctomycetota bacterium
GAAGGGGGAGTGGGGAAAGTGGAAGGTCCGACGGAGAGACAAGGAGATAAGGAGGAGAGATATGCCGTCAGCCGTCAGCTCTCAGCCGTCAGCCAATCGGAGAAAGTCGAGGGTCGAGAGTTGAGAGCCAGAGGGACGAAGCATAAAGCCTACCGCGTTCGCCCTGCATCCTCGCTATCGCTCGGCGGGCGTACTTGCTCCCTCACCTGCTCGTGACCAATCGTCGTGATCGGTGCCCATCGCTTCCTCTCCCAGAGGGCGAGGACTTCGAAGAGCATCACCGCGTGACGGTATTCTGATTGCGGCCTGCGCGGCCAACGCGGTTGGACTGGATTTGTTTGAGGCCGGTGAGGACGTTTTGCATGGCTTCGTCGATGGAGCGTTTGTGGAGGTGGTCGCCGTAGACGGCTAGTTTGTAGGTATAGCCGTGGTGGGCGGCGACCCAGACGGTGTAGTAGACGGTGGACTGGCCGTCGCCGACGGTGGCGGAGAAGGCGACGCCGGGGATGCCGCCGGCCGAGCGCTCGTGCCCGCCGGCTTCGATCGTGGCGCCGGGGAGGTTCTGCATCTTGGCTTGCGACTCGGCGAGGAGGGTGGCGTTGGTGTCGGTGCTTTCGATTCCGACCGGCTGGCCGGCGAGGGAGATCATGATCGTGGGGTTGGTGCGGGTGAGGAGGAGGCAGGCGTGGGAGCCGGTTTTCCGGGGGTCCAACTTCGTCCAGGGGCCGGTCGGTGTGGTGACCGAGAGATTGAGTTCGTCGAAGCGGGTGGTGCGCGCGGGGGCGGTGCGCTGGGCGACTCTGTTTTGTGGGGAGACGCGGCGAAGGTAGGGTCCGACGGGATAGGTTCCGCGGAGAAGAGAAACTTTATGTTGGGTGGGCACTTGCTCGGGAAGCCCGGTAACCCTGGGGACGACTCCACCCGGACCGTACAAGAAGTCGTGGAAGCCAAGTTTGTGGTGCAGGTAATGGGTGAGCCCTAGATCGCTATACGTTTCAGCGCTGTTGACGTTCACGAAGCAGAATGTGCCGGCGAAGAACGATGCGACGAAGGCAGACGCTTGGATGAAGCGGCGGCAGCGTGGGAACGTGTTCATGCTCGTGTCTCCACAAAACTGAGCTTTCTTGTTTTGGACTGGTCTGCTTTGGAGGGGGGAGCCATCGGTGTTATCGGCGGGATCGAAGGTTGTGTTCGGCCCCCCGCGGAAAAGTGCGGCAGTGCCGGCAGTGCCAGCAGGGTCGAGACAGGGAGGCAAGGAGATTTGGGAGTCGAGAGTCGAGGGTCCAGAGTTTAGAGCCAGAGGGGACAACAAAGGCGGACGGTGGAATGCCAATTGAATACGGAAGGCGTGTCAGGCTGAAAGCCTAACGTACTTTAGAACAGCATTTTCTGTGCTCGCGGAGCGAGGGGGAAGGCGTTGAAGCCCATGAAGAGTCGAGGGTCTAGAGCCAGAAACCGAGCGCTTCAAAACAACATTTTTTGCGCTCTTGGTGCTAACGGAAAAGCATTAAATCCTAGATCTCGTAAGTGATCGACGAATTCGACTGGGCCGTGAGTGCAGTAGATTTCTTGCGGCTCGACTCGGCGGACGGTTTCGATGAGCTGGTCGAAGTCGGCGTGGTCGGAGAGTGGGAGCGCGTGGTCGACGCCCCAGCGGTACTTGGTCCGCTCGTCGATCGCCCAGCCGGTGGGGGCGATCGAGACCGTGCGGCCGAGATTGGCGAGGCGGAAGTCGTTCATCCCGCGCGGCAGCGTCACGATGGCGTGGCCGGCGAGGGGCTCACCGGCATAGACATCGATGTCGCCCAGTGGCATGCCGCAGGCTTCGTAGATGCGGCTGATCTCGTAGATCGATTTGTGTTGCAGCACGGGGATGCCGGCGCCCGTGAGGATTTTCGTCACTTCTTGTGATTTGCCGAGCGGATAGGCGTGGATGACCGGAGTTTTTTCTTCGGCGAGTGCCGTGCGAACGATCTCGATCAGGCGTGCGACCGTCTCGGCGCGCGGGGGCATCCGATACTTTGGCTGACCGAAAGTGCTTTCCATCACGAGCACGTCGGCGTGCGGTAGCTCGGCCGGCTCGGCGGTGGCCGATTCGTCGAGCTTGAAGTCGCCCGTGTAGAGCAGCGACCGTTCACCATCGTCCGCCAGTAGCATCGCTGAACCGAGGCAGTGCCCGGCCGGCAGCGCGGTGAGCCGTAGTTCGCCGAACTCGATCGGCTGGCCGAACGGCATTTCGAGCACGCGGTGCCGCGGCCCGAGCCGATGTTGGTAGAGCCGCGCGGTCGTCGGCGTGGCGAGCGCTAGCTCATGCCGCGCGATGTGGTCGGCATGGGCATGCGAGACGAAGGAGCGAGGTTGGCGACGCCGCACGTCGACCGCGAGCTGCGCGCGCGTCAGGAATAAACCGTTGTCGTAGTGGAACATCGGAGGCGAGCAAGGGCGGAAGGGGGAAGGCGGAGGGCGGAGAGCCGAAAGTGCGGCGGCGAATCCCTTTCCCCTGTATCCTGAATCCTGCATCCTATACTATCACAACCATGACTCTACTCGAAGCAATCGTATTGGCGGTGGTGCAGGGGCTGACCGAGTTTTTGCCGATCAGCAGCACCGCCCACCTGCGCATCGTGCCGGCACTCTTGGGGTGGGACGACCCGGGCGCGGCGTTCTCGGCGGTGATCCAGATCGGCACGCTAGCCGCCGTGCTCACGTATTTCTGGCGCGACGTGCTGCGGATCATCACGGCGATGCTCGCCGATCTCGGCCGCGGCAAGCTGGCAACTATGAAGCTGGCTACGTCGCACGACGCCCAAGTCGGCTGGATGATCGCCGCCGGCACGATCCCGATCGTGGTCTGCGGACTGTTTTTCAAGGACCAGATCGAAACCACGCTGCGCTCGCTGTACGTGGTCAGCTTTGCGCTAATCGGCTTGGCGGTGCTGCTGGCGATGATGGAATTGGTGGTGCGACGGCGGATTGCGACCGGCGAAAATGGCCGCGATCTCGACCAGCTTACGTGGCGCGACGCGATCGTCGTCGGATTCGCGCAGGCCGCGGCACTCGTCCCGGGCACGTCCCGTTCCGGTGCCACGATCTTCGGCGGCCTGGCGTGCGGACTCTCGCGCGAAACGGCGGCGCGGTATTCGTTCCTGCTTTCGATCCCCGCGATCGCCGCCGCGGGGGCGTATCAATTGATCGACGCCCGCGAAGAACTGTTCGCCAGCCAGAGCCAGGTGGTGAACTTGGTCGCCGCGCTCGTGGTTTCGGCTGCGGTCGGTTACGCCACGATCCCCTGGCTATTAGGCTACTTGCGCACGCACTCGACGTTCGTCTTCATCGTCTATCGCCTGCTGCTCGCCGGAGCGATCTTGGGGCTACTTACAACCGGTCGGCTATCGCCGAATGACGGCGATGATCAATCGGCCGATTTGCCCGCGTCCGCCGCCGCTGCTTTGCCGCGGTGAGCTGCTTTGGCGTGATGAATCGTGCCGAACAGGTGGCCGCCGGCGTCGCCGTGTTGCCAGTAGCCGGCGTAGTGATCGGCGAAGAATATCACGCGGGCCGAGACGGTGCCGAAACCAGGCAGGCCCAAGTTGTCGACGACGACGACCGGCGTGTCCCCTGCCCATTCGATCGGCAGCGTGATCGGCAGCTGCGCGTCCTTGCCGCCGTACTGGATGCGGGCCGGGATCAACCACAGTTTGCCGTCGAGCTTCTTTGCGTCGATTTTTTTGACGGTGCCGAGCGTGTATTTCTCGCGCGAGAGCTGGGCGGCATCGCGGCCGGGACCCGTCACGGTGAAGCTGCCGTCGAGCGTCGCGCCGCTGAGCATCTCGGCGAGCGCGTCCTCGCGCTTCGCCTGTGCAGCCGCCGCATCATCGGCCGGTGCTGATTGAGCGTAGGCGACGGCGGGAGAAAAGAGTGAAACTGACCAAACGAGCAGAGCCAGCGAGCGGATCATGGCAGAATCTCCGGCGGCGATGGTGGAGCACGAGACGCGAATCGATTCGCTCTCTACTCTACTTCCGCACGGCGATTCGCGGCAACCGATTTTCGGCGCGATGATGTTTTCCGGCGCCAAGAAGCGTTCGGCCGCCTACCGCTGCCAGCCGCCGTAGAATTGGGCCGTGTCCATGTAGCGGGCCTGCGTGCCGGCGCCGGGCATCACGGCCTGGCGATACTGGGGTCCGCCCTGCATTTGCCGTTCGAGCTGTTGATTCTCGCGCTGCTGCTGTTGAAACGAGGCTTGCTGTTCGAGCTGCGGGCGGACGAACGTGTAGTAGCTCGGCACTGCCTCGGCCGACCCCCGTTCGTCGCGGAACAAGTTTAGATAGGGGCTGATGGTAGGACCGTTCGAGGCCGCCTGGAACGGCTTGCCGTTGTGCTGCAACTGGCCGGTCGAAGTGGGTTGGATCGCCGAACGGCGTGGCATCTCGCTGAGCGTGTTGAGGGCCGAGCGACCGCCGTAGAAACCAAGCGCCTGCCGCGTCTGGTTCGTCACGGCGGTGCCTTGAGCGGTGGCCTTGCTCGGTCCCAGCGCGAGCACCGCAATTGCTCCGACGAGCAGCGACAGACCTTGGACCGTGAATCGACGCATGGCAGCCTCCTTGCGAACCACGTGGGGAGATGCAGTGACCAGCGCGCGGCGCGCACGGCACCCGCACCGCTTACCTAATCGTCAAAGTCGACGGGAAAACTTGTGGTCAACTTGAACGCCGCCGCCCAACTGCTAGCGCCAGCATTCCGCCGCAGGCTAGCAGTGCGATGCTCGCCGGCTCCGGGACCGTCCCGCCGAGGCCGAAGCCCGCGCCACTGCCGCCGCCAGCGCCCGGAAAGGTTCCGCAGCAATTGTCCCGCCAAATGGTGTAGTCCGATGCGTCGACGATGCCGTCACCGTTGGCGTCGCCGGCAGGTCCCGGCGTGCCAAAGTTCTGCCTCCAAATGGCGTAATCGAGGTCGTCGACGAAGCCATCGCCGTTGAGGTCGGGATTGACATCACCTGGCAAGGGAATGGGTGGTACCTGGAAGGCAGCCAGGTAGAGCTGATTACTGAAAACAAAGGTGAAAAAATCGATCGGAGAGCCGAATGGCAGTCCCGATGGCGTGACGGTCGAAAAGTTGCCGGAGATCGACCCGCCGACGTTGAACAGGGGAACCGAGCTGAACGGAGGAATTAGGGACCCGTTGGTGAAGCTCACTTGTAAATTGCCGCTGAAGGACGCATCGCCAGTGATCTGAAAGGCGTCGAAACCGAGACCTGTGGAACTGCCTTCGACAGTTATGCTAAATGTGCCTCCGACGGCGAAACTGTTTCCCTTCAGGACTTCAAACGTAGAACCAGGACTGATTTGTGTAAGTCCAAGCGAGAAGAAGTCGTCTTCGAAGGCGACGTTCGTATCCGGTCCGATGACAACTCGGCCATGATCGTCCGCTCCGGGAGCGCTGTCGCCGAAGCTGATCACGTCGCCGCTCACCACATTGCTTCCTTGCGTGAAAGCGAGCACGCCACGGTTCCAGAGACCGCTGCGGAATCGCATGGTCGAATTCTGACCGTGGATCAATCCTTCGGTCCGGCCGTTGGGCGCGATGATGGGGCCGGCGACCGGCAGGTTCAGGAACGGTCGGTTGAGCTCGATCGGGGCGGTGGTGACGCCGGGGCCGCGCCGAAATTCGATCTCGGCCCGCTCGTCTTCGGTGCCGAGCACGTCAATCACGCCGTAGTTGGAGAGCGGATGTTCCTGCTCGCCAGGCAAAGGAATATTGTCGACTTCCGTGGAAACGCCAGTTGCATCGACGAGCAGCTTCTGGCCGGCCCCAACGCGGACGTTGCCGAGTACGCGATTGCGGAACTGCAGCACGGAGATGCTGCCGCTGCCGGCGACGACGCCGTCGTTGATCAAACGGCCACGCGTGAGCCGTTGGATCGGATTCTGCGGATTGGTCGAGTCAAACGCGCCCAACAACTCCATCCGCCCGCCGTCGAGTTCGATGCGGCCGAAATGGCCGACCAACAAGTCAAGCCGGTCGGGTACGTCGGTGGCGGATTCGTCGAGCGCCGGCGGAACGATGCTCACGAGCGCGCCGTTGCTGACTCGCAGCGTGCCGCGACCAGTACCCGCGAAATATTGCACTTGGTTGCCTTCGAGATCTTCCGGTGCGGCCGGACCAACTCCGGTGCGATTGTTGTGAAAACCGCCGATCTGCAGAGTGCCTCCGACCGTCCACTTCGAGGAGATACCGTCGACGTAGACGGTCCCCTGGCCGCCGGAGTCGGGTGCGTCGGTATTGACGGCGGCCAAATTGCTGCCGATCACGGCGCCGAAGACGTCGCCGCCACCACCGCTCGTCGACACCGGGCCGCTGTTGTACGACTGGCCCCCGTTGGCGATGGTCATCGTGCCGGAACCCATCCGGCCGACGATCATGTAATGGATGGCGTCCGCGGCGGTGTCGTCGGTCTCGAAACCGCCGCTTTGCAGGAACGAATCGATTCCGTCGATCAAGAGCGTGCCCACGCTGCCGCTTTGATCGCCGACGATCGCCGCGTCTTGAATTTCCGCGCGGCCGCCAAGCGCCAGTTGCATAACGCCATTTCCGAAGCGGCCCACGAAGAGATCAAAACCGATCGTATCCAAGCGGGGAACGACGCTAGGAGATGTGGGATTGTCGGGATCTTGCGTCGGCCCAAGAAACGGAATGATCGTCGGATCGTTGTTGTAGAGCGAACCGAAGCCTTCGATTCGCACCACGCCGGTGCCGCGCTTGATCACACTGCCGATCGTCGCTTGATCGCCGATAATCAAATTCTGGTCGCGGAGCTGCGACTGGTTGATGATCATTTCACCGCTGCTCGTGCGGCCGACAATGATGTCGAAATTCACGTTTGTGTCGTCGCCTATACCGACCGCTCCTAGATCCGGCCGCCCTTCAAACTCGATCTGGGCCGTTGGGCTGCGAAACGGATCGATCCGATTGCCGTTTGTCGGGATGCCTTCGTTCACCGTGGTGGTAAACGGATCGTCGGCATAGACGTCGTAACCGGGGTCAGTCGCGTCTGGGCTGAGCCAGACATTTCCCGTCACTTGCACCACGGCCTGGGCCGACGGCAAAAAGACCAGAAGCGCAACAGCGCTCGAAGCAACCGCACCGAACCGTCGAATCTGAGAACGCATCGAATCTCTCCTCTGTTCCAGTAGATGCCGCGACAAGCTCTCTGTTCGAAACGGTCTCCGACAACTGGACCGTTCCGGCAGTGGAGGTCGCGACGGCGTTTGAGCCATCCGACATCACCAGCCGTGGTCTCGCGAGTATTGTTGCAGTGCCTCTCGTCAGGCCGCGCCTGCCAGCCGCCTGGCTCGCGCCCAATGTCGTCCGTTCGAGGGCAGCGCATGGAGGGTCGCCAACCCACCATCGGGTTGACTGGCTAGCATGCGCGCCCATCAAGAGATGTTCCGGCAATCCACCTCCCATTTTCGCCAGGAATTGCCCAAATTGTCAACCATTTTGTGCCCGCGCGGGTGGCCTGCGGGAGGTGTCTCCGACGCCGATACACCTTAAATTCAGACGTCTCGATCATTGTTCAGAGGCTCAGTTCAGAGGCTCAGTTCAGAGGCTCATCACCTGGACCACCGCCCCGGCCGCGAGCTGTACCGGCTCGGTCCCCAGCCGCACTAACCCGTTGGCCCGGGCCAGCGCCACAAGGTCGGCCGAGCCGTGCCAGGGCAGGATTTCGACGGTCGGCCGGGTGTCGTCGGCCCCGTCCAACCCTCTTTCGCCGCTGGAGAGTCCCTTTATTGCGGCCGGCAGACAGGAAGCCCGGCCGCCTTTGTAGTTGAAATCGTGCGACAAGCGGGCCGAGATGGGCGGCGGTGCGACGAAGCCGCGCCCCGCCAGCGCTGCGATTGCCGGTCGGGCAAAGAGCTCGTAGCAAACCAGGCTGCTCACCGGATTTCCGGGCAACCCAAACACAAGCACCTGCCGATCGCCGAACGACTTCACGCCGAACCACAGCGGTTTGCCCGGCCGCAGCGCGACTTTATGGAAGACTTCGTCGACGCCCAACTCCGCAAGCGCCGCGGGCACCAGGTCGAATTTTCCTGCCGACACACCGCCGCAGAGCAAGAGCACGTCCGCCTCGAGTCCTGCGGTGATCAGCCGCCGCAACTCGTCGCGGTCGTCGCGCGCCACCGGCAGTTCGATCGCTGTGCCCCCGTCCCGCGCGATCGCGGCCGCGAGCATCGGTCCGTTGCTGTTGCGAATCTGCCCAGCGGCAAGTTTCTCGTTCGCCGCGACGAGCTCATTCCCCGTTGGCAGCACGGCCACCTTCGGCCGCGGCTGAACATACACCATCGCGTGGCCAATTTCGGCGAGGATGCCAATCTCGATCGGCCGCACGAGGATGCCTTGCTCAAACACCCGCTGGCCGATCCGCAGCGCCGCACCCGTCGAGAGCATGTGTTGCCCCGGCGCAGGATCGGTTTGCAGAAACCGGACGGTGCGATCGTCGATCGGCTCGGTCTCTTCGAACGCGATCACCGCGTCGGCCCCTGCGGGCAGCGGCGCGCCGGTCATCAGCCGCGTCGCGGTGCCCGGCGTCACCGGCCGCCGGGGCACGCTCCCCGCCCCAATTTCCTCGAGCACCTCGCGGACTTCCGCGCGATCGCTGCTCACGACCGCGTAGCCGTCCATCAGCGACTTATCGTAGGGCGGCGAATTGACGGCGCTCGTTACTTCTTCAGCGAGGACAAGCTCCGCCGCCACGTCGAGCGCCACGCGCCGCGGTGCAAGCGGCCGCGCGTGCTGTTCGACCAGTCGCAGTGCTTCTTCGACAGAAAGCATAATAGTTCACCACAGAGGCACAGAGGACACGGAGAAAACAATGCAGAGGCACCGCTAATCGACGCTAATGATCGCTAATAATTCGAGCCGTTTAATTTTTCCCGTTAGCGACAGTTAGCGAGTATTAGCGGTTTTTCTCCTGCTCTTCTCCGTGTCCTCTGTGTCTCTGTGGTCTTCGTCTTCTTACACGGCCAGAAAGTGGCGCAATATGTCGTAGCCGGAATGGGTCAGAAAACTCTCCGGGTGGAATTGCACGCCGTAGAGCGGGTGTTCGCGGTGTTCGATGCCCATGATTTCGCGGTAGCCGCCCGGTTCTTCGCTCCAGGCGGTGATGCGAAATTCTTTCGAGAGCGTGTCGGGCTGGATCACGAGGCTGTGGTAGCGCGTCGCTTGAAACGGGCTCTCGATGCCGGCGAACAGCGTGCTCAGGTTGTGATGAATCATGTCGGTCTTGCCGTGCATGAGATTCTTCGCCCGCACGATCTGCCCGCCAAAGGCCTGCCCCATCGACTGATGGCCGAGGCACACGCCCAACAGCGGCAACTTCCCGGATAGCCGCTGACAACATTCGACCGAAATGCCGGCCTCGGTCGGCGTACACGGGCCGGGCGAGATGATCACGCGCTCCGGCTGCATGTCGAGCAGCTCGTCGACCGTGATCTGGTTGTTGCGAAACACCTGGATATCGAGCGTGCCGTCGATCTCGCCCAACCGCTGCACGAGGTTGTAGGTGAACGAATCAAAATTGTCGATGATCGCGATCATGGGGGCAGGATTCAGGAGTGGGGATGCAGGGGGCAGGGACGCCATTTAGCCGCGTCGCTTGCGACGCGCGGTCACTCAATTTACCCGCGGTTTAGCTCCTGCAAGTTTAACCACTACGCAATGCCCCCACCAGCCGCGCCCCGTTGCCTAAACACCATCAATCCGTTTCAATAACAGCCCAGATCAATGACGACGCCAACCGACAAGAATGTTGTTTCCGACGCCGAAGCTCTCCGCCTCGTGATGGGCATGATGGCCATCCCCGGTCGCAGCGGCGAAGAGTCGGTGGTGGCCGACTTCATCCGCAGCCAACTCGCCGACGCTGGCATCGACGCCACCGAGCTGCGCAGCGATGATGCCAATCGCCGCACACCACTGGGCGGCCAAATCGGCAACCTTGTCCTGAAGCTTTCCGGCACCACGCGCGGCCCGCGCCGCATGCTCTCCGCCCACATCGACACCGTGCCCGTGTGCTTGGGTTCGCGCCCGGTGCGGAAGGGCGGCCGCATCATCTCGGCCGATAAGTCGACCGGCCTCGGCGCCGACGATCGCGCGGGGGCTGCTGCCCTGCTCACGACCGTGCTCTCGATCCGGCGCGGCAACCTCCCGCACCCGCCGCTGACCATTCTCTGGACCGTCCAGGAGGAAGTCGGCCTGTTCGGCGCGCGACACGTCAAGAAATCTCTGCTCGGCAACCCGAAGCTCGCGTTCAACTTCGACGGTGGCTCGCCGACCAAACTCACGCTCGGTGCCACGGGCGGCTACCGCATGACGATCGACGTCCGCGGCCTGGCGAGCCACGCCGGCGGCGCACCGGCCGAGGGCGTCAGCGCGATCGCCATCTCGGCGCTTGCCATCGCGGAGCTCGTCAAGAATGGCTGGCACGGGCAGATCGTGAAGGGCCGTCATGTCGGCACGAGCAACGTCGGCGTGATCCACGGCGGTGACGCCACGAACGTCGTCACCGACCACGTGCAACTCCGCGTTGAAGCCCGCAGCCACGAGCCGAAATTTCGCCAGCGGATCGTGAAAGAAATCGAGAGCGCGTTCCAGCGCGCTGCCCGCGCCGTCCGCAGCACCGCCGGCAAGTACGGTACGGTGGACTTCGACGGCCGACTCGATTACGAAGCGTTCCGCCTCGCGCGCGATGAGCCGAGCGTGGTCGCCGCGATGGCGGCCGTGCGGGCCGAGGGTTGCGAACCCGAGCTGGCCATCTCGAACGGCGGCCTCGATGCCAATTGGCTCACCGCCCACGGCATCCCCACCGTCACGCTCGGCTGCGGCCAGCGGAACATCCACTCGATCCGCGAGGAACTCGAGATCGCCGAGTTCCACACCGCCCGCCGCATCGCACTCCGCCTAGCCACCGCGGCGGATTCGCTGTAACTTGAGGGGTTCAGCTAAATCGCAAACGATTCACGACAACCGCGCGTCGCAAGCGACGCGGCTAATCGGCTCCCTGTATCCTGCCTCCTGAATCCTGCATCCTCCCCTCCATGCCCGACCCTAAGTTCATCCGCAACTTTTCGATCGTCGCCCACATCGACCACGGCAAAAGCACGTTGGCCGATCGGCTGCTGGAAATCACCGGCACCGTGGCCAAGCGCGAGATGAAGGAGCAACTGCTCGACGACATGGCGCTCGAGCGCGAGCGCGGCATCACGATCAAGTCCCACCCGGTCTCGATGAAGTACAACTACAAAGGGCAAGAGTATGAGCTCAACCTGATCGACACGCCGGGCCACGTCGACTTCCACTACGAAGTTTCTCGCTCGCTCGCCTGCTGCGAGGGCGCGGTCCTCTTGGTCGATGCCTTTCAAGGCGTCGAGGCCCAAACTGTCGCCAACGCCTACGCCGCGATGCACCACGATCTGACCATCGTGCCGGTGATCAACAAGATCGACCTCAATCATGCCCGCGTCGACGAAGTGCTCGAAGAAATGGAACACACGCTAGCCGTCTCGCCCGAGGAAGTGCTCCGCTGCAGCGGCAAATCGGGCATCGGCTGCGAAGATCTACTCAAGGCCGTGATCGAACGCGTGCCGCCGCCGACCGGTGATCCCGAAGGCGTGCTACAGGCGATGGTGTTCGACTCGGTGTACGACGAGTTCCGCGGAGCGGTCACCTACGTCCGCGTGATGAATGGCACCGTCCGCAAAGGCCAGCGGATCAAGTTCCTGCAGGCAAACACGACGCACGAAGTCGTCGAGCTCGGGCAGTTTACGCCCCGCCGCGTCGGCCGCGACGAGCTCGCCGCCGGCCAGGTCGGCTACATCATCTGCAACATCAAGTTGCTCGGCAACATTCACGTCGGCGACACGGTCAGCGTCGCCGACGGCGAGCCCGCCCCGGCGCTGGCCGGCTACGAGGAGCCGAAGCGGATGGTCTTCTGCGGCCTCTATCCGTCCGACGGCCAGGACTTCGAGCAGCTCCGCGACGCGCTGGAAAAGCTCTCGATCAACGACCCCAGCTTCGACTTCGAGCCGGAAACGAGCGACGCGCTGGGCTTTGGCTTTCGCTGCGGCTTTTTGGGCCTGTTGCACATGGAGATCGTCCAGCAGCGGCTCGAACAGGATTCCGACATCGATCTCGTGCAGACCGCGCCGAACGTGACATATCAAATCA
>JANNTD010000095.1:0-4589 GCA_031403315.1 Planctomycetota bacterium
GGAGGACTACGTCAATCACTCGCTGTATTTCGAGTGCAAAACGTTTCTGCATGGGCTGATGGTGGTCGAGGACAAATTGTCGATGGCGCATGGACTTGAGACGCGCGTGCCATTCCTTGACAACGACCTCGTCGATTTCGCTATGCGGCTACCCACGTCACTCAAATTGGGCAACCTGAAAGAAGTTGTTCGGCTGAACGAGAACACAACTCACGCCAAGCGCGCCAAATACTTTCAGAAAACCAACGATGGCAAGCTCCTGCTACGCAAGATGATGGGCGAGTTCTTGCCGAAAGAAGTTGTCGAGCGCGAAAAGCAGGGCTTCTCGGCACCGGACGCCAGTTGGTTCAAGGGCGAGAGCATCGACTATCTGAAGCGCCGCATCTTGAATAAGAACTCCAAACTATCCAACGTGCTGGACATCGACGTCGTCGAGGAAATGCTGGATGAGCATTTATCTGGCCGCGAGAACCGGCGTCTCCTAATCTGGTCAATGTTGAACCTTGAAGAGCTATTCCACCGCTATAGCTTGGTCGATTGATCCTCGCTCAACGGCAAATACAAGTGTCATGGCGCCAATTTGCGCTTGACTAGACCGCCCAAACTGGACCTCGTCAGAACATGATCTTTGATGGATTGCGTCGCTTTTTTAGCCACTCGCATTTGACCGCGCAGTTGCAACGTATCCAGGCTGACATCAGCTCGGTGCAAAGCCAGCTATTTGCACTCGATGAGCTCGAGTTACGCCTGTTGCAGTCTATCGAAGCTATCGCCAATCGGCAGAATTCGACTTATGCGCAGCAACTCGAAGTCCGCACTATCGAGTCGAACTCACTTGTTTCCCGAATTGACGCTTTGCAAGCCGAGATCGGATTGCTCCAGGCTATGAATCTAGCCGAGCAAGTCAGCACAACGCAGCAGATGATCAGTCACGTAGCGAACATTCTTGGGCTTGCAGCCAATGAAGTGAATGCCACGCTCAACGTCGTCCTGCCACAGCGTGATCAATTTCTCGAATTGCGATCTCGGTTCGACGCGTTGACCGCCCAGATGAACGTGCTAGCCCCTACTGACCTGGATCAGCACTATAAACATACTCAAAAGATGATTGGTGACCTCGCGACCATGCTCAGCACTGTTGCCAATGAAATCAACGGTACCACCAATTTGACGACGCAGCATCGTGTAGATCTGGCAGCCTTCGGTGCCAGCCTCAACGGCTTGGCTCAGCAATTGTCCGAGGAAGCCGCACGCAAGGCCGCCATGCTCGGCACTGTTGCCAATGAGGTCAACGGCACTCTCAATCTGGTAATGCAACATCGTACAGATCTGACAGCCTTCGGTTCCAACCTCGACGGCCTGGCTCAGCGGCTGTCCAGGGAAGCCGAACGCAAAGGAAGCTTCGATGTTTTGGGCGTGCGCAGCACTGCGGCTTTGATCGGACGATTGCAGTCCGGTGGGCCGCCGCGTTGCGGCAAATTAAAGGTCGCACCACCTGGTCCTATCCCGGGGCTCGAACAACAGATGGCCGAGTTTAGAAACAGAGCACCAAATAATTTCGTCCACTGGCAGAACGCCTATCTCGCTGGTATTGCAGAAGGGCTGAAGACGTTCGAAGGTAACTACAGCCACGAAGGGCATATCGGCGCGAACTATTTCCGGATGTTTGTCAACGTGCACGCACGCGGCCGCGTACTTGATATCGGTTGCGGGCCACTTCCGGTTCCAGCCTATCTAGCGGATTGGCCAGTCGAGGACCTAGCAGGCATCGATCCTCAGTTACCGATCAACCACCATCCATTTCCATTCGCCCAAACCTTCGCCGAAACCATTCCCTGGCCCGACAGGAGCTTCGAAACTGTGGTAATCGCCACTTCACTCGATCACGTGTATTTGCTTGATCAAGCACTGGCCGAAGTCAGGCGTGTTCTAACCAAGGGCGGACGGTTGCTGCTGTGGACTGCCATAACGGACCATTCGGCCAACTATAACCCTTACGGAGCAGCTTTCTCACCTCCAGATGCGTATCATCTCTTCCATCCCGGCCGGAACTGGTTCTACGCTCTTATGGCGAAAGATTACCGGTTGGTCGAACAGATGACGACAATAGCCGCTGCAGAATTCCTGGCTTTTGAAGTAATCAATAAAGTAGACTAGCATGATAAATATGAATCATTCAAGTTCCTTCAGTGTTGGCGGCAAGATACATCGCCAGACCTTCGTCCATACTAACGCTCCGCACATCACGCGCTTCCATGGCATCCACCAAGTGATTATAGAAATTCCGAGCTCCGTAACCTTTAAACGACAACGTAGCAAGCGATGCGCCACTTTTGAAGCCGTCGCGCGCAGCGGCATAGAATTCAAAGTTTGGCGAATTCAACATCAAGTGTATTGGATGAAAATCAAACACGTACATTCCTGGCATTGTCAGTGCGCGCTCGATAATTATAGGACTGAAAGGTTCCAGCCCGTTCGATCCCCAGAACCTGCGATCTGAAAAATCAAGGTTGTCCATATAATAGATCGGCATTTGCCAAGTACCGTAACCTTCACGGCACGGGGTAATGCCGCAACGCCCCAATTGATCGCTGGTGCTCGCATAACGATAGCAGTTTTCGCCAAGCCATTTCGCTATAAAATGACTATAGACACAGGAATGGGCACGCCACCCGGCTGCTTTTGGAAATAGCCTCCGCATCCGATTGAGTTCGGAACCCCAATCCGTATTATCTTCCAAATACGGATGTGGCGCCTGCTCATGTCGCGACCGGCTGAGCGCTTCATAATACTGGGTGCAAAAAAAAGTCCCCTCGCCCGGTAAATGCATCTGCTCCAGGAACTCCACCATACGCTGCTCGTCCATGTGGTCAGTATCAAATGAAATACAGATCACGCTAAACCCTCCCTCGGTCAACGGCGCCTCCAGAACGAACTAACGGAACGGTTCTTCAAGCAACACTAATCCGTACGTTTGCGAAGCGCGAAACCGACAAGATGTCCAATACTCTCAAAATCCGGAACCACGCGCGCTATCTGTTTGGCCACTTCGTTCAACTTATGATCATACGTCGGATTAGCTGGAGCGACCAGCAGTGGCTGCACGATCCGCGTCAGAAAATAGTACATGCCAAATCGCTGCGTACGTAGCACTTCATAGTGCGGCTCGCAAAACCCAAGTAACTCTGCCTCTTTGAACTTTCTCGTGAACAACCGGTCCTTACCGTCGGCCTCAATTTCCGGAAGATTGAACTTGCGTCTGAAAAAGTTTAACCGATCCAACCCATCGACAGTACCTTCGGCCATTACATAAACACCGCCCGGCACTAGCACGCGTTTAATCTCGAGCAACGCTTTTTGTTGAAGGTCCCAATCCAGCAGAGCCATTAGACAACGATGGGTGCTGACAACATTAAATGTGGCATCCGGGAACGGCAACTCCAGAACCGAGGCGCACCGGAAGTCGATGTTAAGTTGGGGCGTCTTCTCTTTTGTGAAACGTTTGGCCAACTCAACCATTCCGTCCGAATAATCGACGCCAAAGGCCGTTATCGAGCGATCCGTAGCATAAGAGCGCAGGGCAACCCCTGGGCCACAACCAACATCCAAGACCGTATCGCCGTCTCGAATAAACTCTTGCGAGTAGGCAATCTCCAAATCGCGAAGATTAAAATCGCATGCCGTCGTCCGTTCATCGCCAGTGGTTGCGATCTGGTCGTAAACCTTCTTCAATTCTGTGGCATCAGACGACATTTGATAAAACTCCCTTATAGACAAGCAGATGTTCCGCGACGACGCATTCGGGGCTATGATAAGTATCCATCCAATATCGTGCCTGCCTCTTATAATCGCAACGCCACACGTCATCTAATGCAGTTACGACGGCGTCGACGACTTCACCCTCATTGAATGCCGGGAGAATTGGTGCCTTTTCTGGAAACATCCAACTGGTACTGGCCGGAACATAACTCGAAATTACTGGAGTTCCCGCCGCCATTGACTGCGGAGCTGTGCTGCCAAAGTGCGGCAAAGCCATCTGATCAAGTACCACGTCGCAAGCCCTAATCTGCTTGATCATGGCAACGCGGCTCATTGACGTGCGCCAGATCACGTCGTCAACACAACCGAGCCGCTCCAACATTCGACAGCTCTCGTCCACTTGTTCGCCCCACCGCACCAACACAAGCTTGACCCGTTTTCCTAACCTCGCCTTGATCAGTGGCAACGCGCGAAGGTGGACATCGGTCCCTTTAACTGCATAATCGTGCCGGATGGGACAGAACAATAATACTTCAGCATCCTGCGACGTTCGCAGTTCGACAATTTCATTGCCATAATCTCGACGATGTTGCTCCAAATCAACTGGATGAGGCAGCGCCGAAAACTTTTTCAGGTTTATCTTCCGTGCATATTCAAGACAGTCACCATTGGTAATAAAACTATGGCTAGACTGATTATACGCCAAAGACGTTAGTCTGGAAATGGCGTTATCTGTTATTGTGAAACTGCGCAGCGTACCATGCTCGAATGCTACGTACGGCCGTGTTCCAGCAAGCATGTTGTAGATCGGCTCTGTCGAATAACCCTGT
>JANNTD010000096.1:0-11596 GCA_031403315.1 Planctomycetota bacterium
CCCTCCGCGATGTCGGTCCTTCGCTGGTGGTTCGCGCTCCATTACGCGGCGATCCGCACCTCACCGGCCGGCGACGGCTTCGAACTGGTGGGCAACGGCGTCTGCGTGCTCAGCGAGAACGAGCTGCTCGCCGCCCAGGGCCAGCGCGTCCACACCGGCCAAAGCGACCCGCTCAATCAGCAGTTTGCCGACAGCTTCACCGCCCGCTTCGCCGCGCTCGCCGACAAATATCCCGTTTACGGTGAGCTCCACACGATCTTCGACCTCTCGCTCGCGGTGGCGCTCATTCAATCGGACAAGCTCGCCGATCGCGCTCTCTGGAAGCCGACGCGGCTCGTCGACAACGAAAAACTCCGCTTGCCCCGTTGGCCCGTCCCGCGCGAAGTCGACACAGTTGCGAATTGCATCGAAGTCAGCCGCCGCCAGATCGTCGCTGGCGTCAGCGGCGGCGTGATGGTCGACACCCAAACGACACTCGCTAACCGCACCGGCTCCTCAGGCGACGCACTCACTACAACGCGCGGTGCCGCCCCAGACATCGTTGGCGAAACCGACGCCGAATCCATAACTTGGTGGTGGGACGCGCCGCACTAGCCGTCTGCTAATGCATGCTGTTTAGCGCCGCCTCCGCCTCCGCGCCATCGCTCCGCAGCCAACCGCTGCGATTAGCACTAGCGCAATGGTCCCCGGTTCCGGCACGTTGGTCAAATACATCCGCAACGACGCGTCGCCTGGCACGAACGGCCCGCCGTCAATGCTCAACTCGAAGAACACGTCGAAGAAGCTGTCGACTTTGGCGTGCATGCCATCCGCTTCGGGGATGATCGTGTGCAAGCCGAGCGACGGAAGCGTCGGCGACTCGCGCAGCACGACGTCGCCTAATGTCGGATGGTGGCCCATCAACTCGAGCGAGAGCAGCTCGGTCTCGAACGCACCCGGCGGCAAACCACCAATGTTGGAGACCCGATACGTGATGTCGAAGAACGAGTCGATCGCGAACGGCTCGCTGCCTGGACCCAAGAGCACGAGTGCCGTAAGCTCGCTGGGCAAGTCGTGTATGAGTGTCTCTCCCGGCTGCGGCAGCGGCGTGAGGACGCCATACTGGGGACCGTGAATCTCGAAGTCTGCCAAGCCGGCACCAACCGAGCTGGCGGAAAACGGCAGCACCGGCGGCGTGCTCGTCGGCTCGAGTTCGACGTTTCCTAGGGCGCGAAAATCGGTGTGGTAGACTTCCAAGGCCACGGTGATTTTGATCAGTCGTCGGGGCGGCGTGTCTTTGGCAGAGCTCTCTTGCGTGAAGCAGGCCAGGCAGGCGGCAAGACCCGCGCTGACCACGACGATCGCTAGTGTGCGCGCGTACGAGGTCGGTTGAATTTTGCGTTTCATTGGCAATTGTCCTTCCAAACAGAATTAGACCAAACCGCCTGTCATATTCGTCGTCGCCGAGTCATGAGCCCGCATCCCGCCAGGCTCAGCACCGCGAGCGTGATCGACCCGAGTTCCGGCAGCGAAGTGATCGTCATCCGCAGCGGCGCGTCGGCCGGAGTCCACGTTTGCCCGCCGTCGAGACTCAACTCGGTAAACACGTCGAAGAAACTGTCGATGAAGAGCATGCCGTCCGGCATGTTCGGTGTCCCGGGCATCGGATGCAGTGTGTGCTGACCAACTGACGCCAGCGTCGGCGATTCACGAATCAAGATCGACCCCATGCCCGGTGCGTTGCCCACGAGATTCATCGACAACATCTCGATCGGCCACGTTCCCTCGGGGGCAAACCCGCCGCCGCTACTACCACCGCCGCCCGCGATGCGATAGGTGATGTCGAAGAACGAGTCGATCACGAAGGGGTCGCTGCCGGGCCCAATGTTCAAATCGGCAAACACATCGAAGAAACTATCGATCGTCGCCACCGAACCCGGCGGCGGCAACGGCACCGTGGCCATCGTCGCGGGCGGACTCGTGACACTAAGGCTCAAGATTTCGATCGGCACTACGCCGCCGAAGCCGGTTCCACCAGTCGATTGATACTCGCTGCCGGCGATCGGAAAAGCGCTCACGTCACCGCGATCGTAATAGCAGGGAACGATGGCCGCCCGCGCCCAACCTGAGCCATCGCTCGTGAAATTCATCAGCACACCGACAACGGCGATGCCAAAAAAGATGGCGGCCGCGCAGCGCGCCCGCGAGGATTGATTGCGAGTCTGTTTCATGAGCGTCCCCTAATTCGAGAATCGGTGCGGCAGAATCGGTCGGCGTTTTGGCTGGGCTAATTCGGAGCCCCCGACAGAAATGCAACTGGCCCAAGCACCTACTATAAGACTCAACCCACCAATCGCAAGCTATTTCCGCCCGAAACGGGGGGAAACATCATCGATGCCCGCCAATTCAGCAGGCCGGCAGGCGGAGAGCTGCGCAGGAGAATCGTTCGACCAATCGTGGATGCTGGCTGGTCGAACGCGTCGAATTGGATGCGAGATATAAACTCGAGCGGAGAGGACAGGATTCGAACCTGCGGTAGGCTTTCGCCTACACCGATTTAGCAAACCGGCGCATTCGACCACTCTGCCACCTCTCCAGGTGGCGCCCAAGGGTCGCGGTCGACCGGGGTGGGCGCGGTAGTAGTATTTTAGGCCGTTCGCGAAGACCCGCAAGGGGAACTGGCGGTTCGGGTCGCGGGACCAGCAGCGGGGCCAACCGGTTATTCCGGGGCCGTGATTCGCATCCGGTAAAACGACCGCCACACGAAAATCAGCGACACTGCGAACAACGCCACACCGACCCACACCCGCTGGTCCGGAATTTGAATCGCCAGCTCCACGGCCAGCAGTCCAAATAGCGTGGTGAACTTGATGATCGGGTTCATGGCGACCGACGACGTGTCCTTGAACGGATCGCCAACCGTGTCTCCCACGACCGCGGCGGCGTGCAGCGGCGTGCCGCGTTCGCGGAGCTCGACTTCGACGACTTTCTTGGCGTTGTCCCAGGCACCGCCGGCATTGGCCATGAAGATCGCCTGGTACAGTCCGAAGATTGCGATCGAGATCAAGTAACCGATGAAGAAATACGAATCCAAACAGGCGAAGGCGAGCGTCGTGAAAAACACTGCGAGGAAGATGTTGAACATGCCTTTTTGGGCATACTGCGTGCAAATTTCGACGACGCGTTTGCTGTCTTCGAGCGAGGCCTTCGAGGATTCGTCGCCGAGCTTGATGTTGGCTTTGATGAACTCGACGGCCCGATACGCGCCGGCGAGCACCGCCTGAGTCGAAGCGCCGGTGAACCAGTAGATGATCGCACCGCCGGAGATGAGGCCGAGGAGGAAGGGGGCGTGTAGCAGCGAGAGTTTATCCGTGTTACTGGTGAGACCTTCGGTGAGCGTCAAGATAATCGAGAAAATGAGCGTTGTCGCGCCGACGACGGCCGTGCCGATGAGCACCGGTTTAGCGGTCGCTTTGAAGGTGTTGCCGGCGCCGTCGTTGTCTTCGAGGTAATGCTTCGCCTTCTCGAAGTTGGGCGTGAAGCCGAAGTCGCGCTGAATCTCGGCGGAAATGTTGGGCAACTTTTGAATGGTCGACAGCTCGAAGACCGACTGGGCGTTGTCGGCGACTGGGCCATAGGAATCGACCGCGATGGTCACCGGCCCCATGCCCAGGAAGCCGAACGCCACGAGCCCGAACGCGAACACCGAAGGTGCGAGCATTAGTTGATCGAGTCCCTGCTCGCTGACGCCATAGCCGATGCCCATCAAGGCGACGATCGCCAAGCCCATCCAGTAGGCGCTGAAATTGCCGGCGATAAAGCCCGACAGAATGTTGAGCGACGCCCCGCCCTCGCGGGATGATGTAACAATTTCCTTCACGTGGCCGCAGCTGGTCGACGTGAAGACCTTGACACACTCGGGGATGATCGCCCCGGCCAACGTGCCGCAGCTAATGATCGTCGAAAGTTTCCACCACATCGTGCCGTCGCCGACGTCTTTGATCAATAGGTACGACACGGCATAGGTGACGGCGACCGAGATTATTGAAGTGAGCCAAACCAGCGAGGTGAGCGGTTTTTCGAAATCCATGTGGTCGGCGTGGAGGTATTTGGCACGGGCGACCAACTGGTTGATCGCGTAGGCCAAGACGCTGGTGATCACCATCATCACCCGCATCACGAAGATCCACACCAGCAGTTGCACCTGCACTTCCGGTTGAACGGCCAGCAGAATGAACACGATTAGCGCCACCCCGGTCACGCCGTAAGTCTCGAAGCCGTCGGCCGTGGGGCCCACCGAGTCGCCCGCGTTGTCGCCTGTGCAGTCGGCGATCACGCCGGGATTGCGGGCATCGTCCTCCTCGATCTTGTAGACGATCTTCATCAGGTCGGCGCCGATGTCGGCGATCTTGGTGAAGATGCCGCCGGCGATCCGCAGCGCGGCCGCTCCCAGCGACTCGCCGATTGCGAAGCCGATGAAGCAAGCTCCAGCAAGCTGACCGGGCACGAACAGCAAGATCGAGAGCATGATCGCCAGCTCGACGCAGATCAGCAGCGTGCCGATGCTGATGCCGGCTTGCAGCGGGATCGCGTAAATCGGATAGGGCTTGCCGGCGAGGCTCGCAAACGCACACCGCGAGTTGGCATAGGTATTGATGCGGATGCCGAACCAGGCCACGCCGTAGCTGCCGGCAATGCCGACTAGGCTAAACAGCACGATGACCGCCGTTTTGAGCGGCGTGAATTCCGCAGCACGGAGCCAGCCAAAGTAGATCACCATCACCGCGCCAATGAACAACTCCAGGAGCAGGATGAACTTGCCTTGCGTGACCAGGTAGGTCTTGCAGGTTTCGTAGATCAACTCGGAAACTTCGCGCATCGATTGATGCACGGGGAGATTGCGGAGCTTCACGAACATCACCAGGCCGAACAGCGCGCCGAGCGCACACACGCCGAGCCCGGCCATCAACAACTCGCGGCCGGTGTAACCGAGAAATGACACTGAACCGACGTCGGGCAAGATCAAGCTGGCTTCGCTGGCCGACGCGACGGCGCTCGACAGCAAGACCAAGAGTGTCGCGACAGCGGCCGCAACCGTGAAGTTTCGCGTTGCAAAAGACCTGCCTAATCTGTTCAGCACCATGAGCATCATCGACTCGATTATTGACTACGTAAACCCTTAGAATTAGCCAACTTAAGGATCGCCAAACAGGTGATTTTGGCGTCGGGTATGTAAATGTAGCACACGGGCCGGGGGCCGACTACAGGGGCATGTATTACGCAATTCGGCAGATGATCCGCGTCTACTCCACAGCGGCTCGGCGGTCTCGCGCAGGCCCTTAAATCAAGACGGGGCGTTCCGCGATTTCCTCGCACCAGCGCTGGATTACCAGCCCCAGATTGGCATTGCGATCGACGTGCTCGATCGTGCGCAGGCAGGCATCGAGTGCATCGATTGCGCCATCGGGAGGGAGATTCTGCTGCGCTTTTGCGAGCGACGACTGGAGCAATTCGTCGCCGCTGACGCAGCCATGCACCTCGGCTCGCATCAGGCCCCGAAAGAATTCTTCCGCGAACGCCACGATTGTCCGCAGCCGGTCGCGCCGCTCCGACGCCTCCTTGCCGGCATCGTCGACAAACGTCTGGATCGCTTTGGCCAGGCGGACCGGATTCGGCCGGGCGCTCGACAGGTCGTCGAGCAGTTGGGCGCGAAACTGCCAGAGCGCAGGCTCGGCGATTTCGCACGCTCGCTCGACGCTGCCCTCGCTGTAGGCGGCGAGCCGCCTGGCTTGGTCGCGATCCGTTACCGTGCCGGTCGCGAGCAGTATCTCGGCGACGGTCTCCACGGACAGCGGCCGAAATCGCACCACTTGCGAACGCGAACGGATCGTCGGCAACTGCTTGCTCGGGCTCGTGCCGATGAGAATCATCAGCGATCGTGGCGGCGGCTCTTCGAGCGTCTTGAGCAGGCAGTTCGCGCTCTCCTGGCTGAAGTAGTCGGCATCGTCGATGATCGCCACCTTGCGACCGCCGAGGAACGGCCGCAGCGAAATGCGATGGCACAAGCCGACTTGATTGCGGTGCTCCTTGTCGCCGATGAACAGATCCAACGGCAGGGTCGCTTTATCCTTTGGCAGGCCGACGGCGTCGAGATCCGGATGACTGCCAGCATCGAACAAACGACAGGACTCGCAACCGCCGCAGGGTGCGAGCGGATCGGCGCCGACGCTCTGGCACAGCAGTGATTTTGCGAGCGCGCGCGCAAACCGCTTTTTGCCGATGCCGGCCGGGCCGACGAACAGATACGTGCTCGCCAGCCGCCCGCGGCGAATCGTGGCACGGAAGTGTTCCGCCGTGTCGTCGTGTCCGAGGATGCCTTGCCACATGGAGGGTCGAGAGTTGAGGGTCCAGAGTTGAGGGTCCAGAGCCAGAGGCTTGAATTGTAGTTGCTGGCTGAATCGCGTGGAAGTTGCCCGCGGTCGCGTGGTACACTCAGGGCACGAATTCTCATCGCGGGTCGGCCAATATGGCAATTCCTCCCACGCAAACACTGGCGGTTTCTTGTCCGGGTTGCGGTGCGCGATTTGAGGTCGCCGGCGAAATGGCGGGCCGCAAGGGGCGTTGTGCCAAGTGTGGGGAAGTGTTTCGTGTGCCGGCGGCAGCGACCTCGGAAGTACGTCAGGCTTTCCAGCCTGACACTGCCGGTGCGAGTCAGCCTGGAAAGGCTAACGTACCGCTGCACGTCAGCGTCCTCTGCCGCGTGTGTCAGACGCTGATGTACGGGCGGTTCGATCAAGTGGGCCAGCCGCTCAAGTGCCCCGATTGCGGGGCCCAGACAATCCTGCCGCCGCCGCAGCCGGTGAAGCCGAAGAAGCCGCTCGCCGCGATGGAGGGTGATCAATACGAGCTCTGGGGAGTGGACGAAGCGCCGTCGGTTGCCGAGATGCTCGCGGCCCAGCCGACGTACATCGCGGTCGTATGTCGGATGTGTCAGACATTGATGCACGCCACGGTGGACCAAGTTGGCAAAAAGCTGAAGTGTCCGGATTGCGGCACGGCGAACTTGGTGCCGCCGCCCGATGCGGCAGCGAGAGTTCCATCCGTGTTGTCGCGGGACGAGGACGATCTGCAAATCGATGCCGCGCTCGACCCCGGAGAACGACCGGCGGTGATCGTGCCGCCGCGGCGGCCGATGCTTTATGAAGAGGAGCGGGAGGCGGAACGCGCCCGGCACGAGGAGAAAGCAGCCCGCGGCGACAGGCGCGGAGCGCAATACGACATCACCGACCGGCCGGTAATGCCGCGTTGGCCGCTCTCTACGCGGATTCTGCCGTTTCTGTTCTCCCCAGGCGTGCCGGTCCGCTGGCTGTTGCTCTCGGTCGGTGCTTTTCTCTCGCTGGGCACCATGTTGTTCGGCATGTGGTTGGCGGCGCAAGGTGGTTTTTCAATCATCCTCGGCTTCTTATGCTGGGCAATGGGCTTTGTCCCGTCGATCATCTGGTTCGCCGCCTTTTCCGCGATTGCTGTTGCGATCGTGACCGAGAGCTCCGAGGGCAGCGACTCGGTCCAGCGCTGGCCCGCCGCGGTGTTCACGGAATGGGTCGGCGAGTTCTTCACCGTGTTCGTCGCCTGCTTGATGAGTCCATTGCCGGGTTGGCTGATCGGACAGGTCGCGACCGAAGACCCGTCAGCAGGCGGGCTGTTGTTTGTGGGTAGCGTGTTCGTCTGCTTTCCGGTGATCCTGCTCTCGCAACTCGACGTTGGCTCGGCGTTCGGAGTCGCGTCGCCGCGGGTGGTTGCCAGTCTCGTGCGGCTGCCGGGCACGTGGTTGATGTTCTACGCGGAGATCGCATTGCTGGTGGTCGCGTGCATCGGTGTGACGATTGCCGCCGCAGTATTGAGCCCGTACTTGGTGACCTTGCTCGTGCCGCTGTACGTCGCCGCGATCCTGCTCGCCTCCCGGATCCTCGGCCGACTCGGCTGGAAGCTGGCGGAGTCGATGCCGGCGAAAGACTAGGAAAAATACCGAACCGAGTTCTGGAAAAGGCGCAAGTCCGCGCCGACTACGGTGCTCAGCAACGTCGACCAGCGGCGCGGGACAACCCTTGGGTGGCCACGAGAAATGCGGCCAAGCAGCACAGCGCCAGGCTCGAGGGTTCTGGCACCACCTCGAACGCACGAATCTGGAAATCGGCGGTTGGCTCGTTGAATGCAATCTGCAAGGAGAAGCCAGGCGTGTCGCTGGTCGTCGCCGGCGGCGAGATGCCAGAGACCTTAAAACTCGACACGCCATGCCCCAGCAGCGCGACGAAATCGAGAGCATCCCCCGGGCCGAACGCGCCGAGCACCTGGCCCTCGGACTCGACGGTGACGGGCATGTCCAGGCCCGTGGGAAAATCCAAGATCTGGTTGAACAACGTCTCGGAGGTCATCTCGAACGATAGCTCGCTGGTCGTGGGCGGGTCGAACCACAGCCCGCTGGGATAGTTGGAGAACAGCCATTCCGAGCCGGGCACCACGGTTTCCGGTAGGAGTGCGGTTTCCTGCGTCAGGCCGGCGTCCACCGGAAGCAAACGCAACGTCATCGTGTCGCCCACGGAAAGGAAAAACGGAGGATACCCATCCTCGAAAAGCCGCGCATCCCCGGTAAGCCGCAGATTGGACGTCATCGTTACCGACTCGCCGGGGCTGATCAATCCGCTGGAATGGATGTTGAATGCGTCGTCGACGGGTGCGCCACTCGTAAGACCCGGTACCGAAAAATGGCTTCCGTCCAAGAAGTCGACGGTTTCGAATGGCCTATCCAATTCGGTTCCCTTAAATCGATTCCAGGTAAATGCGAATCGGTATTCCCGGTCCACGGCCATCGTTCGCTCAACGGCTAAGTTGGCTTGTGCGTAGAAAACATCGTAGATGGGGTCCGGTGATGATCTGACGACCGCTAATGTGTCGACTGTGTGAACGAGCTCGCCTGAGCTGTGGCTTTCCAACCTAGCGCCCGCATAAACGTGTTGCACATCGAGGGTTCCCAAAGAGTCGCGGACGTCGAGAATCTTTAAATAGGCGTCTGTTGGAATAGTTCCATCCGGTTTGTCGTCCGTATGATTGAAAAGATACGCGGGAAACGGAGCCGCCGGGGGCGGCACGACGGTTCCATGGATCTCGACGTCGCCACCGGCACGAGCCGTGACGACGACGGCAGCCGTGAGGTGGGGGGCGACGGACAGCACCATTCCCCAGACAACTGCTACGAAGAAGGCTCGCGTTTGCCTAACGCGGCAAGATTTCAACCAAGGCAGGAAGCATGAAATCATTAGTTCACCTTTTGCTGAGTTGGGCTCACGAGCGACCGTGGTTTAGGTGACGGTCAATCAAACCGTCACGCGCACAGAACTGGCGCGATTATACCGGCGAATTCACCGAGTGCCAATCAATTGGCTGTTTCTGTCAAGGCCGAGAACCGATCGTCGGAATGGCGAAGGTCGCTTTCGAGTCCGTTGTGGGCCTCGCCGACGCACGTTCGCCTGGCACTCTATGGAGCGGAGAGCGCAGGTCGACTAGGAAAAATAGCGGACCGCGTTCTGGAAGACGCGCAAGCCCGCGCCGACCTCGCGCTGGGGGCCGCGGGTCCATGTTGGATGCTGCGTTGGGTCGACGAACCGTTCGGGGTGGGGCATCAGGCCGAACACGCGGCCGGTGGTGTCGCAGATACCCGCGACATCATCAATCGCGCCGTTGGGATTTGCGGGGTAGGGGATGGCAGTTGTCGTTAACTCGCGAGCCGGGGCGTCCTCGCCCCCGTGTGTTTGCGTCGGGGTCGAGGACGACCCGGCTCGCTGAAGAGGTACATACTTGAGTACTAATTGCCCCGCACTACGTAGCGCCGCGAGCACCTTTTCATCCCGCGGCACGAACCGGCCCTCGCCATGAGCCACCGGCAACTCAAGCTCCGCAATGCCGGCGAGAAACACACATTTGCTGCCATGCGTCACGAGTCGCACCCAGCGATCTTCGAACTTGCCCGAGCTGTTCGCCGCGAGCGTCGCCACCGGGCCCGACGCATCGTTCGGTAGCAGCAACTCCGTCTTGAGCAGAATCTGGAAGCCGTTGCAGATGCCGATGATCAGTTTGCCGGCGTCACGGAACGCATTGAGCGTGTCGGCCAAGTGGTGTCGAATCTGGTTGCCGAGGATGCGGCCGGCCGCGATGTCGTCGCCGTAGCTGAACCCGCCGGGGAGACAGAGAATCTGAAAGTCGGCGGCCTGTTTTGGCTGTTCCAGGAGGCGATTCACGTGCCATCGCTCTGGCGCGCCGCCGGCCAGCGCGAATGCGTGCGCAGCTTCCTCGTCGCAATTCGTGCCCGGGGCTCGCAGGATTAAAACTCGCGGCGACATTTTTCGTCTACCATCGAAACGGCGCTTGCCACGCCTCTTTCAAAGTGCTGATCACGGCGTCGACGACCGGCTGCCCGCCAATCGAAATCGTCAGTCGACTTCTGTCGGTAACATTGCCAATCTTCGAACGTGGCACGCCGGCGAGCGCTTGTTCGAACTTTGCCGCGTTCTCGGCAGCGATTTCGCACACAAACCGCGTGTTGGACTCGCTGAAGAGTGCTACCGTATGATTGACAATCTTGTCCGTCGACTGAGCATCGAACGACGGGCAAGTTTGCCCATCCCACGTCAGCTCGACACTTGCCCCGCAGCCGCCGGCGAATGCCATCTCGGCAAGCGCCACGGCGAGCCCGCCTTCGCTCAGATCGTGGCACGACCGCACCAACCCCGCGTCCATCGCCTGATGCAATGCCGCGAAGGTGCGGCGGGCCATGTCGGGATCGACCGTCGGCACTTGCCCGCCCTCGAGGCCGTTCACCAGCGCGAAATGCGATCCTCCCAACTCATTCTTCGTCTCGCCGACGAGATACAGCAAATTGCCCGGCGACTTGAGGTCCATCGTCACGCATTTCGCCACATCATCAATCTGGCCCATCGCGCTGATCAAGAGCGTCGCGGGGATGGCGATCGTCTGCCGCTGGCCCGCGGCATCGGTGAAGCTGTATTCGTTGTTGAGGCTGTCCTTGCCGCTGATGAAGGGCGTGCCGAGCGCGAGCGACAGATCGTGGCAGGCCAGGGCGGCTCGCACCAGGCTGCCGAGCGTCTCGGGCTTCTCGCAATCGCCCCAACAGAAATTGTCGAGGATCGCAATCCGGCGCGGGTCGGCGCCGACCGCCACGCAATTCCGCACCGCCTCGTCGATCGCGCTCGCGGCCATGTGGTAGGGATCGAAGTCGCCGTAATGCGGATTCATGCCGCAGGCGATCACAACCCCGCGGCGCGAATCGAGCACGGGCCGCAACACGGCCGCATCGCTCGGCCCATCGCGCTCGACGCCGACCAGCGGTTTCACGACGCTGCCGCCTTGCACCTCGTGGTCGTACTGGCGGATGATCCATTCCTTGCTGGCCACATTCGGCGAGCCGAGAATCGCCAGCAGATCTCGCGTGAAGTCCGATCGCGCGGGCAAGTCCATCGCTTGCGGTTTAGCTGACGCATACACGGCCTGTCGCACGACGGGCGGCCGGCCCTTGTGCAGGAACTTCATGTCTAGGTCGGCGACT
>JANNTD010000097.1:0-3225 GCA_031403315.1 Planctomycetota bacterium
GCCGAAGCGATGGCTCTCGACCACTCGGCGGTGCAGGATATCGACGAACGTCGACTTCGTGGCGACGCAATCGATCAACATCGCCCCGTTGGCAGCGTTGTCTTGCGGCGCGGCGGTCGGCTTCGCGCTGACGACCGGCCAGCACTGACTGCCGTCGTGCCAATGGCCACAATTCCGGCCGGCTTCCTTTGATTTGTAAAGCGCTTCGTCGGCCCGGCGAATCAGCCGCGCCTGATCGTAGTCGTCGTCGCTGACGCGGGCCACGCCGATGCTGGCGGTGACGGAAAACGGTTTCCCCTCGAACTTCACCACCGACGATTCGATGGCCTTGCGGAAACGTTCGGCGGCAACGCGGGATTCTTGAATGTCGGTCGAGGGCAGGACGGCGGCAAATTCCTCGCCGCCGTAGCGGCAGGGGAGATCCATCTGTCGGGCCGTTTTCACCAACACCTTGCCGACGTTGCGCAGCACTTCGTCGCCGGCCGGGTGGCCGTGTGAATCGTTGAATTGCTTGAAGTGGTCGATGTCTAGGATCAACAGCGTGAATGGCGTGCGTCGGCGTTGCCACTCGGCAAAGCGGCGCAGGATTTCGTCGTCGAAGGCGCGTCGGTTGGCCAGGCCGGTCAGCGAGTCGGTGCGGGCCTCGGTCTCGTAGCTGCGAAGGTCGGCGGCCTGGGCGGCAATTTGCTTTTCGGCCTGAGCCAGCCGATTTTGCAGCGCATTGTTGGCGTCGATCATGCGGCCAATCGTGGCAAAGACTGCGTCCGATTCTTCGCTCGGACTTTCGTCGGCGATCGCCTGCAGCTCGGTGTTAATTTGCTCGACTTTGACGGCGTGGGCATCGACGTCGGAGACCATGTTCTTGGCAAGGTCTTGGATCCGCTGCGTGGCCATCATCGCCCGCTCGGCGGCGAGTTGCACTTCGGCATCTTGGCTGTCGGATTGAGCCTTGTCGACAGAGGTGGTGGCGGTGCCGAAGAACCAGGCGCCGAGCGCGAAGCCAATTGCCAACGCCACGCCAGCGAACAACAAGTTCAGCGTAAGCAGCGTGCTGATGGAGGCAAATTCGGCGAGCATTAAAGGAACCTGGTTGTTGGGGGAACCGAGTTGGTTGTGGAACAATGCGAACCGGTCCACGCGGCCGACTCAAAGCGAGCCAATGAACGTGGTTACGCAGTGGGTGCTGACCGCGTCGGCGGCTTCTTACTAAATCACGCAAACGTAGGTTGCGTCGCTTCGATGTCAACGGCGCAAATACGCCTTATTGCATCTGCTTTTGGGCAACTCCCACCAGAGAGTGGGAAACTGTTTCCGAATGGAGCGGTCGCACCGAAAGTGCTCGGTACAGTCGTTACAGTTGGGGCGGTCCATCGAGAAATAGATTTGCGGCCGGACCTGTGGCGAAAGAGAAAACGTCGTGAGGCCCAAAAAATCCAGTCGCTGGCTGGAGTATTCAATCGGACAGCGACCGCCTGCAGAATACGTCCGGTAGTGGAGCCGAAGGGACTCGAACCCTCGACATCTAGCTTGCAAAGCTAGCGCTCTCCCAACTGAGCTACGGCCCCCGGGGGAAGAGATCAAAGGCCGGAAGTCAAAGGTCCGTGGGGACGTAATTAGTCCTGACTGACCTCTGGTCTCTGAACTCTTCTTCAAGTGGGCGCGCCAAGACTCGAACTTGGGACCTCGGCCTTATCAGGGCCGCGCTCTAACCAACTGAGCTACGCGCCCGCGGTACGGGTTGTCGACTTTCTGCTATCGGCGTCGGCAATATTCCCCGGCAGGGCTGCGCCGCCAAATGGCTTCGGCCGATCGCTGACAGCCAAAAGCCAACCGCCTCTGTCTGATAGCATCCGCGAAAGAACAGACCATTCTAGGTTTTGTGGGTTCGCTGTCAAACGCAGCCGAAAACAAGGTGGATACGCCGATTTGCGGTTCGGCTCGCAGAGTCGCCAAGCGGCCATTCGCCAAGCTGGCATTCAACGAATTGCGGCGACCACGTATAGTCCCCTCCGAATCGTCGCCGGACCAAAATGCAAAAAGGCCGCGCGGCGCTTTCCCCGCGCTAGGATCAATCTCACGAGGAGCACGTCGAATGAATGAAAAACGACTTCAATACGCGGTGATCGCCCTGGGACTCTGTTTCCTCTACAGCATCACTTGCGCCGAAAGTTCGGCGGCCACTCCGACCGCCGAGCAGGCGTTGGGGCTGACACCGATCCAACCAAACGTCGCATTCAACCGGCCGCCGAAGCCGGAAATCGCCCAGTGCACGATTCGCGCTGAGAAGCAAAACGGCGCAACCGCTTGGGTCGTCCGTAACGCCAATGGCGAAGCCTTGCGGAAGTTCGCCGACACCAACAGCGACAACGTCGTCGACTTGTGGTGCTATTTCAATGACGGACTCGAGTCGTACCGCGACGTCGATTCCGATTTCAACGGCAAGGCAGACCAATATCGCTGGTTTCAAGCCAGCGGCACCCGTTGGGGCATCGACAAGAACGAAGACGGCCGCATCGACTATTGGCAAGTCATATCGGCGCCGGAAGTCGCCGAGGAGCTCGCCTACGCCTTGAAGAATCGCGACCGCGCGCGATTCGAGCTGCTCTTGATGACTTCACCAGAACTCGCCGACGCGGGCTTTAGCTCTCAGCAGGCGGATCGGCTCGAAGCGACACTCAAAGCGGCCCCCGCGGAGTTTGCGAAGCTCGCGGCCGCGCAGAAGGTCTTCACCCCGCAAAGTGAATTTGCCGATTTTTACCGCACCCGGCCGGCAACGATTCCGGCCGGTACCGACGGTTCGACCAAAGACATCACGATCCACGACAACGCTTCGGCGCTCGTCTCGACTGGCGACAAGCACGAGCAGTTGTACCTCGGCACGCTGGTGGCCGTCGGCAATACCTGGAAAATGATCGACGTGCCGACGATCGGCTCCGACAACCAGCCGGCACCCAACGGCTTACTGACGCAGTCGCTCCAGGACGAAACCCAGGCCGCTCCGGCTGCCGGCGGACCGACCGATGCAATGCAAAAGCTGATGGCTGAGCTCGAGAAGCTCGATCAACAGGCCGGACAAGCCGGACCGGGTCAACAAGGGCCACTGACCGATCGCCGGGCCGAGATTCTCCGGCAGCTCGCTGATACGGCGGTCGACGAGGACATGCGGTCCGAATGGATCCATCAACTGGCCGACATGCTCTCGAGCGCCGCGCAGGACCAAGGGGC
>JANNTD010000098.1:0-5928 GCA_031403315.1 Planctomycetota bacterium
GACGCGGCATCACGGCTACGCGATCGCGCCGACTCGGTCGAAAGTTCGGATGCCACGGACCAGGCCGTTGGCGACATCCTGGCTCACGAGGCGGCGTTCCTCACTGCGATGGACCGGATCGTCAAGCTAATGGAGCGAGAAGCGGCTTACGAGGTGACTCGACTGCGGGCCTGTGCCCTGGCCATCGCCGGCGTGGTCTTGCTGTTGATGTTAGGGCTGGGTTGGTTCGTGGTAAGACCGGCGACGCGCACGATCCGTCGGCAGGTCGACGACTTGGAATCCCGCATATCCCAGCGTACAAGAGAACTCGCCAGTGCGCTCGCTTCGCTGCGGCATGAAATCGACGAGCGCGAGGCGGTTGAATCGAAAAACAAGTCCTTGGCTGCACAGTTGGCTCATGCCGACCGCGTCGCTTCCATGGGGCATCTCACGATCGGCCTGGCTCACGAAATCAATCAGCCACTCGGTGCGATCGCCAATTACGCCGAAACCTGCGACGTAATCCTTTCACAGCCCCCCGAACCGTGCGGCCACGTTCGACTGCAAGAAAGTGTGAATCACATTAAACAAGCCGCTCTGCGGGCCGGGCAAATCGTCCGCGGGATACGCGATTTTGTTCGGCCCAATCGGGGAGCGGTTGCCGAGGCAGATATCAACATCTTGGTACGGGAAATTGTCGCACTCTGCCAACACGAATTTGTTCGGGCCAAGGTCGAGCCGACGTTGGACCTGTCCGCTATCAATGGTATCGTTGCCGTCGACCCAATTCAGATTCAGCAGGTGCTCGTCAATCTCGTTCAGAATTCGCTGCAGGCCTTGCAAGCTACTCGCGCCGTCGACCGCAGCCTGACAATCCGCACGTTGCGGTTCCTCGACATGGTGCGAGTCGACTTGCTCGACAGCGGCCCCGGCTTTGCCGACGACGATAGCCACACGATTTTCAAGCCGTTCCACACCTCCCAGGAAGACGGACTCGGCATCGGACTGGCGATTTGTCGCTCGATCGTCGAGAATCACGACGGCACGATTTGGGCCGAATCGAAGCCCGGAAACGGGGCGCAAGTATCGTTCACATTGCCTCTTACCCGCCCACATGACTCCGCCCAACCTCTCGAATCCAACTGTGTTTGTAGTTGACGACGACCAGCAGATGCGCGACTCGCTGTGCGCATTGTTGGAAGTGCTCGGCTTTCAATTGATGGCGTTCGGCACGCCGGGCAGCTTTCATCGCTTCTATCGCTCCGCGATGCCCGGTTGCCTGCTGCTCGACATTCGCATGCCGCGCCAGACGGGGCTGGAACTCTACGAAACGCTGCTGAAGGAAGGCAAGCGGCTGCCCGTAATCTTTATCACCGCCCACGCCGACGTGACGACCGCCGTGGCCGCGATGAAGACCGGTGCGATCGAGTTTCTCGAAAAACCGTTTGATCGCGAGACGTTGCTCGCCCGGGTGCGCAAGGCCCTGGCGCTCGATGCCGAATGGCGGGCGGGCGACGCCCAGTTTGCGGACCTGTCGGACCGCGTCGCGCGGCTCAGCCCGCGCGAGCGAGAAACGCTGTCGATGATCCAGGCCGGCGAGCCCAACAAGTCGATGGCAGCCAAACTGCGCCTCACCGAACGGGCCGTCGAGATGCGACGTTCCGCCATCATGCGCAAGATGCAGGTTCGCAGCGTGGCCGAGCTCGTGGACCTGACCGTGACCCACCGGATCCTCGCCGACTTGCGCCAAGCAGCCAAGAATCGCTTGGCGAACTAATCTGTACGATGTGTGCGAGGCGAATCTTAGGCGTCACTCTTTGACCGAGCCAAGCGTCAGGCCGGAGACGAGGTACTTGCTCAAGAGCAGGAAGACGACGATCACGGGGAGACTCACGAGGATCGCAGCGGCGGCGTAGAGTCCCCATTCGGTCGACATGTTGGCTTGGAAGCTCTTGAGCCCCAAAGGGAGCGTGAACATTTCTTCGTCCTGCATGACTTGGGCGGCGACGATGTATTCGCTCCAAGCGGTCATGAAGCTGAACAGGGCCGTGATCACGAGGCCGGGAACGGCGAGCGGCAGCGTCACGCGCCAGAAGACTTCGGTGCGGCTGCAGCCGTCGACGCGGGCGGCGTCTTCGAGCGAGGTGGGGATCGTGTCGTAAAAGCCCTTCATCTGCCAGATGCAGAACGGCAGCGCGGTCGACGTGTAGAAGATCATCAGGCCCAGATACGTGTCGAGCAGGTGCAGGCGGGCCACCAGGATATAGAGCGGCAGGAGCAGCATCGTCGCGGGGAACATTTGCGTGGTGAGGATCGCCACCAGCAGCGACTGGCGGCCCACGAAGCGGAAGCGGCTGAAGGCGTAACCGCCGATCGACGCCAGGGCCACGCCGGTGAGCGTGACGACGGTGGAGACGATGAGCGAATTGCCCATCCAGCGGAGAAACGATTGCTGGGTGAAGAGCGAGATGTAGTTGTGGAGGCTCCAATCCGCGGGAATGATCGACAGGTCGGTCGACCGCAGCTGGTTACCCGGCCGGAGCGAGACGGAGAGCACATTGAGCGCGGGGTAGACCGAGATCGCCACGAACACCAAGAGCACGGTGTGTCGGAGGACGGTAATGAGGCGTGGCTCGCGCATGATAAAAGGAGTCGGGAGTCAGGATTCGGGATTGAGGGCTTTAGTCGTAAACGTTTTCGGCGGCTCGCGTGTGTATGAGGAACACGAAGGCAAAGGCGAGCAGCAAGGCGAACATGACCATCGAGAGCGCGGCTCCGTATCCGTAGCGGTAGAGATTGAACACGGCCATGTAGACGTAGGACACAAGGATGTGGGTCGAATTCTGCGGCTCGCCGCCGTTGGAGACGAGCCAGATCACGTTGAGGTTGTTGAAGGTCCAGAGCGTGGCCAGCGTCGCGGCCGGTATCAGCACCGGCTTCAACAGCGGCAGCGTGATGTGCCAGAATTGTTGCAATCGACTGGCGCGGTCGATGCGGGCGGCGTCGTAGAGGTCCTGCGGAATGCCCTGCATGCCGCCGAGTGCCACGATCATCATGAAGGGGAAACCGAGCCAAATGTTGGCCGTGATGCAGGCTTCGAAGGCGTGCGCAGCGTCGCCCAGCCAATTGACCGGCGCGGTGAGATGCAGCAGCTCGAGGAACCAGCCCAGCGGCGGAAATTTTTGGACTTTCAGAAGCAGTAGGTTGATCGCGCCGTATTCGTAGCTGAACATGCCGCGCCAGGTCATGGCAGTGATGTAAGCCGGGATGGCCCAAGGCAGGATCAAAAGCAGTTGGTAGACCGCCCTGCCCCGCACCGTGCGATTCAGGGCGACGGCAAGCAACAGTCCGATCGAAAGGTGGAACGCCACGCTGACGACGGTCCAGATCACGGTCTTAAACAGGACCGGGCCGAGTTTGGGGTCGGTGAGCACCTCGGCGTAATTTTGCAGGCCGATGATCTGCCAGTCGCGGAAGCTGGTCAGCGACATGTTCGAGAGTGAAAGCACGATGTTGTATCCGAGCGGGAAGATTATCACCGCGAAGATCAGGCCCACCGCGGGGAGCACGTAGAGATACGCGATTTGATTGCGGCGCCAGTCGCGCGCGAAGCGGACAAACGACTCGCGCTGCCAGATGATCCAAGCCGCGAGCAGCAGCAAGCCGATGGTTTGCAGCGCGATGCCGGAGAGGCTTGGAGTGACTTTCCGGTTCATCTGGCTGATTTTTTCGAGGGCGTCGCGCTGGACGGCGGCGGCCGCGGCTTCGGGAGTCGTGGTGCCGCTGAGCACAGCCTGATATTGAGGCCGCATCGCATCCCACACGGCGCGGAGCTCGGTGGCGACCGGAATTAGCCGGGTGTGCTCGACTTGCGCCTGGGAAACACGGTAGGTCGGGTCGGTGGACGCGAGCGACTCTTCAAAGACGGAGAGCCGCGTGGGGATCATCCGCAGCTTTCCGACGATGCGTTTTTGCACGTCAGAACTGGTCATGTAGCGGACAAACGCCATGGCCGCGGCCGACTTGCCAGGCGACGAGTTTGCGTTGAGCGAGTAGCCCTTGGGCATGACCATCGGCTCCATCGGTTTGCCGGTAGAGCTGACGATCGGCAGGACGGCGACGGCGGCGTCGATGTCGGGGTTGTCGAGGTAGTCGGTCCAGCTCCAGTCGCCGTTGATGATCATCGCGGCGCGGCCAGTCTTGAAGAGCGTGTCGGCTAACTCGTAGTCGCAGTTGCCGGGGACGACTCGATATTTGTCGTGTAGCGACTGGATGAAACGATAGGCGGCAACGGACTCGGGCGTATCGAGCGCGGGGACCGGCCGGGCGCCGGAGGACTCGTCGGTCGGTTCCGCAAAGACCCAGGCGCCGTGGCCTGTGAGGAAGGGAATCGCGAAATAGGGTTCGACGAAACTCCAGACCAGGCCGTAGCGTTCTTTGCGGCCGTCGCCGTCGACGTCGATCGTATTGGCCTGGGCGAGCGCGATCAGCTCGTCGGTAGTCTTTGGCGGCACGGGGATGAAGCGGCGGTTGTAGATCAGCGAGAGGTGGTTGCCAAAGCGGTCGGCGACTTGCACCAGCTCGTGTTTCGTCGGATCGACCAGGGCGGGCAAGTAAGTGAGCGCCCCTTTGATGAAGTCGGCGCGTTGTTCGTCGGTGTACCAGGGGGCCATGTCTTGTAGCAGGCCCATGGTGTGGAAGGTATCGAGGACGTCGGACGGGCCGTAGACGAGCTCGGGCCCTTCGCCGGCGAGCGCGGCCGCCTGGAATCCGCTGCGGAGCTCTTCGGTTTCCTTGTAGAGGCCGCGGACGCGAAAGCCGAGATGAAGTTTTTCGAAGCGGGCGAACTCTTCGTAGAGGACTTCGCGTTCGGTCTGGCGCATGGGGTGCCAGATCGTAATCACGTGGCGTGTGTCGCGGGGGGACCAACCGTGGAGAGCGGTGTACATTCCCGCGAGCGCGACGATGCCGAGCAGCAGCAATGCGGCACGATTCCAGCGCGATCTGAGAGAGACCGGTGTCATGCTGAAGGAGTGCCTCGCTTGGCCGTCACGGCGCGGCGCTAAGAGGCGATTTGCCACGAACGTCGCACGCCGAATTGAGCGATTTCAGTATACGCCAAGCATGCGCCGGCGGCGAAAGTGTTCACTCTTGTTCAACCGCGGGCCGAAAGCGGACCGCCATTCCGCCGCCGGGGGCGAGGCGGAGCGAAAAGACGGTGTTCGCATCGACCTCGCGCTGTTCCACCTTGAAGGCAGTCGGATTGGTTTTCCAATCGGCATCATCCGCGTCGCGGTAGATCTCGGCGATGTATTTCTGATCGCGGTCGAGAAACGAGAGCGGCGCGTCGAGCGAACGACCGACTTCGTCGGTGACGCTGCCCAGATACCAATCGTCGCCGCCGCGCTGTTTGCGGACGATTGTCACGTAGTCGCCGATGCGGGCATGCAGCACGCGGGTGTCTTCCCAATCGGTCGGCACGTCGCGGATGAATTTTAAGGCGTCGGGATGCGCGAGATAGTTTTCCGGCAGGTCGGCCGCCATCTGGAATGGACTGTAGAGCACGACGTAGAGGGCAAGTTGCTTGGCGAGCGTGGTGTTCACGCGGTTGTTCGGCCGCAATTCCTCGAACGTCAGGTCGAAGATGCCAGGTGTGAAGTCCATCGGGCCGGCAAGCAGACGTGTGAATGGTAAGACGGTTTCGTGGTCGGGCGGATTGCCGCCGTCGCCGCTCCAGGCGTTGTACTCCTGCCCCCGCGCGCCCTCGCGAGTCATCATGTTGGGCCAGGTGCGGCGCTCGCCGGTGTCGTGCAGCGGTTCGTGCACATCCACCATGATTCCGAAGCGAGCGGCGGTCTCGATCACCCGCCGGTGATGGCGCACGGCGTACTGCGACCAGTGATCGTGGCCTCCGCTCAAGGTGTCGGTGACATAACCGCTCTTGATCGC
>JANNTD010000099.1:0-9999 GCA_031403315.1 Planctomycetota bacterium
CCAATTCCAAAAGTTGCTGCGACCGCTATCGAAAGTGCCCAAGCGCGAGCTTGACGCCGAAGTGGCGAAGCACAAGAAAAAAGCAGCCAAGCGTAAGAAATGAGCGTGTTCATCTTTGATGAGCCAAGTATGTAGTTACCATAATTTGGGGTTAGAGATTTTGCGCGTCGTGGCGGCGGTGGGCTTCGGCGAGGATTTCGTCCATTTTTAGGTCGCTGATTTTGCCGCGGGCGACGAGGTAATCGTCCGCGAACTCGTTGGCAATCGCAGAGCGGATGGCGGATTCAAGGTCGCCGGCTTCGCGGCCGAAATCTATAGATACCGCGCCGCCGGAACTGCTCGGCGTGGCGTCATCGCGGCCGGCAGCGAAGAGTTTGTCGGCTAGATCGTCGGTAAGTTCCGTCGGGCCGCTGAGAACTAGGGTGAAATCGTAGGTTGGCATCGCACGCGACAGCCTAAAAAAGCGTTTCGAAACCGGCGGCACGAAAATGTTCGTCGTTGGTAAAGGCTTGGCGGATTCCGAGTCGCCGCATCACGACGAAAGACACCTGGTCTACGATGCCGGCCCCACCTGCATCACCGCGCTCGTACGCTTGCCAGGCCTGGTTCCAATCGTCTGTGGTTGGTGCAATCAGACTTTTTGCCCGATTCAATCGGATTTGGAGGTCGATTACATCTTGGCGTATGGACTGCCTCGCCGCGGTATTGCCGCATTCCAGCAACACGTAGCGTGTGGTCACGGCGTTTGCGCGCTGCCGTTTCAACTCCTCATACACAGGCTTAGCTTGAGGATGCCATTGATCGCTACGATTCCAAATCGCGATCAGACCAACCGTGTCGAGAAAAACAGTACTCACGGCTGGTGCTCATTGTGCCGCGCCGCCAGATCTCGAATTCCTGTATCGTGTCTCCTGTCGAGTACTTCGTAGATCGCGTCCAAGTCCTGAATTAATTCGCCGTTGACGACCCTGGCTTCGATCTCCACTTCGCATCGGTCGGGAAACGAGACCGGCACCGTTGGCCGAAATACGCCGTTTTCGAAGATCGCGTGAAATGTTTCCATCGGGCACCTCGCGTCGGGAGTGGTTTGCTCCGCCCACGTATTATAGCAGACTTCCGAGGATAAATGGAAAGTCCAGCATGGACAGAGCATAGTGCCGGGCAAGCCCGGCCGCTAGATTTGGCTCGCGGTAAACATCCAAATTCCTCAGATCGGGCGCGACCTTCTGGATGAAGTCGCGGCGGGGCTCGACTTGGTCGCCCGTGAGGGCAATCTCGTCGTATTCGCAGCTCAATCGAACCGCACGACGACTCCGGAGAGGCAGCGCTCTGTTCCGGCATTCGTCTCGATGAGCAGTGCGCCGTCGGCATCGATGCCGCGGCAGATGCCGGTGAGGCGGCGCGTCGGCAGTTCGATTTCGACGGTTCGGCCGGTGAGCAGGCAGCGTTTACGCCATTCTTCGCGGAGTTGATCGACACCGGTAGTTAGTTGAGCGAGGTCGGTGGCGAGCGTTTGGAGTATGGCGACGAGCAGGTCGACTCGTCGAAACGGGTGGGCCGCCACGTCGCAAAGGGCGATGACTTTCTCGCGCAATTCGTCGGGCGCATGGTTGGCCGAGTTGTGGACGTTGAGGCCGATGCCGAGGATGATGCTGCCGCGCTCGCCGGTGGCGGCTTCGACGAGGATGCCGCAGATTTTTCGGCCGTCGACGAATACGTCGTTCGGCCATTTGATGCGTGCGTTCAAACTCTTATCGAGCGACTCGATCGCGTGGCAGACGGCGAGCCCGGCGGTGAGCGAGAGCAGGGTCCAGCGATTAGTGGGAAGTTGCAAGGCTTCCGGGCGGAGCAGCACGGAAAATGTGAGGGCGCCGCTGGTGGACCACCACTTGTTGGCGCCACGGCCGCGGCCGGCGGATTGGTGGTCGGCGAGCACCAGCACGCAGGAACGGTCGTCGGAGGTGGTGTTGGCCGAGGCTGTGGCGAGTTGCGTCGCGCGACTGTTGGTCGATTCGATCTCGTCGTGGTAGTCGACGCGGTCGACGAACGTGTCGGCGACGTTTCGCGCGAGGTCATCGGGTGTGATGTGGTCGAGCGTTGTGTGCGGTGCTTGCGTGGTAGGGGGCATTGGGTGGGGGTGATTCGCGTGGGCGAGCCGGAGCGCGTAGCTAAACCGCAAGCGGTGTATGTGGCGGGAGTGGGGAAATTGGCGATTGAGATTATGCGATTGTGATTTGTGGATCGAGGTATACGTCCTGGATCGCGTTCAAGAGCTTGACGCCTTCGGCCATGGGGCGCTGGAAGGCTTTGCGGCCGCTGATGAGGCCCATGCCGCCGGCGCGTTTGTTGATGACGGCGGTGCGGACCGCTTCGGCCAAGTCGCCGGCGCCGCTCGAGGCGCCGCCCGAGTTGATCAATCCGCAGCGGCCCATGTAGCAGTTGGCGACCTGGTAGCGGCAGAGGTCGATCGGGTGGTCGGTGGTGAGCTTTTCGTAGACCAGCGGCGAGGTCTTGCCGAACTTGAGCGCGTTGTAGCCGCCGTTGTTTTCGGGGAGTTTTTGCTTGATGACGTCGGCCTGGATCGTGACGCCGAGGTGGTTGGCCTGGCCGGTGAGGTCGGCCGACACGTGATAATCCTTGTCGGCCTTGAAGGCGGGGTTGCGGAGGTAACACCAGAGGACGGTGGCCATGCCGAGCTCGTGGGCGCGATGGAAGGCGGCGGCGACTTCGACGATTTGCCGCGTCGCTTCGTCGGAGCCGAAGTAGATCGTCGCGCCGACGGCCGCAGCGCCCATGTCGTGGGCCTCTTCGACCGTGCCGAACATGATCTGGTCGAACTTGTTGGGGTAGGTGAGCAGCTCGTTGTGATTGATCTTCACGAGGAACGGAATCTGATGTGCGTATTTACGGGCCACGATTCCCAGCACGCCGAAGGTCGAGGCGACGGCGTTGCAGCCGCCCTCGATGGCGAGCTTGACGATGTTCTCGGGATCGAAGTACTGCGGGTTCGGGGCGAACGATGCGCCGGCCGAGTGCTCGATGCCCTGGTCGACGGGGAGGATCGACATGTAGCCGGTGTTGCGGAGCCGGCCGTGGCCGATCAGCCGCTGCAGGTTGTTGAGGACGCGCGGGTTGCGGTCGCTCGGTGCGTAGATGCGTTCGACGACGTCGGGGCCGGGCAGGTGGAGCGATTCGCGGGGGATGGTTTGGCAGCGGTGTTTGAGCAGCGAGTCGGCGTCTTTGCCCAAGAGTTCGATCGTCGATGGCATGGGAAAACTCTCCTCGGTGGGGTGAAAGGGCGGCAGGAGCTGAAATTCAGGAGCTGAAATTCAGGAAATGCTGCGAACGCCGTGCCGATGCCCGCGACGCACCCGTAATGATGCGCTTCTCGCGCCCGGCGTGCAACATGGGCGCGCAAGTGTGCTGATTGGCGCACCATGTTGAATGTCAAATGTCTTCCACGTGGGTTTCGATCACGCGGGCGTCGATGATCTGGTCGCCGGCGGCGGGCTTGTTCGGGGACGCGCCTGTTGTGCCGTAGAACGCCGCCGTGCGGACCTGGACGTGCCGCGTGAACCAAACTTTGGCAAACCGTTTCACCACGGCGCGGATCGGCGGGATCAGGAGCGCGAAGCCGACGAAGTCGGTAATCATGCCGGGCGTGATCAAGAACGCGCCGGCGAGGAAAATCAACAGTCCGTCGACCAGGGCATCGGCCGGCATGCGGCCCGCGGCCATTTCCTCTTGGATCCGCACGAGGGCGCGCAGGCCTTGCCAGCGCCAGAGGAGCGCGCCCGCCACGCCGTCGGCGATCACCAGTAGCACCGGCACCCACCACTCGGTCTGGCCGCCGAGCCAGACCAGGAGCGCGAGCTCGACGAGCGGCACGACCGTGAACAGCAGGAATAGATAGAAGAGCATGGCAGGCAATCGTAGGGTTGCCGGCGGGTGGCGTCAAATTGGCGGTTCAAGTGTGTCGGAAGGTCTCTCGCAGAGACGCAGAGACGCGGAGTTCAGAAAACGGCGGGTTTCACGCAAAGGCGCGAAGGTGCAAAGGGAAGCTAGATTTAAGGGTGGCCGCGGCGGTTTACGAAGATGGTTTACGATCTCGAACAGAAAGCGATGGTCCGTATGGATGGATGTGATGTGGTTGAGGCGGTGTCGGAAGTGCCGAGTCCACGTGCGGCGAATACCGAAATCAAAGTGCTGCCGTTTGACGAGAGTCGTGGGGTGCGGCTCGCGGAGGGGATCGCGCGGCGGCATGTGCATGGCGAGCAGGGGACGATTGCGGTGTTCGAGTTTGCGAAGGGGGCCCGTGTGCCGCTGCATCATCATCCGAACGAACAGATCTCGTACATCCTTAAGGGCGCGGTCGAGGTGACGGTCGCGGGGGTGCAGCACCGCGTGTCGGCCGGCGAGCTGATCGTGCTGCCGGCGAACGTGCCGCACGCGTTCGAAGCCCTCGAACCGACCACCGACCTCGACTTCTTCAGCCCGCCGCGAGCGGATTGGGAACGCGGGGACGAAGGGTATTTGCGTGAACAGAAATGAAGAGTTTCACGCAAAGGCGCGAAGGCGCAAAGGAGTTTGGGTAGAGAATTTGAAATCCGGTGGCTTCGCGCTCTTGGTATTGGCACGAAGAAACTCGTGGGAATTCCGATTCGACGCGAATTCGGGATAGAGTAGAATGGTGACGGGAGGCGGGTCGCGTCCAACGGAGCGAATTTCCTGGAGAAAACGTCTCATGTTCAAGTCATTCGAGGGTGTTTTCCGTCAGGGCAAAGTGGAGCTGTTGGAAGCTCCGCCGGCCGAGATGGAAGGCAAGGTGATCGTGACCTTCCTCGGAAACGGTTCGGTGGATCTCGCCGAACGCGGAATCGACGAGCAGCAGGCGGCTGACTTGCGCGGGCGGCTGAAGGCGATGGCTGCGGATTGGGACCGGCCGGAGATGGACGTGTACGATGCCGTTTAGCCGCGGGGACGTCGTGCTGGTTCTCTATCCCGATTCGAACTTGCGCACGGCGAAGCGTCGACCGGCAGTGGTCGTGCAAACCGACAGGTTGCAAACTGGCCTGCCGCAAGTCATTCTGGCGATGATCTCCAGCAATCAAGCACGCGGCGGGCACCCAAGCCGCGTCTCCGTGTCGCAATCGTCGCCGGAAGGAAAGCGAATGGGCCTGCGGACCGATTCGGTGGTGATGACGGACAATCTGGCGACGGTTCTGGAAGTGGAAATCGATCGCGTCATCGGCAATGTGCCCGACACGACGGCCATCGACGATGCGTTGCGACACACGCTCGGATTGCAGTAGACGAACGCGCTGCACGTCGAATTAATTCTTCAGTAAAGCTGCATCGGCGTCGATTTCGACCCGAGCGACGACATAGCCGGCGGCAGACACGTTGGCTAGCGCGGAGCGGATCGCGGATTTGAGGTCGCTGGCTTCGCGGCCGAAATCTACAGATACCGCGCCGCAGGAACTGCTCGGGGTGGCATCATCGCAGCCGGCGGCGAAGAGCTTGTCCGCCAAATCGCTGGTCAACGTGGTTGGCGATTTCAGAATTACGCTGAAGTCATAAGTTGGAATTTTGTAGCGCCGGGCAAGCCCGGCCGCTAAATGGGGTTCGCGCTAGACATCCAAATTCCGCACGTCCAGTGCGTGCTTCTGGATGAATTCGCGGCGGGGTTCGACCTGGTCGCCCATCAGGACGCGGAACAGGTCGTCGGCGCTGCCCACATCATCCATGCGGATTCGCATCAGGGTGCGGGCGGTGGGGTCGAGGGTAGTGTCGCGGAGTTCTTCGGCGTTCATTTCACCCAAACCCTTGAAGCGGGTGATGGTGAGGCCTTTTTCGCCCGCGGCGCGGATCGCGCCGGGCAGGCCGCGGAGGTCTTCGAGGCCGATTTCGTTTTCGCCGCGGCGGAGCATGTAGCGCGAGGTTTCTTCGCCCGTGCGTTCCTGCGGGATGAGGGCTTCGATGTTGAAGCCGGATTTTTCGAGGTCGGCCAAGAGTGTGTTGAGCGTGCGGACTTCGTGCAGCTCGACGATGCGGAGGCGGGTGGCTTCGGTCGTGGTGTCGCCGTTCGCGCTGGGGGTGCCGGCGCTCGGGACCGCAACGCTGGGGGCGCCGACGATGCCGGAGTCGATGTTGAGCTTGCCGCCGGCGGCCGCTTCTTCCTTGGCGACGAAGGCGTCGAGCGCATCTCGGGTGACGAACCATTCGTCGCGGCCGGCGACGAGGACATGATAGACCGGGAGCTTGCCGGTGACGGGGTCTTGGCGCTCGGCGTGGATCCTGAGCCCGATGCCGCGGCGCTCGAGCGCGATGATCGATTCTTCGAGGCCGGCGAGCGTGCGGACGAGCGCCGTCATCGGCGGGCCTTCGACGATTTGGCCGTCGCCGCGATCGAGCGCGGAATTGGAGAGGCCGAGCTCGAGCAGCTGGGCGCGCATTTCCTCTTCGGTCTGGACGTAGTAGGTGTTCGACTTGCTGCGGACGCGGAAGAGCGGTGGCTGGGCGACGTAGACGTGCCCGGCGGCGACCAGGTCGTACATCTGCCGATAGAAGAACGTCAAGAGCAGGGTGCGGATGTGGGAGCCGTCGACGTCGGCGTCGGTCATGATCACGATGCGGCCGTAGCGGCGCTTGGTGAGGTCCTGGTCCTCGCCGATGCCGATGCCGACGGCGGAGATCATGCTGCGGACTTCTTCGTTGGCGAGCACTTTGTCTTCGCGCGACTTGTAGGCGTTGATGATTTTGCCGCGCAAGGGGAGGATCGCCTGGAACTCGCGTTGGCGGCCACCCTCGGCGGAGCCGCCGGCCGAATCGCCCTCGACGAGGAACAACTCACACTTGTCGACGTCGCGGCTGGAGCAGTCGCGGAGCTTGCCGGGCAGTCCGCCGCCGGAGAGCGCGCCCTTGCGTTCGCGGATCAGCTCCTTTTGCTTGCGGGCGGCGACGCGGGCCTCGGCGGCGAGCGCCCCCTTGAGGCAGATCGCCTTGGCGGCTTTGGGGTTCTCCTCGAAGAATTTGCCGAGGTACTCGCCGAAGAACGAGTTGACGATGCCCTCGACCTCGCTGTTGCCGAGCTTGGTCTTGGTCTGGCCTTCGAACTGCGGATGGGGGACGCGGCAACTGATCACCGCGGTGAGACCTTCGCGGAAGTCTTCGCCGGTGGGGATCAGGTCCTTGAAGATGCCGGCGTTCTTGCCGTAGTTGTTGATCGAGCGGGTGAGGGCGGTGCGGAAGCCGGTTAGGTGGGTGCCGCCTTCGGTGGTGTTGATGTTGTTGACATAGGAGTGGACGTTCTCGGTGTACTCGGTCGAATACTGGAGTGCGACTTCGACGGTAACACCCTCGCTCTCGCCCTTGACGTAGAGCACGTCGGCGTGGACCGGCTCGCTCGCGCGGTTGAGGTACGCGATGTATTGCCGGAGGCCGTCGTTGTACTGGAACGACTCGCGCTCGTTGGAGCGGTCGTCGGCGATGGTGATCCGCACGCCTTGATTGAGGAAGGCGAGCTCCTGGATCCGCTTGACCAGCGTGGCGTAGACGAACTTGGTGTTCGGGAAGATTCTGGGATCGGGCTTGAAGGTGGTTTTGGTGCCGCGTTTTTGCGTTTGGCCGGTGCGGCGGACGACGCTCACGGGGACGCCGCGCTCGTACTCCTGGTGGTAGATCGAGCCATCGCGGCCGACTTCCACCTCGCACCATTCGGAGAGGAAATTCACGACGGTGACGCCGACGCCGTGCAGGCCGCCGGAGGTTTGGTAGGCGCCTTTCTGGAATTTGCCGCCGAATTTGAGGACGGTCATCACGCCTTCGAGCGTCGAGACGTCGCGGCCGGCTTCTTCGGAGAGCTGGTCGTGCCGTTCGACGGGGATGCCGCGGCCGTCATCTTCGACGGTGACCGAGCCGTCGACGTTGATCGTGACCGAGACGGTGGTGGCGTGGCCGGCCATCGCTTCGTCGATCGAGTTGTCGACGACTTCGAACACGAGATGGTGGAGGCCGCGGACCGTGGTGTCGCCGATGTACATGCTCGGCCGCTCGCGGACGTGCTCGAGATCGGAGAGATGCTCGAGGTCCTTGGAAGTGTATTCGGCGGCGCCGGCTGGTTCGGCTTGCGGCGCGTCGTTTTCGGGGGAAGCCTGATCGGATTCGTCGGACATGTTTGCTTGTTTGCCTTGCCTTATTTTCTGACAGGATCAACAGGATTTACTGGATAAAGATAAATCGATCGAATGCGAGAGACTTGTCACTTTCATCCTGTCGATCCTGTAAATCCTGTCAAAAATAGTCGAGTGTGTTTGGCGATACCGCGCGTCGCAAGCGACGCGGCTAATTGATTTGACCGACGCGGAAGCGGAGGTCGCGGATTTTGGCGTCGGGGAGTTTGCGGCCGAGTTCGGCCAGGATGCGTTGTTTTTGGAAACTGAATTCTTGCATGATGGTTGAATTGGTGACGGTGACCTCGAGCGTGCCGCGTCGCAGTTTGCCGGGCCGGCTGTAGGTGGCGAGCGGCTCGCCGGCGGCGACGGACCAAACATCGGAGAGTTGCTCGTTGGCTTCGATCCGGCCGTAGCCGCGCCGGGTGATCAATTGGGCGATCACGTCGGCGATTTTCTTGGGGCGTCGGGCGTAGGAGCGTTTTGCTTCGCGCTCGCGGCGGGCGGCGAAGTCGATCGCGTGGTCGGCGGCGCGGACTAAGCGTTCATCGGATAGGGTCATAAACAAATCGGCAAAAACAGTCGTCGCGTCTTCTGAGCAAACGGTGCCGACGACGCAAAAAGCGTCCATGCTTAGCGATCTCGGGCGAGCGGCATGATCACGTAGCCGTAGCCGTCGTCGGTCGTGCAGACCGCTGCGCCGTCGCCGTCCTGCAGGTCGAGCGTGAACGATTTCTCGGGCTCGAGCACCTTGAGGAAATCGATGACGAATCGCGGGTCGAGCGTGATCGTGAGCGCGGGGCCGGCGTAGCTGATCGGGAGCTCGACGCGCGACTGGCCGACTTCGGCTGTCTGACCGGAAAGCACCAAGGTGCCATCGCCGAACGTGAAGTCGACGCCGCGGCTCTCCTCGCTGGTGACGATCGCCGCCTGGCGGACCGCTGCATGAAGCGGGCCGACCAGCAGGTCGAGCTTGAGCGACTTCTCGCGGCGCGGGAACACGTCGCGCCAGCGCGGGAAACGGCCTTCGAGCAGCCGCGAGTAGATCGTGGCCCGCGGGCTCTTCACGAGGATGTCGTTCTGCCGGATGGCGAGTTGGATCTCGCTGCCGTCTTCGGCAAGCGCGCGTTCCAGGAGATTCATGGCCCGGGTGGGGACGACCGTCACGTCGCCGATCGGTGGCGGGTTGCCAACCGCTTGGGCCGGGCCTTCCATTTTCGAAAGCCGGCGGCCGTCGGTGCCGATCGCCGTGAGCACGTTGTCCTGCCATTCGAGCTTCACGCCGCCCAGGGCGTAGCGGCTGCTTTCGTTGTCGGTGGCGAAGACGGTGCGGCGGATCAACTCGCGGAACAGCCGGCCCGAGAGCTCATAGCAGGCGGATTCGCCGAACTGAGCGATCGCGGGAAACTCGCTCGGGTCGGCTACGGGCAGCTTGAACTGGCTCCGTTCGCCGCGGACGGTGGTGCCAGCGGTATCCGATTCGATGCGGAAGGTGTCGTCGCTGCTTTCGCGCAGAATGGAACCAAACTTGTCGACCGGCAGCAGCACGGAGCCGGCGGCGTCGACGTCGATGCCGGCCACTTCGTAGCGGATGCCGACTTCGAGGTCGGTCGCCATCAGCGTGGCGGATGTGGCGGTGACATCGAGCTTGACGTTGTGCAGCACGGGCTTGGGGCTGCGGACCGGCGCGATGCCCGCGACGGTCTGGAACGCGTGCAACAGTTTATCTCGATTGCAGGTGATCTTCATCGCAACGACTTTCTGATTTCGAGGTGGCTCCGCGTCAATCGACTGGCGGCTGCCAGACTGGCGATGTACTGAGCGGAGT
>JANNTD010000100.1:0-15015 GCA_031403315.1 Planctomycetota bacterium
GCCGTCTTCAACCGCACGACAAGCAAGGTCGACGAGATCATCGCGGGCCGGGCGAAGGGCCTCAACTTTGCCGGTTGTCAAACCATCCCGGATCTCATCGCCAACCTTGCCAAGCCGCGCAAGGTGATGCTGATGGTCAAGGCCGGGCCTGCGGTCGACGAGCTGATCGAGGATTTGCTGCCGCTCTTGTCCAAGGGCGACATCATCATCGACGGCGGCAATTCATATTACGTCGACACCGAACGCCGCACCAATTACGTCGAAAGCAAAGGCCTCTTGTATGTCGGCACCGGCGTCTCCGGCGGTGAAGAGGGCGCACTCAAAGGCCCGAGCATGATGCCTGGAGGTAGCATCGACGCCTGGCCCGCCGTGAAGCCGATCTTCCAGGCCATCGCCGCCAAGGTCGGGCCCAAGAACGACATCCCTTGCTGCGAATGGGTCGGGCCCCGCGGCGCCGGCCACTACGTAAAGATGGTCCACAATGGCATCGAATATGGCGACATGCAACTCATCTGCGAGGCCTACTTCATGATGAAGGAGGCGCTCGGCCTCTCGAACGACGAGCTCTACGACGTCTTCGACGAGTGGAACCGCGGCGAGCTCGACAGCTACCTGATCGAGATCACGCGCGATATTTTCAGCGTAAAGGACCCGGAGACGGGCAAGTATCTTGTCGACGTGATCATGGACAAAGCGGGTGCCAAGGGCACCGGCAAGTGGATGAGCCAACTCGCACTCGACCTCGGCGTCCCCAGCACGCTGGTGACCGAAGCCGTGTACGCCCGCTGCCTTTCGGCTTTGAAGGACTCCCGCGTCCGCGCCAGCAAAGTGCTCAAAGGCCCCTCGGCCAAGTACGACGGTGACCGCAAGGCTTTTGTCGAGCAAATCCGTCACGCCTTGTTCGCCTCGAAAATTTGCAGCTACGCCCAAGGCTTCGTCCAGATGCAGGCGGCGGCGGGTGAGCACGATTGGCCGCTCAACTACGGCGATTGTGCGCTCTTGTGGCGCGGCGGCTGCATCATCCGCGCCGTGTTCCTCGATCGCATCAAAGAAGCCTTCGACGCAAATCCGAAACTGGAAAATCTGCTGCTGGCTCCCTATTTCAGCAAAGCGGTTCAAGACGTGCAGGACTCCTGGCGAAACGTGGTGGCGACCGCCGCCCGGCTTGGCATTCCGGTTCCGGCGTTCTCGGCCGCACTCTGTTACTACGACGGATACCGCCGCGAGCGGCTCCCCGCGAACCTGCTCCAGGCCCAACGCGACTATTTCGGCGCCCACACCTACGAGCGATTGGATAAGCCAGGCTCGTTCCACACCGACTGGATCCGCGAACGCCGGCCGCCCAAGAAGTAAGTTGTGTCGATTGTTTTTTCCCTCCGCCCCCCCTTCCGCATTCCCCCTTTGAAGCCGCCCATGTCCGCCGACTACTTGCAAAAGCTCTTTGGGTTCGATGGCCAGGTCGCCGTGGTGATTGGCGGCACGGGAGCACTTGGCGGCACGTTGTGCGAAGGTCTCGCGCAGGCGGGAGCCCACGTCGTCGTGGCCGGCCGCAGCGCCGAACGCGGTAACGAACGCGTCGAGGCCATCAAGAAGCTGGGTGGCTTGGCGAGCTTTGCGGCGGTCGATGCCACCGATCGCGCGTCGGTCCAGACGCTCCTCGACGGCTTGGTGAAGCAGCACGGCCGAGTGCATGCGGCCGTCAACTGTGCCGGCGTCAATTCGCCGACGCCCTTTTTCGACATCACCGAGGAGGAGTTCAACCGCATCATCGCGGGCAATTTGTTCGCCACATTGCTTGGCTGCCAGATCTTCGGCAAGCACATGATCGCAGCGGGCGGCGGGTCGATCCTCAACATCGGCAGCGTGTCGAGCTTCCGGCCGCTGTCGCGCGTATACACTTATTCGGCCTCGAAAGCAGCGGTGCTCAATCTCACCCGCAACGTCGCCCGCGAATTTGCTCCTCAGAGTGTCCGCGTCAACTGCCTCTGCCCCGGCTTCTTCCCGGCCGAGCAGAACCGCAAAATCCTCGACAAGGGCCGCATTGAGTCGATTCTGCGTCACACGCCGACGGGCCGCCTCGGCGACGCGCCCGAATTGATCGGCGCCACATTGCTATTGCTCTCGCCCACCGCCGGCAGCTTCATCACCGGCGAAGCGGTCTACGTCGACGGCGGCTTCACCGCCATGACAATTTAACGAACTTGAACTTGACCAACAGACGCCCCACACCGCTTGCGGTTTAGCTCCCAATAAACCTGGCAGCCTCCCCCATGGCCCACACTTTCGTCATCTTCGGCGCCTCGGGCGACCTCACCAGCCGCAAGCTGATCCCCGCTCTCTACCAGCTCAGCCGCAAGAAACGCCTGCCGGCCGACACGCGGATCGTCGGCTTCGCCCGCACGCCCTTCACCCACGACGCTTGGCGGGCCGAATTGGCCGAGTCGGTCGCCAAATTTGTCGGCAACGATTTCAAGCCCGAACTTTGGGCCGCGTTTGCCGAGCGGATTTTCTACCACGCTGGCGACATCAGCCGTCCCGACGACTTCGTCCAATTGGCGACCTTTCTCGACGACCTCGAAAAGGACCCCGACAGCACGCGCATCTACTACCTGGCCACGGCCCCGCAATTCTACGAGCCGGCAATCGAGCAATTGGGCCGCAGCGGTTTGGCAAAGGAAAACACCTGCCGCCGCCGCGTGATCATCGAAAAGCCCTTCGGCACCGATCTGGCTTCTGCGGAAAAGCTCAACGCCGTGGTCCACGCCGTGTTCAACGAGCGGCAGGTCTACCGCATCGACCACTACCTCGGCAAAGAGACGGTGCAGAATCTCTTGGTGCTCCGCTTCGCCAACACGATTTTCGAGCCGGTTTGGAACCGCAATTACATCGATCATGTGCAAATCACAGTGGCCGAGGAAGTCGATGTCGAGAATCGCGCCGTCTACTACGACAAGGCCGGCGTGCTCCGCGACATGCTGCAGAACCATCTGCTGCAACTCTTGATGGTCACCGCGATGGAAGCGCCGGTCCGCTACGAGGCCGACGCCATCCGCGATGAAAAAGTAAAAGTCCTCCGCGCGATTCGCCCCATGACGGCACAACAAGTTCACGAGGACACCGTCCGCGGCCAGTATCGCGGCTACTTGTCGCACAAAGGGGTCGCGCCCGGCAGCCGCACCGCAACATTTGCCGCCGTAAAACTTTCGATCGACAATTGGCGCTGGCAGGGAGTGCCGTTTTTCTTGCGGAGCGGCAAGGTGATGTCCTGCCGCACGACGCAGATCGTCGTCCAGTTCCGCCAGCCGCCCTACATGCTCTTTGCCGATGGCCCGCGGAGCGTCGCCGAATCGAATCGGCTGGTGATTCAGGTGCAGCCCGCCGAAGGCATTCAGTTGCATTTTGAAACCAAGGTGCCCGACGCCGGCATGAAGCTCCGACAAACCGATCTCGAATTCAGCTACCAGCGCGAATTTCGCGGCGCGATCCCCGAGGCTTACGAACGGCTGCTGCTCGACGCGCTGGAAGGCGACGCCAGCCTCTTCGCGCGGGCCGACGAAGTGGAAGCGGCCTGGTCGATTTGCGACCCGATCCTCACCGAATGGCAATCGAGCGACAAGCCGGAGCTGCACACCTACGAGCCTGGCTATTGGGGGCCGTTGGAGTGCAGCGAATGGATGGTCCACCAGGGCCGCGAATGGTTCGATACTTGCCCCGTGTTGCACTGATGCCACTTACCGCACTGCCCATCTGATCGCATGAACTTGTTCCACGAGCATCAGTCTCTCAAAACGGAAGCATCGCGCGGCCCCGATTGGCTGCCGTTTGCGCCCTGGGGCCTCTGGGAACTGAACCTGCTCGGCTGGCCGCTTGCGGCGATCGTGGCCGGGCTCATCTGGCTGGGCGGCATCTGGCAGTGGCTCGCGGTCGGTCCGGCGGTATTACTGTTTCTGATCGTCTACTTTTTCCGCGATCCGCCCCGCCGTGTCCCCGCTGAGATGGGTGTGATTGTCGCTCCGGCCGACGGCACCATCGTCGACGTCACGCCGCTCGAGCACTACGAATTCCTCGGCGGCCCGGCCGTACGAATCGGCATCTTCCTGTCGATCTTCAACGTGCACATCAACCGCGCCCCCTACGCCGCCAAAGTGATTGAAACTTTCTACAAACCCGGCGAGTTTCTCAACGCAATGCGAGCCGACAGCGCCGAGCGGAACGAGTCGATGTGGATCGGCTTCGAAACGCTGGATTCCCCGCCGCGCCGCTTCGCCGTGCGGCAGATTTCCGGCATGTTTGCCCGGCGGATCGTCTGCATGCTGCAGCCGGGGCAGCCTGTCTCCCGGGGCGAGAAGTTTGGTATGATTAAGCTTGGCTCGCGGACCGAGCTGATCCTGCCCGCCGGCGTCGAAGTTCTGGTGCGGCGTGGCGACAAGATCCATGCCGGCAGCGATATCGTCGCCCGCTGGTTGTAGCGTGCTTCCACCAGGTGCTGGGAATATGAGACCGATTCGCGCCGTCGCCGTTTTACCGACGCTCTTTACGCTCGGCAATCTCGTCTGCGGATTCTTCGCGATCGTGGTCCTCGCCCGGATCGAAAAGCCGATCGGCGTCGCGGCCGTGCCGGCGCCGAAAATCGATACGGCGCGCGAGTTGTTCGACATGATTGGAAGCAGCGATCCGACTCACAATTTGATGCTTTCCGGCGCGCTGATTCTGCTGGCCATGTTCTTCGATTCGGTCGACGGCCAGGTCGCCCGGCTCACGCGCCGCACCAGCGATTTCGGTGCCCAACTCGACAGCCTCTGCGACCTCGTGTCGTTTGGCCTGGCGCCGGCGATCCTGCTTGTGAAGATGTGCCCGCAGTTCACCAGCCTGCATAGCGAAGCGGTCTGGACCATCGCCGCCCTGTTCGTCTGTTGCGCCGCCCTGCGGCTTGCCCGCTTCAATGTCGAGACCGACGACAACGACGACCACATGTCGTTCGCCGGCCTGCCCACTCCGGCCGCGGCTGCCGCGATCGCCAGCTTTGCCATCCTCTCGTACACGCTTCGCAACGAAGTGAACATCGCGCTGCACGAGAAGTTTCCGACTTACGACTGGTGGATGCAGCGGCTCCTACCGCTCTTCGCGGTCGTGATCGCGATCCTGATGGTCTCGCGGATTCCCTATCCGCACCCACTCACGCAACTGCTTCGCGGCCAGCGCAGCTTCGCCCACATCGTGGCCATCGTCTTTGCCGTAGTGGCCATTCTGATCGTGCGTGGCTACGCGGTGCCGCTCTTGTGCGTGTTGTTCGTGCTGATTCCACCGGTGCGGTTCGCATGGGAAGTCGCCCGCAATCGCCGCGCGCGCGAAGAACCGCTGTTTTAGGGGGCGAGAGTGTTTACTGGTCTGGTTGAAAGTCTGGCCGCGGTGGCGGAGATCGTGCCCGAGCCGCCCGGCGTGCGGCTGGTGATTCGCGAGCCGCGCATTGCTGGTGCCGCCGCAATCGGCGACAGCATTGCGCTGAACGGTTGTTGTCTCACCGTAGTGGCGGTCGCCGGTGATTCGCTCGCATTCCAGGCCGGCGAAGAGACGCTCTCACGGACCAATTTGGGCGAGCTCAAGGCCGGCGACGTGGTCAACATCGAGCGCTCGCTCAAAATGGGCGACGAAATTGGCGGCCACCTCGTCACCGGCCACATCGACGCTGTCGGCGTCGTCGACCGACGCATTGACAATGCCCAGTGGTGTACAATGTGGTTCCGCGTGCCGCCAGCGCTGACCAGCCAAATGGCCAGCAAAGGCTCGATCGCCGTCGACGGCGTCGGCCTCACGCTGGTCGACGTCGACGATGACCACTTCAGCGTGGCATTGATCCCTCACACCCTTTCGCTCACAACGCTCGGCCGTCGCCACGAGGGCGACCGCGTGAATCTCGAAACCGACATTCTCGCCAAGTATGTCGAACGGCAACTCCGTACGTCAGGCTTTCCAGCCTGACAATGAAAGGTTTTGTCAGGCTGGAAAGCCTGACGTACCATGTCGCGTCAAACCAAATCCTTCTTGATCGAGCGCTTCCGTGAAATGGGCATCGCGCCCGCGACGCGGCATGGGCAGAATTTTCTCATCGATCTCAACCTTGTCGACTTGCTCGTGAACTCGGCCGATCTCGGACCGCAGGATGTCGTGCTCGAAGTTGGTACGGGCACGGGGTCGCTCACCGAGATGATGGCCCGGCGGGCAGCGGCCGTGGTCACCGTCGAGATCGACGCCCACCTGTTTGAGCTGGCCAGCGAGCTCCTGCTCGATTTGCCCAATGTCACGACGTTGCAACTCGACGCGCTGCGGAACAAGAACAATTTCGACGACCGCGTGATGGAGGCGGTCGGCACCCAGCTCGCCGCCGCCCCCGGCCGTCGCTTGAAGCTGGTGGCCAATTTGCCCTACAACATTGCCACGCCGGTGGTCTCGAACATGCTCCTCGCGCCGCACGTGCCCCACTCGATGGTCGTCACGATCCAGAAGGAGCTTGCCGACCGAATGACCGCGGTGCCCTCGACCAAGGACTACAGCGCGCTGAGCGTTTGGATGCAGAGCCAATGCAAGGTCGAGACCGTGCGCGTGCTCGCGCCGTCGGTGTTCTGGCCGATTCCGAAGGTGACCTCGGCGATCATCCGCATCACCGTCGATTCCGAGCGGCGGGCCCGCATTCCCGATCTCAAGTATTTCCACCAGTTCGTGAAGGCGATCTTCCTCCACCGCCGCAAGTTTCTGCGTGCCAACGTGGTGCCGGCGATGAAGCGGCACCTCTCCAAGGAGCAGGTCGACGCGATCCTCGAAGAGATGCACTTCGCACCCGACACGCGGACCGAGCAGCTCGACGTCGACACGCTGCTGGCGTTCGCGGAAAAAATCCGCGCCGCGGCTCCGGATTGGACGCTCTGATATCAGTTTCCAAAACCGGGAGGGCGAGGCTCCCGCCGAGCTGAATGCCGGTACGTTAAGGTTCAGCAGGAACTTCGCCCTCCCGGTTGTCTCCGGCATGACAAGCCTGTAGCGATTCGCTAAAATCCACCATACGGGTCTATTCGCCCAATCAGGATCTCCGAGGTCGCCATGTCCTTCATCGAAATGACCGGTACCACGCTGGAACGCATTGTCGCCGAGGACGAATTGCACGACGGCGATCTCGCCGAGGCGGGCGTCGGCGAAGCCACGATCATCCGCGTCAATCGCCAGGGCGACATTGAAGTCCGCCGTCCAGCCGGCTGGGATGTCATCGGCGGACTGCTTGGCGAGTTCGACCAGCGCGTCCGCCGCGAAACCGGCCTCGATTGGGCCTAATGTCGGGTGGCTGGGGTCGAGCGACAGCAAGCCCCCAGTGATTGCGAACCAGCGCGACCTACAATCGCTCCCTTCACGTGGCCGGTTGTAGTAGATAGTGCGGCTGGACCAGCGTCGGAACAAGCGCGTTTGCGGTGACGATCCTACCCGTCTTACTAGCCGGCTGCTACGATTGATAAGCAGCCCGTACGTCAGGCTTTCCAGCCTGACTGATTCTCGAATGTCAGCCTGGAAAGGCTAACGTACATGGCCCGCACCGCCAATATTTCGCGCCAAACCGCCGAGACGAAAGTCGAGCTCACGCTCGACCTCGACGGCACGGGTCACGCGCAGATCCGCACCGGCGTCGGCTTCCTCGACCACATGCTCACGCTCCTGGCGAAGCACGCGGGAATCGATCTCACGGTCGAAGCCCAGGGCGATCTCGAAGTCGACCAGCACCACACCGTCGAAGACGTCGGCATCTGCCTCGGCCAGGCTCTTAAGCAGGCGCTCGGCGACAAATCGGGCATCCGTCGCTACGGCTTCTTCACGCTGCCGATGGAAGAAACGCTGTGCACTACGGCGCTCGACTTGAGCGGGCGATACTATCTGGTGTTCAACGCCGAGTTTCCCTCCGCCAAGATCGGCGACTTCGACAGCGAGCTGCTGGAAGATTTTTGGCAAGCCGCCGCAGCCAACGCACTGTGCAACCTGCACATTAACGTGCCCTACGGCCGCAACAGCCATCACATCGCCGAAGCGATTTTCAAGGCCACCGCCCGCGCCCTACGAATGGCCGTCGAATCCGACCCGCGGATGCCCGGCGTGCCGAGTACGAAGGGCACACTGTGATCAAATCAGCTTGCGACTCCCCTCAGCGCAGCTCTTCCTCGTCGACGTAAACCTCCAGAAACCGCGTCAGCCGCTGAAAGTCGCTCTCGGGCTCGATGTAGCGGACGACCGTTACGAGCGTTTTCGGGTCGACCAGTTCCTCAAACGGCACGTAGTGCAGCTGGAATTGGCCGGAGACCGACACCATCACTCCGTTGAGGCCCTGTTCCGCAAGCGCCCGAAAAGCGCCGACGCCCAACTGGCAGCCGAGCATGACGTCGAACGCGTGTGGCTGGGCGCACCGCGACTCGTAGCCGAGCTGCAGGGGCGTCACCTTTCGTTTCTTGCCTGTCTGCCGCGTGTATTCCTTCGTGATCAGGACCTGGAAAATGTCGTGTAGGTTGACTGCCGAGATACTGATGTGGCCGTGCTCGTCGCGGCCGATGCCTTCGAGGTACTGTTCCGGCAGCAGTTCCGCGAGTCCTTCGGCGATCACGATCACGCCATATTCCTTGCCCTCTTTTTCACGGGCGGTCATCGTGAGCACAATTCGCTTGATGACTTTTTCCATGTCCATCACCTTTCGCTTGGTGACGGCGCCGGTCTTGGAGTTCTTCGTGTCTTCCTCAGAGGCATACCGACCGACGATGTCTTCGACGCTGATCACGAGGCTTGCCTCGCCGGAAATCGCCACGCCGTAAGCCAACCAGCCTGCGCTGCGGCCCATCGACTCGACGAGGAAGTAGGCCCTGTTCGCTTCCGCGTCGGCGATTAGATTTCGCACCTCGCGGCCGAGGAAATCAACCGCCGTGAAATAGCCGAACGTGAAGTCGATGCCGCGGTAGTCGTTGTCGATCGTCTTCGGCAGATGAACGACGGGAATTCGCTGGGCGTCCTTCGGCAGCCTCTCCTGATAGAGCTTGAACTTGTTGGCCGTCTTGAGCGTGTCGTCACCGCCTATCGAGATCAGCGCGTCGACGCCGATCGAGCGCAACGCTTCATAGACGGTCTTGAGCGGTTTTACCCGCTCCTCGTCATCCAAGTGAGCCGGGTTCGACACATTCTTGCCCGGATTGGCGCGGGCCGTGCCGATGATGATGCCCTGCGAGTTGCGCGTGCGGCCGAGCATCCGCTGCGTGATCGTCACGTAATCGCGACCGTCCACGAGCGGATTCTCCGGCGCATACTCCACCAAATGCGAGTAGCCGTGTTTGATGCCGACCACTTCGATGTTGTGGCGGAGGAAGGCCGTCGCGGCGGTCGAGATCACCGCGTTGGCCCCGGGGGCCGGGCCGCCGGCGAACAGAATCGCCACCTTCTTGACTGGGTGGGCCATTTCCCAAGGGGACGCCATCGTGGATGTCTTCGTAGGCATAGTTTCCGTACCTGCTTCCAATGTTGGAGATTCAGAGGTTGTCGCCGCCCGATTTTCGGACGCGAATTCACCATCACGCCTTAATCGCATGGCCAACGGCCGAATCGACACGCGACTGGCGACCATTTTATTTTATGAAATCGCGAGCGCCGTGGGAAGAATCGAGTCCTCTGCTGCCACCCGGCCGCTAACCCGTGTTAAACGTCCGCTCGACAAACGTCGTGTCGATCCGCCCTTCCACGAACGCCGAATGACCAAGGATTTCCTGGTGCAGCGGCACCGTCGTCTTGATCCCCTCGACGCGGAGCTCGGCCAGCGCCCGCTGCATGCATGCGATCGCTTCGGCACGAGTCGCCTGGTGCACGATCAACTTGCCGATCATCGAATCATAATACGGCGGCACCGTGTAGCCGCTGTGAGCGTGTGAGTCGAATCGCACGCCGAATCCGCCGGGTGCAATCAGCCGCTCGATCTTGCCCGGCGACGGCTGAAAGTTCCGCTTCGGATCCTCGGCGTTGATCCGACACTCGATCGCGCAGCCCTGGTGGCGGATGTCCGCCTGGTTCCATGGCAGCCGCTCGCCCGATGCCACGCGAATTTGCCACTTGATTAGATCGATGCCGGTGACCATCTCGGTCACAGGATGCTCGACCTGAATCCGCGCGTTGACCTCGATGAAGTAAAACTTGCCATCTTGATCGACGATGAACTCGACCGTTGCGGCGTTCGTGTACTCGGCCGCCACGATCAGCCGCCGGGCTGCGTCGCACATCGTGGCGCGGGTCTCGGGCGTGATGCTCGTGCTGGGGCTCTCCTCGATCAACTTCTGGTGCCGGCGCTGGACACTGCAATCGCGCTCCCAGAGGTGGACCGCATTGCCATGATGGTCGGCAAGCACCTGCACTTCGACGTGCCGCGGGCGCTCGATGTATTTTTCCAGGTAGACGTCGCCGTTGCCGAACGCCGCTTCGGCCTCGGCCCGCGCTTGTTGCAACGCACTCTTGAGCGCCAGGTCGTTCGATGCCACCCGCATCCCACGTCCACCGCCGCCTGCGACCGCCTTGATCAGCACCGGAAAGCCGACCTTATGCGCGAATTCGAGCGCGTCCTGCTCGTTGGTGATGATGCCGTCGCTACCCGGCACGATTGGGACATTCGCCTCGCGCGCCAGCGCCCGCGCCGCGTTCTTGTCGCCCAGGCGGGCCATCGCTTGCGGGCTCGGTCCGATGAAGTCGATGTTGCAGCTGCGGCAGATTTCGTTGAAGTGGGCATTTTCGGCCAAGAAGCCATAGCCCGGATGAATCGCCTGCACATTGCCGACTTCCGCGGCACTGATCACGCTGGCGATCTTGAGGTAACTGTCGGCCGCCTTCGCCGGCCCGACGCAATACGCCTCGTTCGCCAATTGCAGGTATTGGGCCCCGCGGTCGCCCTCACTGTAAATGGCGACTGTCTCGACGCCCAACTCTCGGCACGCCCGGATAATCCGTAGCGCGATCTCACCCCGATTAGCAACAAGAATCCTCTGATACATGGTGATCTATCGTGGGCCCGTGCGAACCTGGCCCATTAGGCGTTGGGCGAGACGCGGAACAGCGGCTGTCCGTATTCGACGGATTGGCCGGTCGTGACCAGCACGGCGGCGATCTTGCCAGAACACTCGGCCGGGATTTCGTTGAACACTTTCATCGCTTCGATGATGCAGACGGTGGTTTCAAGCCCCACCTGGTCGCCAACTTTCACGAACGGCGGCGTGTCGGGACTCGCCGTGGTGTAGAATGTGCCGACCATCGGGCTGCGGATGTAGAGCGCATTGGCATCTTCGCCTGCCGCTGTTGTCGCCGCCGGAGCAGTCGTGAATCCTGCTGCAGTCGTTGGCGCCATCGACGGCACGGCACCGGCCACCGTCACCATTTCTGGACCGCGCCGCAATCGAATTCGCTGATCGGCCTGACGCAGGTCGATTTCCGAGAGGTCGTGCTCGTTCATCAGTTCGATGAAACGGCGGACCTTGCGAACGTCAAACACGTCGCCCGCGCCGGATCCCGCGTTGGAGGCCATTCCCGTCTCCTTTGATTCGCTCAATATTCAGCTCCTGCTACCGTAGAGGATTCCGCTCGCGGCTCACGACGCCAGGACAACGTCTTCACCCAAGGACACAGTCTTCCAATTGCTTGGGCACGTCGGAGAGCACTTCGTGCCCGCTCCGCGTGACCAAAATGTCGTCCTCGATTCGCACACCGCCCCAACCGGGCAAATAGATTCCTGGCTCGACGGTCACGATCATGCCCGGCCGCAGCTTGGTCTTCTGACCGGCGGCGAGCCGCGGCGCTTCGTGAATCTCGAGCCCCGTCCCATGTCCCAGGCCATGCCCAAAAGCCCGGCCGAACCGCGCTTTGGAGATGATTTTTCGGGCCACGCGATCGACCTGTTCGCAGGTCACCCCGGGGCGAATCGCGTTGATGGCAGCGAGCTGCGCCGTGAGCACAACTCCATACACATTACGGAGTTTCGGCAAAATTTTACCGGTCACGATGATCCGCGTCAAGTCGCTCATGTAGAGGCCTGAATTCGCGCCCCAGTCGACCAGCAGGAAATCGCTCGACTTGAGTTTGGCCGCGGTCGGAGTCGCGTGCGGAAGCGCCGCACGCGGGCCCGCGGCGACGATCGCCGGAAAGCTCAGCGCTTTGGCGCCGAACCGCCGGGCCTGGTATTCGAGCTCGGCCGCCACGTCCAGCTCCGTCATCTCCGGCGTCAAGAGCGCCCGCACCACTTCGTACGCTCGCTCCGCCTGCCGGCAGGCACGTCGCGTCTGTTCGATCTCGTCTTTGTCCTTCACGATCCGCAGCCGCTCGACCAAGCTGTCGGTCGGCACGAGCTCGATGTTCGGGAGCGCCTTGGCGAGAGATCGCTCGAGCGACACGGTGGCCGACTCCGCCTCGATCCCCAGTCGTTTGATGCCCGCGCGTTCGACAACGCTCGTGGTGACTGGCACCATTCGCTCGCCTGGTCCGCGGATTTCAAGTTTCAGGCCGGGGCATTCCTGATCGAGCTGAGTCGTGTACCGCTTGTCGCTGATGAGCGTCTCACCGCTCTCGGTGACGAGCAAAAAGCTGTCGTCGCCGGTGAAACCGGTGAGGTAGGTGACGTTCTTGAAGTTGGTCACCAACAGCGCGTCCGCCTCGGCCTGCTTGACGAGTCTGCGGAGTCGATTGCGACGCGGCGCAAAAGCGGACATAGGATGCCATGGGGTGCTGGGCGGGAAGCGCGGACACGCAGTCCGAATCGGCCCATGATACCCAACCAGGGTGACTGGGCAAGATGGATTGGGCGATTCGCCCCAGCGGATCGCCCGCAAATCCCAGCCTTTTAGCGCCGCCGGCGGCGCGAACAGGCAAAAAAGCCGGCCCCAGCCAAGGCCAGGCAGAGGCTCGTGGGTTCGGGCACACCGACTCCACTGAGCAGTGATTCCAGCGTCAGGCCACCCGCACCGGCGGGGTTCAAGACGCCACGCAGCAGCAAGAAATCGGCGGCGTCGGTCTTGCCGTCCTGACTAAGGTCACCCTTCAACCAAGAGCCGTACGTTCCCACTCCGGTTCCATTATTGTATCCCCAGCCGGCGACGAACGCGGCGATGTCACCAGTCGGCACGCCATTGGTCGTAGTTCCGCTGACCACTCCGTCAAAGTTGATGTCGCCCAGCACCGCATTGTACGGATGCGTGTTCATGATATCCGAGATACTACCGCTGTAGGCTTGGTTGTAGTACGACAAGTCGGCGAACGTGGTGTAGTTGCCGTATATGGCGGTCGACGTCGAGGGCGGATTCGACAGCGGTCCAGGTTGATTTTCGAAGGTCGAGTACAGAGCGTTTACGATGCCGATCAGCTCCCACTGGCCATTGCGATTGAAGAATATAGCGGTACCCGAATCGCCCGAAACCACTTGTGCTTCGTTTGTGATGCCGCCCTGGCCGGGAGCGTCGAATTTCGTCACCATCGACATGATGTCACGCAGCCCGACTCCCAACTGGAGCTGAAGCGGGAATCGCAGGTCATTGTCGTTGCCGCCGACCAATTGTTCCTCGTCGGCGATCTGGTTTTTTCCCCAGCGCTTGACGTCGTCGTCGGTCTGGACTGCTTTATAGCCATGATACGTGCCGCCCGTTTCCACTTCTGTCCAGATGTCGTTCTTTGTTCCGGCGACGACTTGCACGTTCCAGTTAAACTGCGGCTCTTGCCGGCTAGGTCCAGGACCGATGAATACGACCTCCCGTTGTGCTTCCGGAGTGGATTCAAAAATCTGCTGCGATCCGATCGAGAACGACGGTGTGCCGACGTCGCCATTGATGCGGAACATGCGCAAGTCGGTGTCCGTGGAAAGCCCCTGTCCAACCGGGTTCTTCACGATGAAAGCTTGATTCGGAATGACATTAAACGACCCACCCGGGAAATGGAGCAATTCGCTCGCCGTCGGCACGCCGACGTGGAACGCCGACAACACCCAACCATTGCCCAAGTAGACAAAATTTCTGCTGCCCTGCCCGGTGACAAAGTTCCAGCCTGGATCGTCGGCGGGCGCCACGGTCGTGCCCGCCGTGTTCTCGACGATCAGGGCTCGCGCGGGCGACGAGCTCATCGCAATCATCGCGACGAGCAGGAACCAGCTCGGGATGAACGATTTCCAGGTTGCAGATCGCATAGCTTGCAGCGATCGATGGAACGCCAGACTAGAAATGTACATTGGCAAGTGGGATCTCTGTTCCGTGCAGCCAACATTCCGGTTGCCGTCGACAACGGGCTCGAGCAACTGGACGCCTGGCTTCATTTTAGCGAGTCCACCCCGCTAGAGCACGTAAAAAATACGGGCAAACCGCGTTCGGCGGATCTTCGACCGTCGACAAATCTGCTACGACCGCCTATCGTGATGAGCGAAATACCGTCTGGGAGGGTGGTTCCTGCCGCTATCCCCTTCGGGTATCGTAAGTCGTGTCGCAGTAAATCCTTAGGTGCCTCGGATTGCCGCGGTCTGCCAGGCGAATCTCATGGACAGCGTGAAGCTCTCCGACGGTACTTTGACCCGCTACGGCGAGCCGTCGACGATGGGCGTGCTCACCAGCGGCGGCCTCGACAGCGCGATTTTGCTCTATCAGCTGCTCGACCATGGTTGGCGGGTCCGGCCATTCTACGTGCGGACCGGTTGTCTCTGGCAGGCGGAAGAGATCGATGCGGTCGGCAAGTTACTCGCGGCCCTCAAGCAGCCCAACCTCGAAGCGCTCGTCGAACTCGAAATGCCGGTCGACGACCTCTACGCCGACCATTGGAGCATGACGGGCCGCTCGGTGCCCGACCAACACTCGGCTGATGATGCGGTGTTCCTCCCCGGCCGCAATCCGCTGCTGTTGCTCAAACCGGCGTTGTGGTGTGCGATGCACGGCGTTTCGAAGTTGGCGCTCGCCACGCTGGCCGCCAATCCGTTTGACGATGCCAAACCGGAATTCTTCG
>JANNTD010000101.1:0-8758 GCA_031403315.1 Planctomycetota bacterium
TCGAACGTGATCGACTCACTTGCAAGCCCCACCCAAAGTTGATCGCGCGGCGGGTCGTATTCGCCATCGGCGTCGACATCGATCCAAGGTTCAGCAGCAAACTCGCATTTGCCATTGCCATTTATATCGAGGAACGGCTCGCCGGCCTCGAACGGATCGTCGACGATGCCGTTACGCAGGTCTGTTGTCCCGACTTCCTCTTTTTCATCAATGAGTCCATTCGAGTTTGCGTCCGGACCATCAATAATCCCGTTCCCATTGAGGTCCGTCGCGTCAATAAAACCGTCGCCATCATCATCAAGACCATTGCCGACATTGTCTTCGCCATCGCCGAACGGCCGGTTGAGGTCCATCTTGCCGCCGGCAAGCAGTTCGGGAGAGAGCAACTGATTGACGATTCCCGTGAGCTGGATCTCAGTGAAAATCGGCAAGGTTGGATCTTTCTTCCAGCGCTCGTATTGAATCCGGTACTTCAAGAGATCGACGATCGTGGGATGGTCGGGCGCAAGGCGGACCCCAGGTAGCGGAGTCGGCGCTCCCGACCCCGCGAAGGCGCCTGCCACGCCGCGGTTCATCACGGCGTACCAATCGTCCGAGTCCATCCAGCCGAGCTCCGTGGCGTCATTACCAACGCCGTTCCCATCATCATCGCCCGAGGGATCATCGAGAATTCCATTTCCGTTGTCGTCGCTGCCTGCTTTTCCCGGCTGGCCATCGGCCCCGTACACGAGCCGGCTCAAGACGCTCCCGCCGGGAGTCGGCAGATCGTAGCTGTCGGTGGTGACCTGCCGGCGGGTGACGCCGGCCAATTGTTGGGCGGCGGCGAGGAGCTCGGCATCGCCGGGGCTCGTGGTGTTAAACAGCTGCTGGGCCTGGGCGAGGACCGCGGCCGGCTGGTTGGCGAACAACTTCAAGGGGTCGAACGCGTCGACCACGTTCCACAATCGATCGGGTAGCGCCCCCGCGTCGGCATCGTGGGCGCGGAGAATTCGTTCCAGGTCCGCCGTGGCGAACGGGGCATCGTCGTTGACGGCCGCCGTCGGAGCACCCTTGATCGTTGCCGCAATGCTCGGATCGGGTGCGTCGCGCCGTACCGGGTCCGACAGGTTCAATTCGTAAGGCGAATCAAATAGTAGCGAATGCTCGCCGTAAACGAAGGCGTCCTGACGCGGCTCGCCAACTGGCTGCCCGACATGGTCAAGGCCAAGCCCATAGCGGCCCATCAAATCGGGCGGTGTGCCAAACGAGCTCGGCGTTGGAAATGCGCCGTAGTAATTTGACAACCACAACGGATAGCCGAAGAACTTGAAGACCGAAAGTCGATCGAGCGTGGCGGTCTGCGTTGCTGGGCTGAAGACATCGTACGGGATACCAGGCCGCACTTTGGCGGCTTCGGTCGCCGCATTGGCGTTGATCGTCCAGTCGATGCTCGCGTCACCGCGAATATTCACCGAACCATGGCGGCCCCAGACACTCGGTTGAGCGCCAAACGCGGGGCGTCCGATCAAGATTCGTGCGTAGTCGTCGTAAGCCGGGTTGCCGATGCGCGCGGCGAGCGTCGCGTCGACGTTTCCAGGCAGATTGGGCGAGAGGATCGGCCGCAGGCTGATCTCCGCGGGACCGTAGCCGACACCATTGGCCAAGATGTCGCTATCCGCAAAGTTGGCCATCGGACTGGCTGTGTCGCCCGGTTCACCCGGTTCGTCCGTCGTACCATCACCGTCATTATCGATGCCGTCGCCAAAAAACTGCCGCGGACTGATGTCATCCACCAACCCATGTGCATTGACGTTCAGCCGGCTGTCGAGGTCGACGATCAGGAAGGCGACCAAGGGTTTGTAGAGGGTGCCGTCTTCGGCTTGGGCGACCGGTTCGCCGAGGTCGACCCACACGCTGTCGGCGACGCCGTCGTTGTCGTTGTCGACGTCCCACGGCCCAACCGCTTCATGAAACGGGACCGCGATGTTGCCGCCGCGCATCAGGCCGGAGATGCCGTCGAGGTCGAGCGGCCGCGAGGCGGGGTTGCTGCCGTCGAAGTTTGGATGGTCCTCGCGCAAGGGCCGCAGGCTGACCTTCCGCTTCACCGCGACGATCTGGTCGCGGATATCGATGCTGACGCTGGGATCGTCGGCATTGCCGCGAATGCCGTCGTAGCCGTAGGGCGCCAAGACGGCCCGCACCGCATCGTCCGCCGAGGCGCTGTCGACGTCGATAGCGTACTTGACCAGCCGGTGGAACCAGTAGTTTTCGAGATCGGGCCGGAAGAACGACGGCAGCGGCAGGTCCTCAAGGTCGAGCCGGAGGAACTGATTCAGACTGACCGCCGGCGAATCGACTTCGAGCGTCACGGGGTTCGACGGCGAGCCTTGCACGACGCGACCGCGGGCCCGCGGCGTGACGGTTTGCAGCGCCAGCGCCAGGTTCTGGAAATCGGGCGCATCGTACGACTCGTCGGAGTCGCCCGGCCCGACGAAGGTCTGGTACTTCCAGAGCAGGGGCCGGTTGGCGATGGCGACGCCGCCGGTGGCGGGGTTCGTATTCGTGGGATTGAGTGGCAGTGGGCCATTCGGGCTCAGATAGCGAGCGCCCCAAAGGTCTTTGTTGGCGACCGATGGATCGTTGAGGGGGTCGGACGCGAAGAAGAACGCCGCATTCGGCAGGAGCGCGATCTCGGGATTGAGGATCTCTTCTTCGAAACTGCCGGGGGTGGGAGCAGCGACCGTGCCCAGTCGAATTCCCTCGCGTGCGTTGAGCCGCGGTTGGCCGGCGACGGTGAGCTCGTTGAAGCCGGCGCCGGTGCCGTTGAACGGCCGGCCGTTGACGATGAAGGTGGCCCCGGCGAGGTCGCCGATCTCGGGCGAGCGGCCCGCCACCGGATTGATCGCGAGCGGATTGCCGTCGGCACGCGGGAAGGCCATCACGCGGAAGCGGAAGAGGCGGGTAAGTGGTTTGGGCGGAAAAGGATTAGTTGACGCTCCCGTTGCGATGGGAAGAATTCCTCCTTCCGGAGGTGTCGCGGGTTCGAGGTCGATTTCTTCGTAGTCGACAATTCGCGTCGATTGTCCGCTGGCCGGGCCGGCGGTGATGGTGAGCAAGCAGCCGTTAAAGTAGCCCTTGGTGAGCGGCATCTGGTATAGGTCGGGCACGCCATTGACGCCCGGCTCGAGTTTCAAGACGTGCCGTGCGTCGGGCATGCTTGGAACGGTGGTGACTGTGGGAGTCAACGGGTCGACGGCCTTGTAGGCCAACTCGCGCACGTAGATGTCGATCAATTGCCCCTGCGTCGGGCCCATTTCGACGGGCTCGACCAGCAGCGGATTCGTGCCCGCGGTCGCGGCGGCATAGCGGGTCACTTGTCCAGCCGTCGTCGTTAAGTCCATCGTGAACGGCGAATACACGACCGCCTGAAAGCCGTCGGAGCCGTAGAGATCGCGGAGCAGGCTGTGGTAGCGGACGGCCGATTTCGGATCGCCGACGTCGCGGAGGACTTGCATCACGGCCCGATCGAGGATCTTGGTCGGATAATTCCCCAGTCGATCGACTTTTGCCGAGGCGGTGGATGCATTGCGATACTGATTGCTCGACATCAAGAAGGCGGTGCCGATCAGCATGAACAGCACGAGCAGACTCAGCACGACGAGCAGCAAGACGCCGCGGCGCGACGAGCGCGGAGCACGGCGTTGGCGAGGAAGCAATTGCAAATTGCAAATTGCAAATTGCAAATTGCAAAATTCCGGATTGTCGGGCCGCGATGGGTGCCGCTGAACCCTGAACCCCGAACCCTGAACCCTCACGTTGTCTCTGTTCCGGAAAGACATGATCGGTCTCCTGAGAAGCACTCTGCAATCGGCCGTTGCCTCAAACGGCCGATCGCCAACGACGACTCGTTGACCATCGAAAGCTTCTCAACAATTGAACTTCGCCCCTCGACTGTATTTTGTTAGTAACCTTGTGTTGCCAAGATGCCGCTATCATGTTGCCACGCTAGGGTGCGTAGGTCGGTCCCGGCGGCGGTGCGACGGTAAACCCATTTGCGCCGCCACTCCAGGCCGAACTGCCTTGCAAGTGAATCGTTTTCGAATGCACCGCCACGGCACCGGTGGGAATGCATACGTAGAGCGCGTTGGATAATTTGGCAGTGTCGACTAAGTCTGGATTTCCCGTCGCGTTGGTGGCGGGCTCCCACGGCCACTGAGGCCCGCGAAGCGCGACCAATCGCCGCTCAGGATCGGTGGTCGGTGGCACCGGATTGTTAGTGCCAACGGAATTGAGCCGACTTTCCTTACCGTCGATTGCCAGGACGCGATACCAGCGGGAAGTCATCATGGGACGCGCATCGGTGGTATTTGGATGCGGACCGCATAACAGAACCCATTGGCCGGTCTTTAGGATGGCGAACGGGCTTTCAGTCTGCGGATCCAAATAAAATTTTTCGAGTAGGACCTCTCCTCCATTGACGCCAGTTGAAACGACTCTCGCCCGCACGGAGCGCTCATTGCTTCGCAGCACGTCAAAATTGGCAATCCGCTCGTCCGCATCCGTCGGGCTTTTTACGCCGAGCGGACGTTTGTAAAACACGACGACGGACACTTCGTAGCTTTCGGCCGACGGATCGGTGGCCAGCGCGTCGCGTGCTTGGGCAGTCGTGGGAGAAACGGTCACTATCCACGAGTAATCGCCGCGAGACTGCCGCATTAACGGATCGTTTTTCGTATTGCCATCGCCATTCAAATCAAGTGGCGCAATATCCAAACGCTGGATCGAAGGTTTATCCCGCGCCACCGGCATCTCCATTGCGAGATCATCCACTGTGGAAAACAATCGATTGAAAACCGCGGCTTGCGCACTGCCCGCGGGAACACCTCGCAACGTAACACGGCGAACCGGCCATTGCGTGCCAATCCTTGATGGATCATTCCAGGCTTGCCATTCGCTGCATGTCGACGACGTTATTGCAGGGCTTCCGGAAGAATAATTTCCCGCCATCGTCGAGGCAACAGTCATTGAAGCAAATGCACTTGTGGCTTGGTCGTATTGCGCAACGCTGGCGATTCCCGCCGGATCGATGATGAATATCGAACCAAATTCACGAGCAATTTCTTGTTGCTTTTGGGCGGGCGACATCGTAGACGTCAGCTGAACCGCTTTCTTTTTGCGTAGCATGTCTGCGAAAGGGCGAGTAAACGTAAAGGTAAATACGTTTGGCGGGACTGTGAAACCAGTAGTTACACCTACAGTAGAGTCGTGCCACACCAGCCAATTCTCCGGATTGAGCGTACCGCGGCTGATGGCTTCGTTGAAGGCGGCTTGGGCGATGGCGGAGCTGCGGTCGGCGACGTCGCCCTTTTGCATGTAGAAGCTGCCGACCGGGAAGATCGCCGCGACGCCGAGCAAGCCGACGGTGAGAATGCCCATCGCGATCAGCACTTCGGTCAGGCTAATGCCACGCGGAAATCCCGACAGCCCCCGGCTCTGCCGGGGGTTCGCGCCCGTACTCGTTTCAGCGCGCTCGAAGCTCGACGACAAGACAAACCCCCGGCAGAGCTGGGGGCTGGCCGACGTTTTCGCAGTTGGCGCGTACAACGCCCGCCCCTGGTTCTGGCCCACGGATGCATGCGTGTTGCGGTACATCAAAGTTACCTCGTTCAAAAAACCAATTGCCCTTGGCCCGGGCGACCGCGACGCTCCACCACGCTGGCGTGGTCGGGTCGCGGTGGTGTGCGATCAATCCGCGACCGACGGTCGCGGCTTTATGATTTACCGTCCTCCAACCTGTGTCATCTCTCGGGCAAACTCGCGCGACTCGAGAATCTGCCCGTTGCGCATGTCTTCCGACCGCTCCGCATAATTGTACGGAGGTGCCGAATACTTGGTAATCACCGTCCGTGGATCGGCGAACGCGTTTTCGGTCGTCACCACGCGGCCCGACTGCGAACCGATGGCGATCCAGCGGCTTTCGCCGCGGAGCCAGTTGACGGCCTCTTTCATTTCTTGCAGTTGCTCTTCGGTCTTGCCACTCATCGCATTCATGTCGAGTGTTGGATCGCCGATGACCGCGGGCGGCGGCGCATTCTCGCGCCGGCCGACGAGCAGGAACAAATTGTCGACGACTGTTTCATCGAAGCGCGTGACTTCCGGATCCTCCATCATGTCCTGCGGCTGTAGGCTAAAGGCCACCTGCGACACGCGCCCTTCCGGCGCGAACATAATGAGAATGCCTTCCGCATTGTCGTGCACACCCGGCGCGTAGAAAAAATCGTCGCGGCCGATGCCGGAGGCCCGCAGGTCGATCGCCGTGCCCTCAGGCATCTGGAACGGCTCGGCCGAGGTCGGCATCGGCTGGCGGAGGATTTTGTACGGGGCGGGGTTGGTCCAGAAGGGAGCTGCCGGCGGCGGCGAAGGCGTCGGACCCAGGTCGCGCATCCGCCGGCCGACTTGATCGAATTCCACGTTCAGCATCTGCCCCGTGTCGTTGATCGGACGGGCCTCGATCGTGACGGTATCGACGTCGTTCCGCGCCTGGTAGAAACCGCCGTTGAGGATCACGCTTTGCTGGACGATGGGCGGCGACGACGAATCGGACGGCAACAACTCATAGCGTGTGCCGTCGATCTCGATCACTTCGTTCGGACGGATCAGATTGGGCGGAAACAGGTCGGTATCCCAACCGATCGGCAGATCATCGCTGGTGGACGAGGTTCCACGGACGACAAATCCGATCAGCACCTGACCGATTTTGTCTCGGTCCGTGTGCCGCGCGACCATCGCCGACGAGGTGCGATCGAAGCCGCGGTAGGGGGCCGGCTGCTCGACGTAGTAGAGCTCGACGCAGACGGCGTTGTCTTCGTGGATGTTCTTCGGATCAGACGGATTAGCCGTGGCTACTGTGTTGGTGTCCTGCGAGAGCCGCTTGAGTGCGACGCCGAAGGGCCGCTGCAATTGGACCGCTTTCATTTGGGCGGCGGAGATGAACGAGTTGGCGCCGCGGCTCGCCTCGCGGAGCCGGCGGTCGTCGCTGGTCGGGGCCATGATCGGAATCGCCGCCGAGACGAGCGTCGTGAGGATGATGATCACGATCAGGAGCTCAATCAGCGTGAGGCCGCGGGGGGAAGAGGTCAGAGGTCGGAGGTCCGAGGTCAGAGATCGAGCGCGCATCGCTAGCCGTGGACTTACAGTCCGCCGGCTCCGGCCCTCAATCCTCAACTCGAGACTCTCAACTCTCATAGCTACCTTGTGCTGATCAAATGGTTATTGATGTTGTCGGTGGCGGTTTTCGAAAGGTTGTCAGTGCCGGCGTAGAATTCGCCACTGGTATTGACGTGCCTCCAAGGCAGCAGCTTGAGTGGCGATGCCAGATTGACGGTGGCATTCGTTGCCGCGACCCCGATCCACGTGGCGTAATCTGTTTGCGCGCTCATCAGGCCAAATTCTTCATCGCGTCCGGCCGAATAGATTAGCGGCACAAGTCGGAAGGCCGCGAAATCGGTGCGGTACAAATCGAACGGATCGTGATCGGCGGCAGCCGCCGTTACCCAGGCGGGAACCGAGGTCGGATCGGCGGGCGGCGGATTTCCAAATTCGTTCGCATTGACTTGGATATCGGACTCAAATCCAGGCGCCCAGCGGAGGAACTCGATGGGATGTCCCCAGCCGTCGAGGAATTCCTGAGCGCCGTCGCCATCCGTGTCGCCGATGCTGCTCTCGGGGAATAGCGTGCGCGCTTCGCCGTCGCCGCAAGCATTCATGACGACCATGTAGAGGCACTCTGCGCCTTGGTTTTCGAGGATTTGTTGCGGCGAATTCGTCGTGCCTGTAATCTTGTTCGTCGAAGTGGCAATGCGGCGGTAGTTGCGCAGGTAGACGTTGGCCAGTTCGGTGCGGCGCGTCGTGTCCGGTACCGCCAGATAGATTGGCGACCTCGGAGTGATCGGACTCGGGCTCAGGGGCGGAACGGCCTCTAACAGGACATCGCTCCAACGGTCGGGCACTTCCATGAGGATCATTTCGCGGAGCGCGTAGAGACGCACCTCGGCCTTGATGCGGCCCTTCTCCGCCGTGGTGCCGCCACTTGAGTTGATCTGCCTAAGGACCTCCGGCCACAATCGGACCCGGCGGCTGGCGTAGGTGTCGTATTGTTCCATCAGGAGCGAGTGCAGCCGGGAGATCATGCTCTTGGTCTTGGCCTCGCGGGCCGTTTCGCCGGCCACGGCCGCCACGCCCAGCACCGCCGCCGCCAGGATGCCGATGATCATGATCGCGATCATTAGCTCGATCAGGGTGACGCCGGAACGAGGTTTCAGGTGTCGGGTGTCAGGTGTCTGAGGCATGTGCGCAACGTCGACCGGCTGGCCAACGCCTGACACCTGACACCTGAAATCTGACACCCAATTCATCACGGCTGCGACGCTTCGAGCGTCCCTTCGGAGAAGTTGACGAGGGTGTCGGCGACGTCGCCCGTGAATGGACCATCGGGGAACAGCAGGTAACTCTCAACTTTTTTGGGATCTCGCGGTGGCGAGGCTTCCGCGACGCCGTGCGCCGACATCATTTCGAAGTCGTCTTCGCCCCATTCCTCGTCGGTGCCCGCGTGCAGAATTTGGAACTTGTCGGCGTTGGCAAATACAATGGGAACGACGGAGCCCTCGAGAGCCGACGTGAAAGTGGGATTTACCTTCTTGATCGCATGAACGTGCAAGGCCATGTCGCCTGTTAAGGCACTTGCAGCTGGCGGGTCAAAGGGCCCAACTACGTTTCCACC
>JANNTD010000102.1:0-10245 GCA_031403315.1 Planctomycetota bacterium
CTGGCTCAAATTCTACACAAAACGCGATTTCGTGCGGAAGTCGTTTGGCTGTCAGGACTTGCGAGTAGTGATTTTCTGTACATGTCTCGGATTAAGGGCGGAATGCGGAGAGCTGAGTGCGGAGGGCCGGACTTGGATTGGCTCGACGCTCTCCGCCGTCGGCTCACCGCCATGCTCCTGTGGCACAAACTGCCATTTCTTGACACAGCTGCGTGGCCGTGCTAAACTACCACCATGCGCAGCTCCATGAATATCTCGCTTCCGGCTCCGCTGAAGACTTGGATCGAACAACAAGTCGACGAGCGCGGCTACAGTACCGCCAGCGAATTCGTCCGGGACGTGTTGCGGCGCGAACAGGAACAGGCGGCGCGTGCGGCGGTTGACGCGCGGCTGATTCAGGCGATCGACAGCGGCAAATCGACGCCGATGACGGCGAATGATTGGAAACGAATCCGCACGGAGGGGTTGAAGCGCGTAGTGGCCTCACGCAAGAATCAGCCCGTCCCCAAGTCGGCGAAGACCCGCAAGAAATGACCGGCCGGATTCTCAAGAAGCCGCGGGGTGCCCTCGACAGGTTGAGCGCGACAGGTCGAGCACTTTTCATTCATTGCGCGGGATAAGATTGAACCTGCCGAGCGGTTCCTTCGCATGGCCGAAGAAAGTTTCGAACTTCTGGCAGCCAATCCGCTGATTGGCCAGAAATGGGATTCGCCGCTCCCGAAACTGTCCGGCATTCGTGTGCATGGCATGCCAGCGGCGTTCCGCAGCTATCTCATTTTCTATCGTCCGATCGAACAGGGCGTGGAGATCTTGACCGTGCTGCACGGGTCGCGCGACCTGGCCGCGGTGTTGGAGCGCCTGGTGAGCGGAGCGTGAATTTGGAGCAGGCACCGAGAGGAACTTGCGTCGGGCAGGGAGCTAGGACCCGGGAATTCGATCTAACCTCGCCGTGGCGAGTCTTCGACACGACGGGGAATTGGAAGGGGGCGGGGAACGTGGAGTTGCGGTCGGGAAAAGGCAAGTCCTTGTCTCTCGATCTCCTTGTCTCCTTGTCTGCCGTTCCCCTGTGGCCAAGAATTGGGGAATGACGAGGCGATGCATCGTCAGCGGGTTAGATTGGCATCGATGCGCTGGTTGTCGGCGGCGCGGGGATCGCCGCCGTGGATTGCACCAAAATGGCTGCGGAGGTTGCCGCCAAGTGCAGGACTGCCGTTCTGCGGCGAGACGGTCACGACGACCTCGGCGGTGCCGAGCGGCATTTCGGGCGGCAAAGCGAGCACGAGCCGGTGATCCGGCGTGATTTCGGTCGAGGTACGAAAGGTATTCATGATCGGCTCGTGTTCATAGTCGGGTGCTGGTCGCGGTTGCGATTGCGGCAGGCCCCTCAATTATAGCCGATGGCGAAATGACGGGCAGGGAGAAAGGACCCGGGAATTAGAGTTCACCACGACGGCTCGGGGGCAGGACGGGGGTTGGCAGGGAGCGAAGAGTCGAGAGCTCCGAGCCAGACACGGATCGGCTCTCTGCTCCACGCCCATAGCACTCCGCTATTCTTCAACCGCTCGTCCAAAGCAAACGAACGGCCGGCGAGTTGAATTGGCCGCAGCATAGCGGTGCGCGGGCGGGAGTTCAATTTCCGGTGGATTGTCGGAGAAGAGGAGGTGGAGAAAGATTCGGCTCCATAAAACGACGGCGGGTCGGACACGACCGGAAAACTAGCTGGGAGCAGGGAGTTGGAGTAGAACGCGGCTCCTTGTCATGCGCTAGCGCGAGTCAGCACTGACTAGCTGGATGCCGGACGTCTGTTGCCGCCAACGGCGGTCCAATTCGCGGGTGTCCATACCGTAGACGGCCGACAGCGCGCGATTGTGGCCCTGTTCGGTGGAGAGCTTCACGAATCGCAGGAACTGTTTGGGCGAATCGAGCTGTGTCAGAAAGTCGACCAGCGACAGGCTCTGGGCGTAGAACTCGGCGCGCTGTGAGGCGGCGGGGTAGTCGGCGTCGATCAGCAGTCGGGTGAGCGGCAGCGTTGACCGCGAGCGGAACGCGGCATCGAGATCGCGACCGTGTCTTGCTCGTTTGTCGGCGGGGTCCATCAACAGCGCCAGCCCCTCTTCGGCCCATTTCGGCGGCGGGGTTGTCGGGAAGGCATCCGCGAACAGCACATGCACCAACTCGTGCGGTAGTGCGGCCAGGCCTTGTTCCGGATTCGCTGCTAGCAGATCGATCCGGCGCTGCGTGACGCGCCCTCCGCTGAGCGAGACCGTCGAGCTGCCGACCGTTTGTGATCCACCGTGCTCCACCGCTTTGAGGTAACTCTGTCGTGTTGCGTGCAGCACGACTTTGCATTTCGGTTGCCAGCGCGTGCGTTCATCGACGCCGAACACGCCGCTGCGCAGCCGCGCGCATACTTGCTCACAATGCTTTGCGGCGTCGGCTGCGTCGGGCCCACCGAGAAACGATCGCACGAAAAAGTTGCTGCTCTCCGCGGAGCATTGTTGTCGCGTCCGGGCGACCGAGCATCGGCAAGCGGCGGAACAAGTTTTAGCTTCGTCCGCGGAGGCGCGTTGTCCGGCAAAGCCGAAAACCATTGTGGCCAGGAACAGTATTGTCAGCAGTCGGACTCGGCGACTGAGTCCCGCCTGAGTGTGCGTGGACGCACGCACCCAGCGCGTCAAAGCTACCTGCATCCCTCACCTGGATTTTCAAATCGAAAAAACTGTCGCCTGCGGAAAAGTCGGCGGATATGGGAGCAATTATTGCGCCGCGACGCTATCGGTGTATTCGGCGTAGAACTCAACACGAGCCACAAGCCTTTGTGCGGATGGCAGTTGTGACGCGAATCGGAACCGCTGAAGCACTGCGTGCATAGGCGGGCGTCGCCGGTATTGCCTCAACAATGGGCAGCATCCGCATGGGCGCTAAGCGGCACGAACGAATTGCGAGACGATTTGTTGAACCCCGGCACAATAACAGGCGTATGATTGAATTGAGGCAATAGCATGGAATCCATCCGAACTACATTTCGCGCCATCGTTGCCGCCGGCTTGATCGTGAGCCTGGGCTTTGCCGGCATTTGCCCGTGTTCTGCCGACGGCGCCCGCGGCAGTTTGCCGCGGCAAGCGTGTGACACATCGCACCAATGCACCTGCGTCGTTAAAACCGGGCATTGTGACTGCGCGTCGGCCTGCCAGTGCGGACAACGGCTGCCGCAGAAGGACGACGAACCGGCGGTTCCCAATCGCTCGAGCGATCGTGGCCAACCGCTAGGACTTGCTGCTGATGCCGCGAACGTCAACGGAGCCGCTACGGTTGCGATTCAAGCTCTTGGCTGCCCCGGTCTGTCGACTGGCAACAGCCTCTCTCTCATTGCTCAGGAAACGCGTTTTAACTGTTGATCAGTTCGCGAACGCGCTATTTCCGCGCGCTCGTTCCGCTGAAATCGGTTGAGATTCTGTGTTTCCCGCACGCCATTCGCCGCTCGCATCCGCGTATCGCGCTGGCGTGCCCAATCAAAGGAGCAATTACCATGTCCGCAACATATAACAAGATGATGATTGTTGGAACGTCCGTCCTGGCATTGTTGGTTCTGGCGAGTGGAGTTTCGGCGGCACCGTCGCTGGGCTTGGCGAAGGGACGCCCTTACTATGGATCGTCTAATCAGCGGTCCGGTTTCAGCGCCACCCGCAGCTATGCCCCGGCCTTCTCGACCGAGACACGGCAGAGCTTTTCCTACGAGCCTGCCGAGGGAGTAGCCAAGGCGACTGGCGGTTGCCATCAGCACGCCGCTGCCCCGCAAGCCGCGAAGCAGGACAGCATCAAGCGGGACATCGCCGCCGCCCCGAAGGTGACGCGCCGCTCGTTTTCCTACGAGCCGTCGAATCAACCGGAACCGCGTGGCCGCAGCTACAATCGGAGTGCCTCGCCGAAGAAGTATCCGTGGCTGTATCCGAAGGGCGATCCGCGTCGCTATAGCCACTAACAAGTTGGCGTGAGAGACGTCCGTCCGCGGCCCGAGGTTGCTCGGGCCGCGGGCAATGTTTTGATCCGTTGGGTGCGGAGGGCGTAAAAGGGAATACTTTGCTGGCAGCTTGAAATATTGAAATCGCTGACATGCTGCCAAAAGTTCGAAATGGCCGTTTTCGAGCCGCGATCCTATGATCTAGGTGGGTTTCCGTCGATCAGCTATACTTTGAGAGTCATGAGAGAGGTTTTTGCCATCCTGATGACCGCGGCGATTTTCGCCTGCCCGCTGCTGTGCAAGCGGGGCGAGTGCTGCGTTCGCGCCGACGGCGAGACTGGCTCGCACGTAGGCAGTTGTTGCCACGGGGGTGACGCGGGGAATTGTGGCGATGAGGATTCGTGTCCAACGGAGCCGCGCGAGTCGAGCGGTGGGCATTCGTGCCAGTGCATTTGCGGCGGTGCCGTCGTCGATGATGCGGGTTCGCAATTCACTGGCATCGACATGAGTTGGTCGCTGCCGCTAGCCGTCGTCGCGCCGCAGTTCGGTTACGTGGCGGCGATTCCTTGCTGCCAGGTCGTTGCGGCACCCTGGCCCGACGTGGGGATGAACCGCGGTCGGGCGATCTGTTGTCTGTTCAACACTTATCTGTGTTGATGCTCGCGCGTTGAGACGCTCTCTTGCGTCACGCTGCGCGCTCTGCTTGGCGCGCGAGATAACAACTGGGGGCTCGCTGTCGCTTGACCCCAGCCACCCGCAGACCTTGGACACGAACGACCATGTTTTTCTTCCGCTTGCTCCCTTGGGAGTATGCAATTCGAAATCTGTTTCGCCGGCCGTTGCGGACTGCGCTCACGTTCGCGGGTCTGACGACGGTGATCTTGATGGTGTTCGTCGTGGTGGGCTTCATTCGCGGGCTGGAAGCGTCGCTCGCGGTGAGCGGCGATCCGCAGACGGCGATCATTTTTTCGCTCGGCATGGGCGAGAATTTGGAGTATTCGTCGATCTCGATGAGCACGAGCGATCTGGTGGCGGCGAGCGTCGAAGGGATTCAAGAGCGGTACGGCGAGAAGTATGTGTCGCCGGAGTTGTATTTGGGCACGGAGGTGACGGTTGCCGGACACGAGGAGCCGGAGATGGGATTGGTGCGTGGCGTGACGCCAGCAGTGCTCTTGGTGCGGCGGCGGGTCGAGTTGGAACAAGGGGCGTGGCCGGGGCCGGGCGAGGTGTTGGTCGGTCGCTTGGCGGCGACGAAGCTCGGCGCGACGGTGGAGGAGCTCGCCGTGGGGAAGTCGCTCGCGCTCGAAGGACGCGAGTGGACAATCAGCGGGGTGTTTTCCGCGGGCGGGGCGGCGTTTGAGTCGGAGATTTGGTGCCGGCTCGACGAGTTGCAGCAGGCGATGAAGCGGCAGGACTTGAGCGTGGTCGCCGTGACGCTGGCGCCGGGAGCTGACTTCACGAATCTCGATCTGTTCTGCATGGAGCGGCTCGACCTCGAGCTGCAAGCGCTCGCGGAGACTGATTACTACGCGTCGCTGCAGAAGGACTACGGGCCGGTGCGGTGGCTCGCCTGGTTGGTGGTGCTGTTGGTTTCGGGGGCTGGAGTTTTTGCGGGGCTCAACACGATGTACGGCTCGGTGGTGGGCCGAATCCGCGAGTTGGCGACGCTGCAGACGATCGGCTTCGCGCGGCGGGCGATGCTGGTCAGCTTGATTCAGGAAGGTGTGTTGTTGGCGGCGGCGGCCAGTTTGCTGGCAACCTTCGTGGCGATCGCGCTCGTGAACGAGGCCGCGGTGCGGTTCACGATGGGCGCGTTTTCGCTGCGGATCGACGAGGTGGCGGTGCTGGTGGGCTGCGGCATCGGGCTCTCGTTGGGCGTGGTGGGTGCGATTCCGCCGGCGATTCGCGCATTGCGGATGCCGCTGGTGGACGGGCTGAAGGCGACGTGACAAGAGAATGAGTTTTTTTCGAACCGATTGAAAGGAGTTAGTGATGTATCGACAGAGTATGAATCGACGGGAAATGGCGTGCTGGGTTTCGATGGTGGTGCTGCTTGCGACAGGGATACTCGGGACGGGGGCGTCGCGGGCTGTGGCTGCCGAGGCTGAAGCGAATTCGTATCTGCTCGCGGAGCAGCCGGAAGACGCCGCCGAGGTGATTGCGACCCGCGAGGACGCCAAAGATCAGCAAGAGGCCGTGGTCGTGGGTCGGATTGGCGGGCGGGCCAACCCGTGGCTCAAGGGGGCTGCCGCTTTCTCGATCGCCGACCGCTCGCTGACGCCGTGCAACGAGATCGAAGGCGACACCTGCAAGACGCCCTGGGACTATTGTTGTGAGGCCGATCTGGGCAAAGCCACGGCGCTGGTGATGGTCGTCGACGGCGACGGCAAACTAGTGAAGCAAGATGCCCGCGAGTTGTTGGGCGTGAAAGAGCTCGACATGGTGTATGTCGTCGGCAAAGTGAAGCGCGACAAGGCGGGCAATATCACACTGCTGGCCTCGAAGCTGTTCGTTCCAGAAACCGAGAAGGAAGCGACGCCATGAGCGTTGAGGTTGACATCAAACAACTGGCGATTGTGCGCGACCCGCCGGCCGGTGCGCAGCCGCGCCGGCGGAGGCACGTGACGAGCCGCTACGTGATTCCCGGCGTGCTTGTGGCGGGACTCTGCGCGCTGTTGGCTTGGGCCGCGCGCGATACGTTGCTGCCGGGGCAGAAGGTGTGGGTGGTGCCGGTGCTCGCGTCGCAATCGATGTCGCAGAGCGAGGGCACGCCACTGTTCCAAGCGGCCGGCTGGATCGAGCCGCGGCCGACGCCGATACGCATCGCGGCGCTCGCGCCGGGCGTGGTAGAACGCCTGCTGGTGGTCGAAGATCAAGCAGTGAAGGCGGGCGAACCGATCGCCGAGCTGATCAAGGCTGATGCGCAGCTGACGCGCGATGGCGCGGAAGCGCGGTTGCAACTGCGCGAGGCCGAGCTGGCCGAGGCGCGGGCCGATCTTGAGGCGGCGACCGCGGTCTATGACGCCAAGCAGGGGTCGAAGGGCGTGGTGGCTGCTCGTTCGATCCAAGAAGCGAAAAGCGCCCGCGATGCGGCCAAGGCGCGGGTGGATGCCGCCCGAGCACGGGTCGAACAGGCGCGGGTCGCCTTGGCCGAGGCCAAGCTGCGGCTGGATCGGATGACGGTCCGCGCGCCGATCGACGGGCGAGTGTATCAATTGGTGGCGTACCCGGGCTCGACGCTCGTGGGCGGGATGGGGCCGGTGCCGAATTCGGACGGCAGCACCGTCGTTACGCTCTATCGGCCCGAGATGCTGCAGATTCGCGCCGATGTGCGATTCGAGGATATTCCGAAAGTGAGCTTGGGGCAGCCGGTGCTCGTCAACAATCCCGCGCTCGCGGAGCCGATCGCCGGCAAGGTGTTGTTCGTCAGTTCCGAGGCGAACATCCAGAAGAACACGCTCGAAGTGAAGGTGGCGCTCGACGCGCCGGCCGCGGTGCTCAAGCCAGAGATGCTGGTCGACGTGACGTACCTCGCGCCGAAGCCGGCCGAGGCGGTTGCCGAGACTACGGAGCAGGTGCGGCTGTATTTGCCGCAGCAACTCGTGCTGCACGATGACGGGGGCTCGTATGTGTGGGTGGCCGACCAATCGGCGGGCGTGGCCCGCAAGACGGCTGTCACCATTGGAAGCGCCGTCGGCGGGGGACTCGTGGAAGTCACGCGTGGACTCGACGTCGCCAGCCGGGTGATCGCGCGTGGTCACGATGGGCTCGACGATGGCGACCGCATTCAGGTTGTCAGTGAAGACGCGGAGCTGGTTGCCGGTGGTTTGACGGGGCAAGCAGAGCGGCACTCGCTCCAGCGGCTCCCGCACCAAGGAGAATGATGATGGCACTCGTGGAAATACGGAATGTGACGAAGCGTTATCACAAAGGCGGCGAATCGATTACGCCGCTCCACGACGTTTCGTTGGATTTGGAAGAGGGCGAGTTCGTATCGCTGATGGGGGCGAGCGGGACGGGGAAATCGACGCTCTTGAATCTGGTCGCCAGCATCGACCGGCCCGACGAGGGCACGATCTCGGTGGCCGGGACCGACATCACCAAGCTATCGCGGACGGCACTCGCCAACTGGCGGGCGGCCAACGTGGGCTACATCTTTCAGACACACAATCTGATCCCGGTGCTGACGGCCTATGAAAACGTCGAGCTGCCGCTGCTGTTGCTCTCGATGTCGCGCGCGGAACGGCAGCGTCGCGTGGATTTGGCACTCGAAGCCGTCGACCTGGCGGATCGCGCGGAGCATTTTCCGCGGCAACTTTCCGGCGGCCAGGAGCAGCGGGTCGGCGTGGCGCGGGCGATTGTCGCGCATCCGACGATCGTCGTCGCCGATGAGCCGACGGGAAATCTCGACGACGACACGTCGGCGCAGATTCTGCGGCTGCTCAAACGGCTCAACGACGAACTGGGCGTGACGCTGTTGATGGTGACGCACGACCCCGATTCGGCAGCCATCGCGGGGCGGCAGTTGCACTTGGAGCACGGCAAGCTGATCGAACAGCGCGGCGCTCATCGAACGGCTGCTGCTTCCGGGGCGTAACGGAGACTGAAAAGGGTGACGCAGATGTTGAAGTTTTTACCGTACGTGCTGAAAACGCTGTGGCGACATCGCTCGCGGACGATTCTTACGGTGAGTGGGACGGCCGTGGCGCTGTTCGTGTTTTGCTTCGTCGGCTCGGTGCAGCAGGGCCTCGACAGCCTCGGCAGCCGGCAAGAAGCAAAGCAGTCGCTGGTGATGTTTCAAGCCAACAAGTTCTGCCCGGCGACCAGCCACTTGCCGCAAGACTACGAAGCGAAGATCAAGCGTCTCGACGGCGTGCGCGAAGTCGTGCCGATTCAAGTGTTCACGAACAACTGTCGGGCGAGCCTGGATGTGATCGTATTTTATGGCGTGCCGCCGAAGAAGCTGCGGGCAGCCCGTAATTTTGAGTTGCTCTCGGGCGATTGGGCCGCTTTTGAGGAACATCAGGACGCGGCGGTGGTGGGCCGGGCCGTTGCCGCGCGGCGCGGGCTCAAAGCGGGCGACAAGTTTTCGATCGGTGATTTGACAGTCCAAGTGGCCGGAGTTTTTTCCGCGAACGATCCGGCGGAAGAGAACTACATTTACTCGCACCTGGAGTTTCTGCAGCGCGGCCGGAACGAGGATCTCGTCGGCACGGTGACGCAACATGAAGTGCTGCTCGACGCGGGCGTCGACGCAACGGCGAAGTCGGATGAGATCGACGCCTTGTTTCGGGGCGGGCCCGTGGCAACCGACACGCGGCCCAAGGGCGTGTTTCAAGCGAAGAGCTTGGGCGACTTGACCCAGCTAATCGGCCTAGCCCACTACCTCGGTTATGCCTGCCTCGGATTGGTGCTGGCGCTCGTGGCGACGACGACGGTCATGTCGGTGCAGGACCGCGTCAAGGAGCATGCGGTGCTGCAGACGCTCGGTTTCACCGGGCCGCGCGTGTTTCGGCTGGTGTTGGTCGAGAGCACGCTGTTGAGTTTGGCGGGCGGAATCTTTGGCGTCGGTGCGGCGATGCTGGTGCTTGCGCTCGGCCATCTGTCGGTGGGCGCGGAGGCGGTGACCATCGCCTTTCGGCCTTCGTGGTTTCTCGCGTCGATTGGGATTGGCGTCTCCGTGGCCGTCGGCATCCTGGCGGGCGTCGCGCCTGGGTGGCACGCTGCGCGGACCGAGATCGTGGCGGCCTTGCGGACTTAGCGGTACGCGGCAAGACTATGACACGGCCGCACGTCGACTAAGCGGCAACGCCAGCATTGCAGTGATGAGCAGGACCAGGGTTGCCGGCTCGGGGACGAAGACGCCATCATTGAGGGCGACCATCTTCAACCCGCCTGCGTCTGGGCGAAGGTCAAACTGAAAGCCCGGGGCGAGGTTGCGGACCTCGACGTTCGCGAACGAGCCGGAGAGCGCACCGCCCACGTCCAAGAACTCGAACGCATCTCCCTGACGCGGGGCGAAGCCGTCGATGAACTCCAGCAGTAGTGTGCCATCCAATGTCGCGTCGCCGGTGATTTCCAACACGTCGAACTGTCCCGGCGCCGTCCCGGCCATCTCGATGCGCACCCGGCCCGTGGCGGTCAGTGCGACGTCGGCGTCGAAGGTGAGGAGGCCGGGTGAGAAGCCGGCGTCGACGAACCCGCCGATTTCAATGCTCAGGTTGGGGGCGATGAGGGTGCCGTTGCCCTCGATCGACCCGCCCGGGCCGACGTGGAGCAGGCCG
>JANNTD010000103.1:0-24547 GCA_031403315.1 Planctomycetota bacterium
ACTTTGCAGTTGAGTGTGAAGAGCCTGTGGATGCATCCGCTGCGCTCGTCGCTCACGGTGTTGGGCATCTTCATCGGCGTGTCGAGCGTGATCTGGCTGTTGGCGATCGGGCAGGGCATCGGTCGCGCGGCGCAGGAACAAATCGCCAGCCTCGGGGCGCTCAACATTCTCGTACGCACCGTCAAGCCTTCAGGCGACGTCGTGCAGGACTCCGGCTACGGGCTGACGCGGTCCGACTACCTGCGGTTGGTCGCCACCGTCCCCACGATCACCAAGGCGATTCCGATCCGCATCATCCCAGCCATCGAGTTTCGCAATCGCCGGCGGATGATCGAAGGCCGGCTGGTGGGCACGATGCCCGATTACGCCGAAGTGACGCGGCTGGCCGTCGACCGCGGCCGCTTTCTGACCGACGCTGACGTCGACGACGAGCGCAACTATTGCGTGTTGGCGGCCGAGGTGGCCGACGAGCTGTTTCCGGTTGGCGAGGCGGTCGGCCACGAGATTATGGTCGACGACGATTTTTACAAAGTGGTCGGCGTGATGAAGCCGCGGGCACCCTCGGCCGGAATCGGTGGCTCGCTCGCGGCCGAGAGTTTTTCCAACGACCTCTATGTGCCGATTACCACGCTTTGGCGGCGGCAGGGGGACATGATCGTCTCGATCCGCCCCGGTCAATTTGCCCGCGACATCAATGAAGTCACGCAGATTACGATCCAGGTGGCCGAACGCGACCAGGTGCTGCCGACGGCCGACGTCGTGCGGAACACGATTCAGTACGCCCACACGATACCCGATTTCGGCGTCACCGTGCCGCTCGAGCTGTTGGAGCAAGCCCGCACGACGCAGTTGATGTTCATTTTGTTTCTCGGCCTGATCGCGGCGATTTCGCTCGTGGTCGGCGGCATCGGCATCATGAACATCATGCTGGCCACGGTGATCGAACGGACCCGCGAGATCGGCATCCGCCGGGCGCTCGGCGCGAAGCGGCGCGACATCACGCGGCAATTCCTCACCGAGAGCGTCGTGCTTTCGGTGTTGGGCGGCACGCTCGGCATCCTGGGCGGTATATTCTGCCGGCCGATCACGCTCTTCGTCCGGCACGAACTCTTCCGCTGGTTCCCCGAGCAGATGGCCACCGTCCCCAAGCTGATCCAGGAGATGGAGCCGCAATTGATCGGCTGGTCGGTGCCGCTGGCGTTCGCGATCTCGGTACTGGTGGGCGTGATCTTCGGCGTCTACCCGGCAGCCAGCGCCGCCCGACTCGACCCGATCGAGGCGCTGCGGCATGAGTAGGTACCGTCGGAGAAATTGGCCCGCATAATCGGCACATTGGGTTGCGCCTGCGGGGGCCGATTTGACTCTCGCCCATTTTGACGTAAGTTTGCCAATGAGGGGTGGCGCGTGTGTCGGCTGCTCTTTCGGCGAGGCGACTTCCCTGAGCGCCGCCGCTTTTCAACCGACTTTTCTGTAGGACCGAAGGGGGCAAACTTTCCGGCGACGTTCCAGCGTGATCGTTGTGGGGGAGGAGGTTTTTCGATGTACTGCGATAAGTGCCGACGGCAGCTGTATTACAAAGACCCGAACAACAAGGGCTGGTGCTTCACTTGCAATAAGGTCGTCGACATCACCAAGTGTGGCGTTTCGCAGTGGAACCTCTTGGCGGTGCTCACGATGCTCTGGTCGTTGCAGGTGTGAGGCAACGGCGCCGGCTGTGAAAATGGCGCAGCAGTCGCACTGCCGTGCGAATTCGCCCCGGCGAACCTGCGACCACCGTGGCACTCTGCGCCATGGCCCGGGTCGTCACTGTTCGGGGCGTTACTTGGCATCCAATTTGGCGAGGTATTTGTCGGGATCGGCGACCAATCCTTCGCGGCAGCTTTCGCAGCAGAGGAAGACGTCGCGTCCCTTCACGGTGACCTTGATTGGTTTGCCCATTGAGAACAGCGGCTCGTCCGAGACGGGGCAGATTTTCTGAGCCATTGCGGCGACGCGGTCGGCTTTGTCGAGCTCGGCCATCGCGGCGGTCACGTCGTCCGATGGACCGTCGGTCGTGAGTACGGGAACTTCAACTTCCTCCACGACTTCTTCTTCGACCACCGCGGACGGTGCGGGGGCCGGCTCCTTGGCGCAGCCGATGCACGCGACGGCGACAACGCACAACACAAATTGGCCACAGACATTGCAATTTCTCGACATGAATAGCTCCTTTCGCACGCGAAAGTTCGGAACGATTGCTCCCTCGTAGATTAGACGCCAAGCCGACGGCCGAGAGCAAGCGGTGTCGCCGGCGGGCGACCGGATTTGAAACGCCCAGGCAGATTGAGCAAAATCCGCGGCATTTTTCGGCCAAATTGGCGGCTCTAGCCAATGGGCGTGGCGGCAACGATAATCACTCCTTCTTGATGGTCGCATGGTCAACCGTCGCAAACGGTCTATTAGCAGGATTTGTGGAGGAGCGGGATTCATGACTCGCAAGAGTGAAATCGAAAACATCGTCCGCGTGAAAACAGCGCTGGCCGAGAAGTATGAACGTCGGTCGCGGAACCGCAAGAGTCAAACCGGCAAAGCCGAGGCCAAGCGGGCGGCAACGCGCCATCGGGAACAGGCGGCCAACACGGCCAAGAGTGCCGGCCGTTAAAGCGGCCTGGTTGAAAGTGGCCAGGTTCCATTCGTAGTGAACGCTTCTGTTCCACCAACAGACTCCGCCCATCACGGACACCAGAGCTTCTGGCTTTGGGTCATGTGTCTGACGGGCGTCGATTATTTCAGCACGCTCGGCTATCAGCCTTCGATCGCGTTTGAGGCCGTGGGGCTGCTTGCGCCGTTGGCGACGGTGGTGCTGGTGCTGGTGACGCTGGGCTGCGCGCTTCCGGTGTACTGCAAGGTGGCCGAGGAGTCGCCGCTGGGGCAGGGCTCGATCGCGATGCTCGAGCGGCTGTTGCGCGGCTGGTCGGCGAAGATTCTGGTGCTGATTTTGCTCGGCTTCGCGGCGACCGATTTCGTAATCACCAAAACGCTCTCTGCGGCCGACGCGGCCGAGCATCTGATCCACAACCCGCTCTGGGCCGATGCACCCGACATTCTGCAGAGCCAGATGATGGTCACGATGGCACTGCTGGTGCTGCTGGGAGCGATGTTTCTGCGCGGGTTCGGCGAAGTGATCGTCGTGGCGATCGTGATCGTCGCGGTGTATCTCGTCTTGAATGTGATCGTCATCGGCAGCGGGTTGTACTATCTGGCAGCGCATCCCGATCGGCTCGACACCTGGTACACCGCGGTGCTTTCGGGCAATTGGTACTTTGAGCACGAAGGCAGCGGCTGGTTGTCGGTGATCGCGGCCTGCTTTCTCTTTTTTCCTAAGCTGGCGCTGGGTCTCTCCGGTTTCGAGACCGGCGTGGCGGTGATGCCGCTGGTGAAAGGCGAGCCGGACGACGATCCGCACAAGCCGCTGGGGCGGATTCGCAACACGCAAAAGCTGTTGGCCACGGCGGCAATCATCATGTCGTTTATGCTCTTGGGTTCGAGCATGGTGACGACCATGCTGATCAGTCCCGAGTCGCTTGTCACCGAGGGCCAGGCCCAGAATCGGGCGCTCGCGTACATTGCTCACGGCGACACGTCCGCCCAGATCAATCCGATGTTTGGTGAGTTGTTCGGCACGATTTACGACGCCAGCACCGTGGCGATCTTGTGGTTCGCGGGTGCGAGCGCGATGTCGGGTTTGCTCAACCTGGTGCCGCGCTATCTGCCGCGGTTTGGCATGGCACCGCGCTGGGCCGAGGCGGTGCGGGCGCTCGTGATCGTGTTCACCGGGATAAATCTGGTCGTGACTTGGATCTTCGGCGCGAGTGTGATCGCCCAGGGTGGGGCCTATGCCACGGGCGTCTTGGTGCTGATGTCGAGCGCGGCAGTCGCCGTGGTGATCGACCAGTGGCGGAAGCGCTCCGGGCCGTGGTTCGCGCGAATGCCTTGGGGATACTTCGTGGCGATGTTGGTGTTCTTCTATACGACTGTGGCAATCATCATCGAGAAGCCGGATGGGATTAAGATCGCCGGGGCGTTCATTGCCTCGGTGCTGTTGTTTTCGTTCATCTCGCGTTTGCAGCGGAGCACGGAGTTGCGGTTCGAGAAATTCGATTTTGTCGATGAGACGTCGCGGTTCCTGTGGGACGCGCTGCGGCACTTGGAGTTTCCGGTGCTCGTGCCGCATCGACCGGGGCACCACACGATCGAGCAGAAAGACGAGCGGATGCGGCGCGTGCACCGGCTCGACGACGAGGTGCCGATCGTATTCGTCGAGGCCGTGCTCGGGGACACGAGCGAGTTCGAACAGAACCCGCTGTTGGAAGTGGTCGAGGAGGAAGGGCGATTCGTGGTGCGGTTGCGACGGTGTGTCTCGATCGCCCACGCCGTGGCGACGGTCGCGCTGGAACTGTCGAAAGCCGGCAAGGCGCCGGAGATCCACTTCGGCTGGTCGGACGAGAGCCCGCTGGCGGCCAACTTGGGCTTTTTGCTGTTCGGCGAAGGCAACGTGCCGTGGCTGGTCCGCGAGCTGATTCAAAAAGCGGAGCCGGATTCGAAGAAGCGGCCGCGGGTGATTATTGGTTAGGCGGAACGGCATGGGTCGTAAGTCTCGAGAATCACGAAGGCAACAGCGAACCAGGACGGGCCGAGGGCTGTGTGCGGCAGGGGAAGACGGATACCGGTAAACTGCTGCAAAACTCAGCCATTTTGCACCGCTCGATGCTTTAAGCCCCCTTGTTTTGTCGAGTGTTTTTACAAGCGGCTGCTGCAAAATGAAGGTTCATTTTGCCGCAAGCGGCCCCCATTTTGCAGCAGGCCGTGAGCTGACGGCGATCAAGTACGCAGCCGGCGCGCAACCCTAGCGCAGCCAACCGCCACGGCAGCGTTGGCGAAGCGTCAGCGCACCGGCCAGCCGCTCGACACGAAGCGTCGGAAGTCAGGTGCTCCTGAACTGCGTGTCACGCCGAGCGCGGCTGATAGTGTACATTAAACCACTATCCGCCGGAAAAGTCAACTGGCATTTTTAGCCACCCCCCGCGCGAGATGGTGGCCAAGAATTGGGACCTGACTCCGGGTTGGGTGGCACGCCATGAGCTTCCAGCGAAGGGCGTGGCGACTTGGCAGCGCGAACCGACGACGCCCTGCGCCGAGCAGGATTGTGCATGTGATGGCGCGCTGAGAGCGTATTTTTCTTGGCCCCGGAGGGGCCGCGTCGTGTAGTGTAGCCAGGGCCGTGAGGCCCTGGAATAAATGTCCCATCTATCTCAAGAAGCCCCGACGGGGCGACATTGGTAACGATGGAGCGCAGTCAACCGATGTCGCCCCTCCGGGGCTTTGCGTTCCTTACCGATCGGTCTCCAGGCCCTTGCGGGCCTGGCTACACGACTTCATCCCTCCGGGGCGAGTACGCCGCGTTTGCAGCCGTAGCCTTCGTTCCCGCTTGCCATGCATGCACATGCATCATCCTGCGGAAGCTTAGGGCGTGCCACCCGACCGGTCCCTCAAGTTGATTCCCAGAAGATTTCCCAAAAATAGAAGGCCACGATTAGCAGGAGCAGGCAGGTGCCGGGGCCGTTGGCCAATGCGAACCACTTGGCGGCAGGATACTGGCGCCGTGCGACGATCGCGGCCGTCAGGGCGATCGTGCTGAAGACGCCAAACGCGATGAGATAGATGAGTACAATTGTCGCCGCCCGGCTGATCGCATCACCGAGGTCGCGCGGAAGCGAAAGGAGTTGAAAGACGGATCCCCAGAACGACAATGTTGACGGCGGCGGCGGCGTAGGCGGCTCGGGCAACACGAGGTACAGCAGATAGCAAGCGGCAGCAATCGCCGCCAGCGCGGATGCGTAGTAGGCGACGACCATGGCGAGTCGAGCGGTCGCCGGGACAGTGTCGTGTTTCCAGTCGAAGAGCGAATCGGCGACCACAAAGGCTGAAATAATGACAATCGCGGCGAATAATTGGAGCGGCAAAAGGGGGAGCATCGTGAGCACGCCCAAAAGAATCGCGTAGATCGTGGTCCACGCGAAGAGTCGCCGCAGGGATACCCGAATTTGGGCTGGCATAGGCGGGAGGATCGTCGACGCCGATGGTGGGAGCGTGTCGTCTGACCGCGGACAGGGCCCGCGATTGAAAGTTTATTCGAGCGGGGCGGACATTCCAATAGTCGTTGCTTCGCGGGACAGGGAGCGAGGGCTGTGAAACGGGTCGCGGGCCATGTTGCTGGCTGCTACAATAGGCCCTTCGCAACGCGAATTGCACTAACGCGGAGGCCTCGGATCGATGGCGGAATCGGAACGTTTGACGCCGGTGCAGTGGACTGTTTGTGTCATCGCCGCGATTGGGTTCGCGTTTGACATTTATGAACTGTTGATGCTGCCGCTGATTTTGCGGCCGGCGTTGCTTGAACTGCTGGGTGCGGCGCCGGGGAGCGATCAATTCAATCTGTGGCGCGGGCTGTTGTTCTTCGTGCCGGCGTTTGTGGGCGGCATCTTTGGGCTGTTGGGCGGTTATCTCACCGATCGGCTCGGGCGGCGACGGGTGCTGACTTGGAGCATCTTGCTGTATGCTTTCTCGGCCTTTGCCGCGGGGTTGTCGACCAACATTTGGATGTTGCTATTCTTTCGCTGCACGACGTTTGTCGGCGTGTGCGTGGAGTTCGTGGCGGCCGTGGCGTGGCTAGCGGAATTGTTTCCCGAGCCGAAGCGGCGCGAACGTGTGCTGGGCTACACGCAGTTCTTCTCGTCGCTCGGCGGATTGATGGTAGCTTATGTCAACTACTGGATGGTCGCCCACGCGGGAAGTTTGCCGTCGGAGTGGATGAGCTTCGTGGGCAACGTGGATCCGGCTAACCTGGCGTGGCGCTATACGCTGATGAGCGGGCTGATTCCGGCGATTCCGCTAATCATTATTCGGCCGTTTTTGCCCGAGTCGCCGGCATGGCAGGCGAAGAAGGCAGCGGGCACGCTCAAGCGGCCCAGCATTGGCGAATTGTTTTCGCCCGCGCTGCGACAGACGACGATCGTCACGACGCTGATGTTCGCTTGCAGCTACGGCGCGGCGTTTGGCGCGATCCAGCAAATTCCGCAGATCGTGCCTGCGTTGCCCGAGGTACGAGCGAGAATTGCGGAAGCGTCGGCTGGCAAGCCGGAACCGGCGGCCCGCGGTATCGCGGGGCAGATCGTGCAATCGACGGCGGCGCACGTCACCAAGATTCAGGAGTATGGCGGGCTCGCGGGTCGATTGCTGCTGGCGATCTTGGCGACCGTGATTATTAGCCGACGGTGGTTAATCCGGCTGTTCTTGTTCCCCGGGTTGGTGATTCTGCCGATCGTGTTTGGCCACTTTGCGACGACGAGCCAGATGGGGTTGCAGATCGGCATTTTCCTGGTTGGGCTCTGCACGGTGGCCCAGTTCAGCTTTTGGGGCAACTATCTGCCGCGGGTGTTCCCAGTGCATTTGCGGGGCACCGGCGAGAGTTTTGCCGCGAACATCGGCGGGCGGATGATCGGCACGTCGTTCGCGCTGGTGGCGAGCCAACTTTCGCTGTGGATGCCCGGCGAGACCGACGCGGTGCGGATGGCCGCGGCGGCGATGGCGATCGGCACGGGGGTTTACTTCGTGAATATCATTTTGAGCTGCTTTCTTCCTGAGCCGACGGCGGAAAATCTGCCCGATTGAAGGTGCGAATCCTCATGATGCAAGAACGCACGGCCTGGTACCGCGGGCTCACGCCCTATCATTGGTTTGTGTTCATCGTCGCCAGCGCCGCGTGGTTTTTCGACTGCTTGGACCAGCGGCTGTTCTCGCTGGCGCGCGTGGATGCGATCACCGAATTAACGAGATCGACGCCCAGCGCCGACGTGCAGGCGCTCGGCAAGCAAGTGACGGCGTACTTCCTGATCGGCTGGGGGATCGGCGGGCTCGTCTTTGGCGCCCTGGGCGACCGCTACGGGCGTGCGAAGATGCTCACGATCACAGTGCTCATCTATTCGGCGTGCACCGGAATGAGCTACTTCAGCCAAACTTATTGGGACTTCGCCATCGCTCGGTTTCTGACGGGCGTTGGCGTCGGCGGTGTGTTCGGCCTGGCGGTAGCGCTCATCGCGGAGACGCTCCCCGACAACGCGCGATCCGGGGCGCTGGGGTGGCTGCAGATTCTCTCGACCGTCGGCAATTTGTCGGCGGGGGTCGTGCTCACGATAATCAGTGCGCTGGTGACCCGCGACGTGATCGCCCAGGGGAATGGTTGGCGGTGGATGTTCTTGGTCGGAGCGCTGCCGGCCCTGTTGGTGGTATTCACGATGAAATTCCTCCGCGAGCCGGAGCCGTGGCTGCGGGCGAAGGCGGAAGGGCGATTGCCGGAGGGGAGCATCCTGACGCCCTATCGCGATCTCTTGCGCGAGCGGAGATGGCGGAAGAACTTGGTGGTCGGAGCGCTGATCTCCTCGGCCGGCGTCATCGGCCTCTGGGCGATCGTCGAGTACGCGATCGACATTCAATCGAAAGTGTTTCGCATTCACTTCGAGGCGGAGAACATGCCCGAGGCGGAGATCCCGGCCGCGATCAACCAGGTGAAGTCCTACGCCTACACGCTGCAAATGATCGGTGCCGCGGTGGGCATGTGGTTCATGACCAAGGCGTGCATCAGGTTCGGGCGAAAACCAGCCTTCGCCGTGTGGTATACCGGTTCGTTGGTCGTCACGCTCTATGTGTTTCGGACGATGAGCACGCCGACCGACGCGTATTGGATGATGCCGCTGATGTGGTTTTTCACGCTGGGCGTGTTTGCCGGGTTCGCGATCTACTTGCCGGAGCTGTTCCCTAGCCGTCTGCGGAGCACGGGCACGTCGTTTTGTTATAACCTGGGGCGGTTCGCGGCAGCCGGTGGCAGTTTTTTCTCGGCTAAGCTGGCGACTGATGTATTCGGGACGCACTACGGCTTCGAGTCGCCGCTGCGGGAGCGCTATGCGGCCATGGCCATGTGCGTGGTGTTCGTGATTGCCCTCGCGACGCTGCCGTTTGCTCCGGAGACGAAGGACCAGCCGCTGCCGGAGTAACTGCCGAATATTCTCTCGCAGAGACGCGGAGACGCAGAGAACAAGAAATATGGCGGAAGTCGTCCTTCATTTCCTCCGCGTCTCTGCGTCTCTGCGAGAGTAATTCCATATTCTTTAGCACTTGAAATTTGGAACAGATAATAGGACGATGTGGCCTTGGCAGGCGGGTACGGACTTTACTCGCATATTTGTCGCCATGGAAGTCTCTCAAGAAATTGGCAGCCCGCACCGTGTCGTGATCGTCGGTGGCGGTTTCGGCGGGTTGAATGCGGTCCGTTATCTGCGCCGTGCCGCCGTGCAAGTGACGCTCATCGACCGGCGGAATTTTCATCTCTTTCAGCCGCTGTTGTACCAGGTGGCGGCCGGAGAGCTGTCGCCCGCCAACATCGCGGCTCCGCTGCGGAGCGTCTTGGAGCGGCAGCGCAACTGCGAGGTGATGTTGGGCAGCGTCGACGGCTTCGACGTGGCAGGCCGGCGCGTGATCGTCGACGACACGAACGGCGGCAGCGAGATACCTTACGACACGCTCGTTGTGGCAGCTGGGGCACGGCACAGCTATTTCGGCCACCCGGAGTGGGAGCGATTCGCGCCGGGGCTCAAGACGGTCGAAGACGCCACGGAGATTCGCCGGCGGGTGTTCACCGCGTTTGAGCTGGCCGAGCGGGAAGCGGAGCTCAAGCGGCCGCCGGTGCCGCTAAATTTTGTGATCGTGGGTGGCGGGCCGACGGGGGTCGAGCTGGCTGGAGCGATCGCCGAGATCGCCCGCTACGCGCTCAAGCACGAATTTCGCCACATCGATCCGGCCGACGCCAAGGTGATCCTGGTCGAGGCGGGCGACCGGGTGCTGGCGACTTTTCCGCCCGAGCTCTCGGCCACGGCGCAGGCGTCGCTCGAGCGATTGGGTGTGACCGTGCGCACCAAGACGATGGTGACTGCGATCGCGGAGGATCACGTGATGTTCGACGCCGGCGGCCAGGTGGAGCGGCTGGAGACGCGGACGGTGATTTGGGCGGCGGGCGTGGCGGCGTCGCCGTTGGCGAAAAAGCTCGCCGACGTGACGGGTGCTGTGCTCGATCGCGCCGGGCGGATCGCGGTCGAGGCGGACTTGTCGCTCGTCGGGCACCCGGAGATTTTCGTGCTCGGCGACATGGCCAGCTACACGCATCAAGGCGGCAAGCTGTTGCCGGGCGTTGCACCCGTGGCGATTCAGCAGGGGCGGTATGTGGCGCGGCTGATTCGGGCGCGACTTGAAGGCGGCGAGCTGCCGAAGTTCCGTTACCGCAGCCTCGGCAATCTGGCGACGATCGGCCGGAGTGCGGCGGTGGCCGACTTTGGCCGCGTGCGATTCACGGGTTTCGTGGCCTGGGTGATGTGGCTGTTCATTCATCTGATGAACATCGTCAACCACCGCAATCGCGTGCTGGTATTCGTGCAGTGGGGTTGGAACTATCTAACGCACGACCGCTCGGCGGGGCTCATTACAGGGGATCGGGAGACGGATAGAGTGGAAAAAAGCTGACGCGCTCCGCTTCGCTGCGCGACGCGGAGTGAGCCTAAGCGAGCGCAGCGGAGCGCGCTGTCGGTTTACGGATAAAACGGAAACACGTACGGCGTGAGCGCGACCGTGACGGCCATGAACAACAGATCGAGCGGAATGCCGACGCGCAAGTAGTCGCTGAATCGGTATCCGCCGGGGCCGTAGACCATCAGGTTCGTCTGGTAGCCGAAGGGGGTGGCGAAGCCGGCCGATGCGCCGATGGCGATGGCGATCACGAACGGCATTTCGTTCGCTTCGAGCGAATGGGCGGCGGACATCGCGATCGGATAGACGAGCACGGCGGCGGCGTTGTTGGTGATCAGCTCCGTGAAGATCATCGTCACGAAGTACACCGCCGCGAGCACCCACCAGGGATGTCCGCCGGCGAAGCCGATGATTTCGGCAGCCACGACGTCGGCGAGCCCGCTCACGTCGATTGCTTTGCCGATGCCGAGCGCCGCGGCGATCACGACCAGGAGCGACCAGTCGATGCTTTGCCGGGCCTGACTCACCGAGCAGCAGCCGAGCGCGATCATCCAGCCGGCGGCAATGAAGGCGGCGGTGAGGAGGTCGAGCCAACCGAAGGATGAGACCACGATCATGGTGACCAACAGCCCGAGCGCGACCCAGGCCCGGTCGCGGCGGACGGGCTGCGAGTTTTCGACGCCGCTCACCAGGAAGAAGTGGCTTGAATTGCGTTGTCGGAGCAGGAAGTCTTCGTCGGTCTCGAGGAGCAGCGTATCGCCCGGCTCGAGGACAATGTCGCCAATTTTCCCCTGCAGGCGCTCACCACCGCGGGCGACGGCGACCACGGCCGCGTTGTAGTAGGAGCGGAACTCGCCTTCGCGGATGCTGGTGCCGATGAGCGGGCAGCGGTTCGAGACGACCGCTTCGATCAAACGACGCTTGGTGACCGGTGTATCGAGCTTGTGCGACGGCTCGGGCGCTAGTGCGAGGCCGCGCATCTTGGTGAGGTCGATCACCGAATCGAGAACGCCGGCGAACACCAGGTGGTCGCCGCCGCGGAGTCGTTCGCGCGGCGCAACGGGCGCGATTTCCTCGCCATCTCGTTCGATCCGCGCGAGGAAGAGTTCCGGCAAATGCCGCAAGCCGGCCTCCTCGATGCTCTTGCCCACCAGCGGGCCGTCGGCGAGGACCATCATCTCGACGGTGTATTCGCGCGGATCGTCGTGAGTGGTGATCGCCGGGCGGCGATCGGGCAACATCCACTGGCCGAAGAGCACGAAGAACGCGATGCCTGCGACGGCGCACGGCACGCCGACCCAAGTGAGGTCGAACATGTGCATTCCCGGGTGGCCGTCTTCAATCAGCAGACCTTGCACGATCAGGTTGGTGCTAGTGCCAACCAGGGTGCAGACGCCGCCAAACGTGGCGGCGTAGGCCATGGGTATGTAAAGCTTTGAGGGGCTGATCCGCGAGCGTTTGCAGATGTCTTCAACCACCGGCATGAACATTGCCACGACGGGCGTGTTGTTGAGAAACGCGCTCAAGGTGGTGACCGGCGTGAGCAGCCGGACCAAGGCGGAGCGGGCGGACTTCGGCTGGCCGATGATCGGGCCGGCGACGAGCTCCATCGCGCCGGTCTGCACGAGCCCCGCCACGACGACAAATAGCACCCCCACGGTGATCAGGCCGGTGTTCCCCATGCCGGCCACCGCTTGGGCGATCGACGGCAAAAATTCGCTGTGGCGCATTTCGCCCACGGCCACCAGGAGCGTGAGTGCCCCGACCATGACAATGTCGGTCGGCAGCGATTCGCGGACCAGTACGACGAAAATTCCGACGACGACCGCCAGAGTGAACCAGGCTTCCCACGGCATATCGAACTCCACCCACTGCGAACGAAACGCGACGATTTGACAATTTCGCAGGCACCAGTATAAGCAGAAATAGGGCCGCCGTCCGCTGGCGATTCGAGAATTGACAATCGTGCGGCAGGAGCCCGAAAATAGTCCAGACCTGAGAATGTTCGTACAGGCGTGGCGAAAAGCCGGTCAACGAGGGAGAGGTGAGTTGCGGAATGGATAAACAAGCAATGATCGAGGCGCTCCGCGAGGTGCGATTTCTGCACGACATCGACAACGAGCATCTCTTGCAGATCGCCGACGTGACGCGGATGCGCAACGTCGAAGCGGGGCAGATTCTGTTCCGCGAGGGCGAGGTGCCGCAGGACGTGTTTTTGGTGGTTGCCGGGAGCGTCGCGCTCGACATCAACATGACCGGCGGAGGCAGCCGGCGGATCATGGCCGTGGGGCCGGGGGAAATACTCGGCTGGTCGGCACTGCTCGAGCAGACTCAGATGACCGCCACGGCCACGGCGCTCGTCCCCAGCAAGGTGGCCCAGATCAACACCGGCCAACTGCTGACGATCTGCAAGCACAATCCGCGATTCGGCTACGAGCTGTTGCGGCGGACGTCGCTTGCGCTCGCGGCACGGCTGAGCGCGACGCGGCTGCAACTACTCGACACGTTCGGCTCGCAGATGCCGCCGGGCGCTTAGCTCGCCATCACTTTCGCGTAGAGTTCGTCGACTTTCGGCCAGTTGATGACCGAGAAGAACGCTTCGACGTATTCGGGGCGGCGGTTCTGGTACTTGAGATAGTAGGCGTGCTCCCACACGTCGAGGCCGAGGATCGGCGTCTTGCCGACCATGAGCGGCGTGTCCTGGTTGGCGGAGCTTTCGATGACGAGCTTCTTGTTTTCGTCGACGATCAGCCAGGCCCAACCGCTGCCAAAGCGGGTGATGCCGGCCTTGGAGAGGTCTGCCTTGAACTTGTCGTAACCTCCGAGCTGGGTTTCGATTGCTTTGGCGAGCTCGGCGCCAGGCTCGCCGCCGTCTTTCTTCAAGAGCTGCCAGAAGAGACTGTGGTTGGCGTGGCCGCCGCCGTTGTTCTGGACCGCGGTGCGAATTTTTTCCGGCAATTGGTCGAGGTTGGCGATGAGCTGTTCGACCGGCTGATTGCCGAAGTGGGTGCCCGCGACGGCGACGTTGAGATTGTTGACGTAGGCCTGGTGATGTTTGTCGTGGTGGATTTCCATCGTCCGTGCGTCGATGTAGGGTTCGAGGGCATCGAAGGCATAGCCCAGCGGCGGAAGCTTGTAGGGGCCGGTGGGTGGCGGCGTCGGCGGCGTTTGGGCAACAGCAGCGGAGGTGCCGATCGGGAGCATGGTCGAGCCGACGGTGCCGGCGGCGGCGACGGTGATGCCGGCAGCTTTGAGGAAATCGCGCCGATCGAGACCCTGGGAGGTGGGCGTAATCTGACCACGACTTTTGGGATTGGTGGCTGACATGGTGATCTCCGCGGAGGGGTTTCAAGAAGGATGGGCAGTCAACGTCCCGATACTTGCACACGTTGCGACTAAACTGGCACCTTACAACTACGAACGGTAGCACAGAAAGTTTTGCGCCGAAAGCGGCGACAAATTGGCAAATTGGTGGCGTTTCATGGTGAGCGAGCGGGTTCAGCCGCTGCTGTCCAACGGACGCGATGAGGGGTAAAATTTGCAGAATTGTGGCATTCTCGCCGTCGACCCGGACCGTTGCGTTTTTGCAAAGTGAGACCTCTCTGCCATGGCGACCGATTTTGTTGTCGAGAAAGCGCCCGCCGCAGCCGCTGCAGGAGATCATGCGACGCCGGAATCCCGACCACTGCGATTGTGGCCGGCGGTGGTGATGCTCGCGCTGTTCTGGGCGTTCTATCTGGCGAATGGCTCGTTCGAGATGACGATGTTTGCGCGGTTCATGTCGCGGCTGGCGGCGCATGGATTGTTGTTGTTGGGGTTCCTCGTCTGGTGGTTGTTCATTAGTCGTGGTGTGAGTTGGGGCGATCGACTGCTGGCGGTGGCGGTATTTGTCGTCGGATCAATTGCCGTGTTGAGTGTGGCCGATCCAACGATCACGATTTTCTCGATATTCATGGCGGCGTTGCCGTGGGTGCTGACGGCGGGCGTCCTCTGGTTGGCGGTGAGCCGAAATTCGTCGCCTCAAGTTCGGCGCGTCGGACTTGCGGCCGCGATTCTCGGCGTGCTGGCGGTGTTGGCGTTGATTCGCGTCGACGGCTTGGATGCCATGCAGCGCGGCGAGTTCAGTTGGCGCTGGAGCCCGACGTCGGAAGAGCTGTTTCTAGCGAGTCACACGGCGAAGGCCGCTGCGGCGACGGAATCGGCGGCTCCGCTTCGAGAGTGGACACTCGTGCCCGGCGACGTGCCCGGTTTTCGCGGCGCGCACCGCGACGGGGTTGTCAGTGGCGCGAAGCTCGATCTCGACTGGGATTCCCCCGCGCCACAGGAGATTTGGCGGCAGCGGCTGGGGCCGGGCTGGTCGAGTCTGATCGTTGTCGATGGTCGCGTGGTGACGCAGGAACAGCGCGATGACTCCGAAGTCGTGGCGTGTTACGACGCGGCAACCGGCGAGGAAATTTGGGTCCACGCCGATCCGGTGCGGTTCTACGAAGGACTGTCGGGTGCCGGGCCGCGGGGGACGCCCGAATTCTCTGACGGGCGAATCTACGCGCTCGGCGGCAAGGGAAATCTCAACTGTCTCGACGCGGCGACTGGAAAGTTGTTGTGGACGCATGATCTGGTGGCCGAGGCCGGCGCGGTCGTGCCACAGTGGGGCTTCGCGGTGTCGCCGCTCGCGGTCGACGGCAAGGTGCTCGTCTTCGCCCCCGGCAAAGAGGCGGCTGGACTCCTGGCATACGATGCGGCGAGTGGTGAGCTTCAGTGGAAGATCGCGGGTGGCGGCGACACGTATAGCTCGCCGCAATTGGTGGAACTCGGTGGCACGCGGCAGGTTTTGATGCACGACAATCGCGCGCTGCGGGCGGTGAACATCGACGACGGCAAACTCGTCTGGGAGTATGCGGTCGGCAGTGAGACGGCGCTGCCGATGTTGCAGCCGCTGGTCGTGGCCGACGACAAGTTGCTGGTGTCGGTCGAGGCGGGGCTGACGCTGTTGGAAGTCAAGCGGCAAGACGGCAAGTGGACGACGAGCGAGCTGTGGGTCTCGAATCGCATCAAGCCGAACTTCAACGACTTCGTGACTCATAAGGGAAAGATCTACGGCCTCGACGATGGCATTCTTTGTGCGCTCGATTTGGAGACGGGCGAGCGGCTGTGGAAGAAGGGCCGCTATGGACATGGCCAAGTGCTGCTCGTCGCGGATCGGGACGCGCTCTTGGTGCTCGGTGCACGGGGCGAAGTGTCGCTGGTGGGGATTGCCGGTGAGCAGCCGGAAGAGTTGGGCAAATTCGAGGCGATCGAGGGCAAGACGTGGAATCACCCGGCCTTGGTGGCGAATCGGCTTTATCTGCGGAATGGCGAAGAAATCGCCTGTTACGAACTGCCGATCGAGAACTGACGCGCTGGGTCTAGCGTATCAATTAGCATGAAAAAAGAACTCTTGACGGGTGCAGCGTTCGTCTTGGGAGCCACCATCTCCTTGGCCACGGCCAACGCGGAGGAAGCAAAAATGCCACAGTCGACCGACGACAAGAATTTCGAGCAGGTGACGCTCGGCTCGGGATGCTTCTGGTGTACCGAAGCGGTGTTTCAGCAACTCAAGGGCATCAAGTCAGCGGTCTCCGGCTACAGCGGCGGGCTTTTGGCGAATCCGACTTACGAGCAGGTTTCCGCCGGCAACACCGGACATGCCGAGGTGATTCAGGTCACTTACGACCCGGCGCAGATCTCGTTGACCGACATCTTGCGGGCGTTCTGGCAAACGCACGATCCGACCACGCTGAATCAGCAGGGTCACGACGTCGGCACGCAGTATCGCTCGGCGATCTTCTATCACAACGACGCTCAGCGGAAGCTGGCCGAAGAATATAAAAAGCAACTCGACGGATCGGGCACGTTCGCTGCGCCGATCGTCACCGAGATTGCCAAGTTCAAGAAGTTCTACCCGGCCGAGAAGTATCATCAGGAGTACTATGAGCAAAATCCTGGTCAGCAATACTGCGAATACGTGATTCGGCCGAAGGTCGAGAAGTTCCGCAAGGAGTTTGCGGACTTACTGGACGACGCGAAATAATTCTGGCCGTTGGCGGAGGGGAATGCATGGGCACGCTGCGTGGTCTGGCGGTCGCGGTGATATTCTATGCCGCGGTCTCTTCTGCCCCCGCGGCGGAGTTGCCGAATCCGTTTATCTTTGCCGATGGCTCTGCCGTACGCAGGCCGGAAGATTGGCAGCGGCGGCGCAGCGAAATCAAGTCGCTGTTTGAAGACAACGAATATGGCCACTTACCTCCGAAACCGGAGAGGATGGCAGTCACTCGCGGTGCAGCGGACGTCGATGCAGCGAGCGGAGTCACGCGCGAGAAGTGGACGCTCGACATGGAGCACGGCGGTAAGTCGTTCGCGGTCGACATGACGCTGACGCTGCCGAAAGACGTCGACGGGCCGGTGCCCGTAGTAGTGCAGGGCGCATTCGGCGGGCGAGGTCGGCCGCCGGGGCCGAACGCGATCGTCGACGGCGGTTACGCTCTGGCCGAGGTCAACTTCATGCAGGTCGCCAGCGACAACCGCGAGCACGCGCGCGAGTCCGGCATCTACGAACTGTTCGGCGACGACCTCGATTGCGGCGCGCTAATGGCTTGGGCCTGGGGGATGCGCCGCGCGATCGACGTGCTCGCGCAGGATGACCGCATCGACGCGAAGAAAATTGTCGTCACCGGCCATTCGCGTTACGGCAAGGCGGCGCTGGTGGCGGGCGCGTTCGACGAGCGGATTGCGCTCACGGTGCCGAGCCACTCGGGCTGCGCGGGCTCCGCGCCGTTTCGCTTTATCTATGGCAACAGCGAACAACTGCAGAACATCGTCGGCTTCGCGCCGCATTGGTTCCGGCCGGACTTCAATCGGTTTGTGGGCAAGGCGGACGAGCTGCCGCTGGATCAACACCTGCTCAAGGCGCGGGTGGCGCCGCGGGCGATGTTGGCGACCGAGGGGACCGAAGACGAGTGGACCAATCCCGAGGGGTCGCAATTGACGAACCTTGCGGCGGCCGAAGTGTACCAATTCCTTGGCGCCGGCGACCGGCTCAGTATCCGCTTCCGGCCAGTGGGGCACATTCCCAGCAACGAGGATCTGGTCGAATTTGCCGACCATGTCTTCTTCGACAAGCCGCTGACGGCCGAGTTCGGGCAGTTGGCGTATCCCGAGGAGCCGAATGGATTTGGCTGGACGGCCCCCCCATAAGTTCTTGAATGCTGCCCCCAGAGAGCTAAACCGCAAGCGGTTGTCCGCTGCCGCTGAGTGGCGAATCACTCTGCCGACGCCGTAATACTCTTCTTGCCATCCCCGGTAGCAGGGTGGCGCGCTGCGGTGCCGAGGTATTGACATTAGGCGAGAATTTATTAAAATTTCGTGAAGAAAATAACTGGCGCGAAGCGGTCCAAACTCTTCTCGGCCAGTCCTTTTCCAGACTTTTCCAAGCTGTTCGCCAACTCTCGTCCGCAGGCGGAATCGAGGGCTAATGCTGGATTCAACGCCGCTCGGGGCATCCGGTGCTTGTGTGCCGAATCGATTGGGTCGACGCGTCACTCTGACGCACGTCGCCGGTGATTCGGAATCGTCGCAAGCTCTCCGCGCTCAAATCGAAGTCGTCGCGCCGCGATCTGCCACCGTGCTGGTCGAAGGTGAGACCGGCGTCGGCAAAGAAATCGCCGCCCGCGACATTCACGCGTTGAGCCGGCGCTCCGGACGGCCGTTCGTGCCGGTCGACTGCACGGCATTCTCTTCCGAGTTGATGGGCTCGCAACTGTTTGGCCACGTGAAGGGCGCGTTCACGGGGGCCGTATCTGCCGCGCTCGGATTCGTACGGTGTGCCGACGGCGGGACGCTGTTTCTCGATGAGATTGGCGAGTTGCCGCTCTCGGTGCAGGCCAAAATCCTCCGCTGCTTGCAGGAGCGGACGGTCGTGCCGGTGGGCGGAACCGAGCCGATACCGGTCGACGTGCGGGTGATCGCGGCGACGCACCGCGACCTGGGCCAGATGGTCCGCGAGGGGACGTTTCGGCAGGACCTGTACTTCCGCCTGAACGTGGTGCGGTTGGCGATTCGTCCGCTCCGTGAACGGCGCGAGGATATTCTGCCGCTAGCCGTTCATTTCGTGGAAGAGGTGGCGGCTTTGTACGAGGAGCCGGGGAAGGTGCTGGCGGAGGAAGTGTCAGACCTGCTCGTTCAGTACGATTGGCCAGGCAACGTCCGCGAACTGCGGAATGCGATCGAGCGGGCCTTTCTATTTTGCGGCGACCGCACGATCCAAGCGGCTCACTTGCCGTGCGAGATCCGCGAATTTCAGCCGGTCGCGTTCGAGGAATGGACGACCAGCGAAGCGCAGCATGGCGAAGAGTCGATTCCGCGGCTGGCCGACGCGGAGCGGCTGTTGATCGCCCGCGTGCTGAAAGTCACCTCCGGCAATCAGTCGGACGCGGCCCGGCTGCTCGACGTCGAGCGCCATCGCCTGCGGCGCAAGATCGTGCTCCACGGACTGGAGCATCTGGCCCGCATCCGGCCGCGGTAGCGCCGCTGGCGCACTCACATTTGTTCGCGCAGCACTCATCTTTGGTGCTGGTACGAAACGCTCCGTTGGAACAAATCGTACCTAATCCGCTCTAAGTCTGGCTGTGTCACGCGGTTCGCGCGCGAGTTTGCTTGCGGTTGGAATGAAGTGTACCAATCGCGTTGCCGCCAACATCTCCTTTCGCGTGAGCGAACTTTCTTTCGTAACTCTTCACTGCGTCGTCGCTTAGCGATCGATCTTGACGCGAATCGCGCGATTGGCACTCCGTTAGCAAAGAGAGTGGGTCTGTCCGAACGATTGTCGGATGCGAAATCACGGAGGCCGATTCATGGTCAAAAAACATTCGCCCTTAGGATTGATCGCCACGACGCGTGCGGACGTGACGCCGCCGCTCGACGACGTGGTCAACTGCTGCGGTTGGCCACTGCTGTTGGAAGCCAGTCCGCGCTCACTCGCGCGAGAGTTGTCGCTGCACCATCCCGCGTGCGTGTTGTTTTGGCTCGACGATCGGAATGGTCTCGCGCCGATGGCACGGCTAGTGGAGTGGTCGCGTGATCGAGGGCGACGGCCTTACCGCGTGGCCGTGGCGTTTCGCCTGGAGCCGGACGTGGAGGCTGCGTTTCGGGCGGCGGGTGCGCACACGTTTTTGCCGATTGCCGGCCGATCGGGAATGGCCGTCGCCGACGCCTTACGGCCGCTGTTTACTGAGCCGATTCGTGCGGCCGGCGCATTGGACGATTCCGCGCCTTGGAAAGTTCTACGCGATTCGGTGATGGCCTTGGAGGTGCCGTCCCATCTGGTCCGACCGCCTTGAGCGAACGGAACCGCTTGGCCCTTTGCTACTTCACGACTCCGCCGATTTGACGATTCACCGAGACAACTTTTCACACTCACACAAGGACTCGACCCATGACTCTTTGGACTGCTTCATCCGGCGACTACGCCGACGACGCCAACGAACTCGACAACCTCGACCGCTTTGAACGCATCAGCCACCGCCAACAAGGCGCTTGTCCGGTCCGCTCGCACAACTCGCGGACGAAAGCGCTGATGCGGAGCCGAGGCGGCCCCGGGGCGCGGCAGAAAGCCCGTACGATCAACGGCGCCCATCGCCGCAGCCGCTACAAGCACACCAGTCCCATGTATTGAACCATTTGCTATTCGTTGTTTTGTTCACGTTCCTACCAACATTGACCATTGCGTCACTAGGAAGTTCGATCTTATGGTTACAAAGTTTACGTCTCGATTGCTCGCTCTGATTGTCTGCCTGATGGTGCTGGAGCACCTCTCGCCTGCGGCCGAGGCGGCATTGATTGCGAATCTGAATAACACCGGCACGAGCGGCGGCGTAGCCCTGGTCGGGGCCGGTGTCGCCGATCCCAATTACAGTCTCATCGTGCAGCCGGGTAGTTCCACAGCCGTCACCGTGGACCATACCATTTGGCCGATCTTCGGCGGGCCATGGGTGCCGAACAATGGGTTTTCCCGTTGGATTGGCCCGGACCAATCGAGCCAGGGCCCGGTGGGGAACTACACCTACCGCACCACGTTCACCGTGCCAGCGAATGCGAATCTGAGCACGGTCAATGTCTCGGGATTGTGGGGCACGGACGACCCCAGCGTCGACATCTACATCAACGGCAACTCGACGGGAAATGTGAGTGCAGGTTTCATGTCGCTCGTGCCGTTTAGCGTCACCAACAACTTTGTGTTCGGCCTGAACACGTTGGACTTCGCGCTCTTCAACGCAGGCGGCCCGACGGGTCTTCGCGTCGACAGGATCGTCGGCACCTACCGGATCCCGGAGCCGGCGAGCGTCTGCCTGGTCGGTGTGGTGCTCGTCGCCGCAGCCGGCGTGGTGCGTCGCATTCGTGTGAGGATGCCGATGCCATAGACCGCTCACACCACGATTTCCAACTTTCTGTAACTATTTTTTCACTCAATAATCAAGGGCAAGTACTATGTCACGCAATCAACAATTCGCATCGCTGAAAGTGTTTCTCGCCGCGGCCTTGCTGGCGGCCGGCTTCACAGCCGTCGCCACCGCCGATCCGCTGCCCGGCCGCGACAAGTTGAAGTTCTCGCAACAGCCGATGATCAATACCACGGTCATCGACAACAATGGCACGGTAGGCATCTACCAGGGCCACGACGAGCTCAGCACGGCGTACAGCTTTAATAATCAACCGCTGTGGCAGGGCAAATTCATGGCGGACGATTTCGCCGACAATTTCTCCACTCCCGTGGTCCACGTGAAGTGGTGGGGATCGTATCTCAAGGACGTCATCGACCCGAGTACGCCGGTCAACAAGTTTCTGATCTCCTTCGAGTCGGACATTCCGGCAGGACCCGCGCCGAGCTTCAGCCGTCCCGGCCAGCCGCTGTTGAATCAAACAGTATTTCGCGGTGCCTTGGCACCCGGCTCGGGCACATTCACGGAAAAGTTGATTCGCGGTCCGGACCCGATCCTGGGCGAGTCGCTGTACGAGTACAACGCCGAATTGCATCTCGGCAAGGACTTCAAGGAATTGAAGGACACGGTCTATTGGCTCAAGATCGTGGCGATGGTTGATGTTCCGCTCAATACCCCGACGTTTGATCCGTACAATCCTCAGTCCTCGCTCGTCCCCATCACGCAATGGGGCTGGCACAATCGCGACTACACGATTCAAGACACGCTCGCTTCGCCGAACGTTGCACCGGGCGAGTTCATCGAAGGCATTGTTGGCGTCAACCAGCCGGTTTGGCACTTCCAGGACGACGCCGTCAGCGGAGACGTGAGAATCGCTGCGAACGCCGCGATGGGGATTGTGATGCCCGACATCTTCCAGGCCAATATGTCTCCGCAATTCTACATCGACGGGGTCGACGGTCCCGCGAGCAGCATTCCTGGTACGCACGGCATCGGTCAATTCTCGAAGGACCTGGCGTTCGAGCTCTATACCGTGGTGCCTGAGCCAAGTTCCTGCCTGCTGCTGATCGTGGGATTGGCCGGACTCGCCCGGCGGCGACGGTAAGCACTCGGTCTCTAAGCTTTGCTCCGCGAACGGTTCTTCTCTCCAGGCTGGTCTGGAGAGAAGGGCCGCTGCGGACGCTCGGCGAGAAATCACTACTCAACGCTTGATCATTGCTCAAAACCTCGAAGTGTTCGCCTCATGAAAGCTCACTCACTATTCTCGTCGCGGACCCTGTTCTCACTATCTCTGGCGATCACGACGAAAGCCCATACTTACCTCGTGAGTCTCTTCAAACTAATTCTCGATACCCTGAATCGCACTGGAGGTGCTCACATGTTTTCCAAACCAACCACCAAGAACAATTTTGTTGTTTCAGCAGTGACAGGCACAACGAGCCGACGACTGGCTTTGGCCATGGTCGTCATATTCTTGGGATCGACCGTCGCCTCGGCGGCACTGACCTACGACTTCCTGACAGTGACAGGCAACGGCATAGGCAACGGCAACGGGTCAACTAGTCAATTCACCAGTCCCAACCAACTGGGCGTCATCAACGTCACCCACTCATTCTCGCCTATCGGTCCGGGCATCGGACCTGCGCCCAACAACAACAACAATCCGCTGCTCTTTCCGTCAGAGTTTACTACGCTGTTCCCCGGCTCGGGCCAGGTGCAGGGCCATCTCGCGGTAACACAATACGGCAAGACGATCAATGGCGTCCCCACCAATTCGACGTCGACCGTCACGTTCAACTTAACCGGCTACACGATATCCAAGACCGTGTTCGGCATCTGGAACACGACAACGGAAGTGGCCCAGCCGGCGTATCGTGTCGAGGCGATCGTCAACAACGTCCTGGGCCCCCCCAGCGGGTTCCAATATGTTGGGAATTCGCAAAATCTGAACTCTGGCGTGACCGGGATTAGGAAGTTGGATATGAATCTCGCTACCGGAAACCTCACAGCAGTCTTGCCGGCCCAGCCGGGTCCGGGGCCGCAATTCGTCCATTCCGACGCCGCGTTCTGGGAAATCCCCGCGGGTACGCAGCAGATCATCGTCCACGGCAACCTGGGCGTGATCAACACCAACTTTGCCGGCGACGGCGTCGGCTACTACTTTGCCGAGTGCGTCCCCGAGCCGAGCGCTTGCCTGTTGATGTTGACTGGCCTGTGCGGTTTGTTGATTCGACATCGCAACCGCGAGGTATAGCCGCGATGCTCTCTCACCAGCGCATCTCTCCAATGGGCCTGGAGAGATGCTCCATTTCAAGTTTTCCCCAGGTCTTATTTCTCTAGACGCACGAATTCAATCTTCAATTTACACCTTGAAAGGTTCGTCCCATGAAGGCTCGCTCAATACTCTCAGTCCTTACACTGTCCGCGCTCTCGCTGGCGCTCACGACGAGCGCCCATGCCTACTTGGGTGGCTTCGAGGCGGCCGACGGCTACGAACCTTTTCTCAACGATGTCGCAACGTTCAACGCCGGCCAATACGGCGCGAACGCCGGTGGCGGAGCCTACATCAATATCCCTGACAACACGGGGCTGTGGCAAAAGCTGCAGGGACCATTATTCCCCACGCCAGGTTTAGCGGGCGGTGTTGCCTACGCCACGGGACATCAAAATTTAGACCGCACCAACCCTGGCTCCGCCGACCAGGCGCTGGTGATCACCACCAACGCCGATGGCTGGGGAGCCGGTTCGCAGGAGTATTCCTACGACATCGATAGCTACGACCTGGGTGGAGTCAGTCCGGCCACGACGGGCGGCGATGTATTGATGCTCTCGTTCTGGTCCTGTTCATGGATCCCCGGCAGCGGTGAACCAGGGGGCGGGTTGGGCGCGGGAACTATCGCCAACACGATCTCGTTTTACGACAGCAGCGGAAACCTCGGTTTCGCCGTCGGTGGGATTCAGCCGGGAACGACCACCGATTTCGCCGCGACCAATGTCGGCAGTTGGGTGCAATCAGCCGTATCGGTCGGCACTTCTAGCTACCATCGCTGGGATATCATGCTCGATCTTGCTTTGCAAACCGTCTCAATCGACATCTTCGAGAGCGCCGTTCTCACGCCGCTGGTGGTCAATGCTCCGCTCATCAACACGATGAACGACTTTTCGGAATTGCGATTCCTCAGCGCCCCCGGTGTGAGCAATTACAAGGTCTGGGCACTCGATGATTTCACGATGAAGGTCAATCCCGTTCCCGAGCCGAGTAGTGTCGTGTTGGCGACTTTTTCTGTCGGCGGATTGGCGCTGCGTCGGCGCCGGTCGGGGCGTTGAGCCACCAGCAGCCGTCGCCGATGTTTCCCCTTTTATACCCGTTCTCAAATTCACATCGCGAGAGTTACACATGAAACGCTTTATCCATTCTCTGTCGCTCACGCTGATTCTGACGACCGTCGCCTCGGCGGCCTTCG
>JANNTD010000104.1:0-3359 GCA_031403315.1 Planctomycetota bacterium
GATATTGGCGCCTCGCTAAGTGAGAAGGATTTAGCGCGCTCACTCGAAGAGTGCGTGCGCCTGCACCTCGCCAGCGACGCACCGCTCGGCGTGTTCCTGTCAGGAGGGATCGACTCGTCCACCGTCGCGAACTTGGCTCAGAAGACGTCCACCGCGCCGATCCACACTTTTACCCTGGCTTTCAGCGAGCAGGAGTTCAACGAGGGCGCCTTCGCCCGGCGTATCGCCGCCGCGATCGGCACACAGCACCAGGAACTGGTGCTATGTCGACAAGAACGCGGCGGCCCATGGAGCGACCGACGTGGCCAGGGCTTACCTCGAATACCTCTACACGCCGGTCGGACAGAAGATCGTCGCCAAGAACTACTACCGACCCAGCGAGCCGCAGTTCGTCGAGCAGGCGGTGCTCGACGCGTTTCCGAAGATCGAGCTGTTCAAGATCGGCGACGTCTTCGGTAGCTGGGCGGACGCTCAGAAAGAGCATTTTGCCGACGGTGGTGTGTTCGACAAGATTCAAGAGGCCATCCACAACTAGCGCAGGGAAGGCAACGCTGATGCGATGCGAACGTCGCTTCGCATCAGCGATAGAGAACGATTCTGATGAGCAAAGAACGCAAAATACCGAGTGCGCTACCCGGCTTCGGCCTGACGATGGGTTATACGTTGTTGTACCTCAGCCTGATCGTGCTGATCCCGCTGGCAGTGCTCGTGATCCGCAGCTTCCGCGGCGGTTGGGAAGAGTTTTGGTTAGCGGCGACAGCCCCGCGAGTGATCGCCGCCTACAAGCTCACATTCCTGGCGTCGCTGATCGCGGCGATCGTCAACGTGATCTTCGGTTTTATCGTTGCCTGGACGCTGGTCCGCTACCAGGTGCCCGGCAAGAAGTTCATCGACGCCCTGATTGATTTGCCGTTCGCGCTGCCGACGTCGGTCTCCGGCATCGCGCTTTGCGCTGTGTACGCTCCGCACGGCTGGTTCGGCCAGTACCTGGCGCCGTTGGGCATCAAGACGGCCTTCTCGCCGCTGGGGATCGTGATCGCGCTGGTGTTCATCGGATTGCCGTTCGTGGTGCGGACCCTGCAGCCGGCTATTGAGGAGATCGACCGCGAGACGGAAGAAGCGGCAGCGAGCCTGGGCGCGAGCCGGATGCAGGCCTTTGGTCGCGTGATTTTGCCAGCGGTGTTTCCGGCGCTTCTGACCGGGTTCACGCTGGCGTTTGCCCGGGCGCTCGGCGAATACGGCTCGGTCGTGTTCATCTCGGGCAACATGCCATTCAAGACCGAAATCGCGTCGCTACTGATCATTTCGAAACTCGAGCAATACGACTACACGGGCGCGACGGCGATCGCGACCGTGATGCTGGCGTCGTCGTTCTTGCTGCTGCTCTCGATCAATCTGCTGCAATGGTGGGCGGGCCGGAACTATCGAGGTGCAGCATGAGCCACACCGCCAATCCAACGCTGGGTGGACCAGTTCCCCAAGCGCCGCTGATTGAAACCGATCTCGTCGGCCGTCTGCGCATGGCGACGGAAGAAGCCCGATGGGTTCGCTACGGGCTGATCGGCATCTCGCTCCTATTTTTGACGGTGGTGCTGTTCGTGCCGCTCGTGGCGATCTTCGCCGAAGCGCTGCGTAAGGGCATCGGGGTGTACTTCGCCAGCTTCACCGACCGCAACGCGCTGGCGGCGATTTGGCTGACGGTGCTGACCGCGGCGATTTGCGTGCCGCTCACCTTGCTGTTCGGACTGGCGGCTGCCTGGTCGATCGCCAAATTTGATTTCCGCGGCAAGAGCGTGCTGGTGACGCTAATCGATTTGCCGTTTGCCGTGTCGCCGGTGATCTCGGGCCTGGTGTTCGTGCTCTTGTTTGGCTTGCAAGGATTGTTCGGCCCGTGGCTCGCCAGCCACAACATTCAAATTATCTTCGCGGTTCCGGGCATCGTACTGGCGACGCTATTCGTGACGTTTCCGTTCGTGGCCCGCGAAGTGATTCCACTGATGCAAGAGCAGGGCAAAGACGAAGAGCTGGCGGCGGTGTCGCTTGGCGCGAGCGGCTGGCAGACGTTTTGGCGCGTCACGCTGCCGAACGTGAAGTGGGCGCTGTTGTACGGCGTGATTCTCTGCAACGCCCGCTCGATGGGCGAATTTGGCGCGGTGGCGGTCGTCTCGGGTCGGATCCGCGGCAAGACGAACACGATGCCGCTGCACGTGGAGATTCTTTACAACGAATACAATTTTGCGGCCGCCTTTGCGGTGGCTTCGCTGCTGGCGCTCTTGGCTTTGGCCACGTTGGCGGCGAAGTCGGTCGTCGAATGGCGGGTCCGCCGCGAGTATGAAGATGCCCTTGAGCCGGCGAAGGCAGAGGTAACAATTAAATGAGCATCGAACTAACGAACATCAGCAAGACCTACGGTAACTACCAAGCGCTGCGCGAGGTGGGCCTGGCGATTCGAGACGGCGAGCTCGTCGCGCTGTTGGGCCCGTCGGGCTCCGGCAAGACGACGCTGCTGCGAATCATCGCCGGGCTCGACACACCGGACCCGGGTAACGGGTCGCGGATTCGCTTCGCCGAGACCGACGTCTCGCACAGCCCGGCCGCCGAGCGCCGCGTCGGCTTCGTGTTCCAACACTATGCGTTGTTCCGCCACATGAGCGTGTTCGAGAACATCGCGTTCGGCATGCGTGTGCGGCCGCGGAAGAATCGGCCCTCGCGCGAGGTGATCGATAATCGCGTCAACGAACTGTTGCGATTGGTGCAATTGGAAGGCCTCGGCAAACGGTTTCCATCGCAGCTTTCCGGCGGACAGCGGCAACGCGTGGCGCTGGCGCGGGCTTTGGCGGTCGAGCCGCGGGTGTTGTTGCTCGATGAGCCGTTTGGCGCACTCGATGCAAAAGTGCGGCAAGGCTTGCGGGCCTGGCTGCGAAAGCTGCACGAAGAAATTCACGTGACGAGCATCCTCGTCACCCACGATCAGGAAGAGGCCCTCGAAGTGGCCGACCGCGTGGTGGTGATGAATCACGGAAAAATCGAACAAATCGGCACGCCGGAAGAGGTATTTCATCGCCCGGCGACGCAGTTCGTGATGGAGTTTTTGGGTCAGGTGAATGTGTTTCACGGCCGCGTGCGGAACGGCAAAACGTTGCTCGAAGGGATGGTGCTCGACTATCCGCAAGCGGCCCGCAGCGAAGGCCGCGCTGCGAAGATTTACATGCGACCGCACGAACTCGACATCAAACTCTTGCCCAACGGCGCGCCCCACATGGCAATCAGCTCGTCTCCGATATAGTCGACCAAGACACCGGCATGGGCGATCACGCATTCCGACAAGACTTCCATGACGTCATTGATCCACTCGAAGG
>JANNTD010000105.1:0-3539 GCA_031403315.1 Planctomycetota bacterium
TTTCAATTTGCATTTTGCATTTTGCAATTTGCAATCGCTGTTCTGCATTCGGTTGTGCCTCGCGATAAGTGCATTCCTTTTCTTGATGGCCGGCCATACAACGGCCGCCGAGTTGCAATGGCGCAAGAGCGGACCGAAGCGATTCCAGCCGAGCGCCGATTCGCAGCCGATCGCGTCTCAGTCGAACGAGAACTTCTCGAAGCCGAAACCGCGCCGCGATGGCGCCGTCCGCGCGGTTGCGTTCGCAGGCGATGGACGCGCCGAATTCGAGGGGCCGAGCTTTGATACTCGGCAGACGGCCGCCGAGCAAACCGCCGACGCGTCGCTCCGCAGCGTAGTCGTCGAGGGTGGCAACGTCGACGGAGAGAACTCGGCCGCCGTGGAGGAGAACAACGCCGTCCGTTCGGCCCAGCTCCAATTCCAGCCGCCTTCCGAACCAGACAGCCGCTACAACGAACAGATCACCGAGCCGTTCGGCCAACCTTCGGTCGAGACGGAATCCACGGAAGTCGAACTCGATGAAGAAATGACGCTGCCGCCGGAAGAGCTGCCGCAAGAAGATCTCGCGCCGCCGGCGGAAACAAATCGCCAGCCGCCCGCCAACGAGCGCCAGCCGCGGACCTTTCAGCCGGCGCCGCAACGCGATGCGCCGCGGTCCGACCCCTTTGTCGAAGCCGACGACGAACCGAATGCCGGCTTGCCCGACACCGAGGACTCGACTCTCGCCGACGAAGGCCGCGACTCGCAGGCCGATTGCGACAAGGAGCTCGCCAAGATCAAGGCCCGCACGCTCAGCGATGTCAATCTCAGCATCGCCGTCGCGGGCGATCCCGGCCAGGACTTTCCCGTCGAATGCTCGATCGACGATGGCAGTTGGCACGACGGCCGCTGCTGGTGCGAAACGACCTACATGTGGAAGGCCTCGGCCTTGTGCCACAAGCCGCTCTACTTCGAGGACGAAGCGCTCGAACGCTACGGCCACTCGTGGGGTCCGTGCCTCGATCCGCTCGTGTCGGGTGCCCACTTCTTCTGCAAGCTGCCGGTGCTGCCCTACTGCATGGGCGTGACGCCACCGAACGAGTGCATGTACGCGCTGGGTCACTACCGCCCGGGCAATTGTGCACCCTACATGTGCGACCCGATCCCGCTCAGTTGCCGCGGAGCCGCGTTCCAAGCGGGCGCGGTGGTCGGCGCGGCGGCGATCTTGCCGTAAGTGAGGGTTTCGCCACGGCGAATCTTCGATCAGGGTTCGGGGTTCAGGGTTCAGTAGGCGACTTGGCATAGGCCATTCGTCGGCGTCTTGAAATCGCGCTAGTTCCCGGGGTTCTCTCGAAGGGGACAACGAAACGGACGATTTCGCCCGGCTTTTTCCGAAGGGGTCACGGCGCATCGTCGTAAGTCCTTAAATTCTCGAAGGGGTCACGAAAATCTTTGTGGTCCCATTGGCTCTTCTGCCAGCCAAAGTTCGGTGTCTACGCGCACCGCCAGCGCAATCGGTCGGAAACATAGCCACGAAAAGTCGCGCAGAAGCACAAACAATCCGCTTCGCGTCGCCAACCAGTTTTTGTGTCTGTTTGTGTCTTTTCGCGGCTTCCGACTTTCGCTGCGTTGTGATTCCTCCGGTTCGTTAGCCCGGCACGGCGTGCGCGGAACTGGCAGCCAAGCTCGGTGCGGTTATTGCATACGATGCATGCGTACACTATAGAGAATCCCGCGGTCGATTTCAACAACTATTTTTGGCCACCACGCGAAATGAGAAATGGCACAAAACTGGGTGCTTGACGGCGCGGTTTCTGATATAGAACCGGCGTTCAATGCACGGTAGATTGGTAGTCCCAGGCTCTTCTTGGTGAAACATTTGATTGATTCGCCTACGGAAAGGAAGCACCAGATGCTTGATCATCGTCAGACTTCCGTGGCTGTGATGCTCGTCGTACTTGGCATCCATTCCAGCGATTGTGCGCGGCTCGTTGGCAAAGAGATAATTGCGCGGAAGCCCAACATTCGCTCTTGGGCAGTGACGCTGATCGATGATGAAACGAAACTTCCCCTGAGTGGGATTGCGGTTACGGTGAACGGTGCGACAGAAGGCAATGCCGAACCGCAATCAATGACGCTAACTTCCGATTCGGCTGGCAAGGTTGAAATCCCAATTGCAGCCGGTGAGGCAACCATTGTGAATGTGCGGGAACCTGGTTGGTGGACGGGCGACTTGCCATTGGTGGGCGAGTTCGATTGGGATCAGGACGGAAAGATTGATGGGCCGAAGCGGACGGACGATCATGTAATCACTCTCTGGCGCGGCACCGAAGTGAAGGGCAAGCTGCTCACGCCCGCTGGAAAGCCGGCGGCGGGCGTTGCGCTGAACGCGGGGGTGTACATCAACAACGAGATCTGGTTGGAGAGGATGGGGCGGGAGACAGGCGTTTACAATTCCTGGGACCATGGCGACTGGCCGAATTGGGAGACCTCGCGCAAGACTGAGAAAGACGGCACGTTTTCGATTACGGTTCCGCCGCACGATGCGCGGACGTGGGTGCGGGTCGGCACGGGTGGACTGGGTTTTCATGCGATCGATACGGAAGCAATCGCCCGCAAGCACAACGATCATGCACTCGTGCGCTATGCGCCGTTTGAAGTGGAGGTGAATGGCTGGACGCACAACAAGCAGGTGGAAGAGCTGCAAGGCGTGCTGGATTTGGGCACTTTGCAACTCGAGGAAGGGATTGTGCTCAAGGGTCGCGTACTCGATGCGGACGGCCAGCCCCTTTCGAACGTTCATCTCAACACTTCAAGCCGACATGGGCCCTATGCTGGCCGCAAGACTGTATCGCAAACCGACGGATCCTTCGAGTTTTCGCCGATGAAACCCGGAACCTTTACGCTGTCGCCAGATGCGCGATTGCGAGACGAGCATGGCGAGGTGAATTCGCGCGACGTGCAGGCGGTATTCATTCCCCACGAAGTGACCTTGTCGGAAACGGCCGAAGTTGTTGAACTGACCGTGCAGGCCATTCCGCACGTGAACCTCGAGTTCGAATGGGTCGACCGACGCGCCAAAAAGGGACCGGTCAGTTACTATGGCGAATTCGCCCTCGTGGGCTTTGTTCCGCGGGCAGGGTCGAAGCCCGTTTGGTGGCGCGGCGCGACAGAGAAGATCTCTCGCGACGGGCAGGAACTTCTGGCCGTGAAGGTGCCGCGCGATGTGACCGACGTTTCACTTTACTTGCCGGCGGATCAGCGTGTGACAGCGAGCTACAAAGACGACAACCTGGAATCCGGCCCAGGGCACATTAAGCTTGGCGACGTCACCAAGCCAATGCGGCGAGTAATTTACGGCGACGAGCCTCGGCCCGAGAACGCTCAAAGGTCCATGTAGCCAAAACTGGCACCTTCGGCCCATGACGGATTGATGCAACAGATTCGGGATTTGCGGACGAATCCATAATGCATCCGCATATAGAAAACGGCCGGGCTCGCTTGCGCGCGCCCGGCCGGCGTTTCTACTGGCCCTCACCTAACCTCTCCCGGAGGGAGAG
>JANNTD010000106.1:0-4020 GCA_031403315.1 Planctomycetota bacterium
CAGTCCCTTGGTGACCATCATGAAGACGTCTTCGAGCGTGGGCTCCTTTTCGGCGAAGGAAATCAGGCCTACGTCGGCGGCGACCAGTTGCCTGAGTAGCCGCTCGACGTCGGTGTCCTGGCCGGCCAGCTCGACGCGGCAGCTACGCGTGTTGACTTCGACGTTCTCGACTTTTGGATCGCTGCGGATCAAGCTGACGCCTTGGGTGGGATCGCTCGTGAAGCGGACTTCGATGTGGCGGTTGCGTTGGATCTGGCGGTAGACCGTGTCGATCGGGCCGTGGAGCAAGAGCTGGCCGCGCTCGATGATGCCGATGCTGGTGCAGCAGTCGGCGAGTTCGGTGAGGATGTGGCTCGAGATCAGGATCGTCTTGCCCATCGCACGTAGCTCTTTCAAGAGGGCTTTTACCTCGAGCCGGGCGCGGGGATCGAGGCCGCTCGCCGGCTCGTCGAGGATCAGCACCGGCGGATCGTGGACGAGCGTCTTGGCGAGGCAGAGCCGCTGCTTCATGCCGCGCGACAGGCCGTTGACGAAATCGTCGCGTTTGTGCGTGAGGTCCAAGAGCTCGAGCACGTCGCCGATGACGGCCTTGCGCCGGCTCTTGGGGATTTCGTAGGCGACGGCGAAGAAGTCCAAAAACTCCCAGACCTTCATGCCGTCGTAGACGCCGAAGTTGTCGGGCATGTAGCCGATGCTCTTGCGGACGCCGATCGGGTCGCGCGTGACGCTGTGTCCGTTGACGGTTCCCTCGCCGGCCGTCGCGCGCAGCAGGGTGGCCAGGAAGCGAATCGTCGTGCTTTTGCCGGCGCCGTTCGGGCCGATGAAGCCGAACATCTCGCCCGCGGCGATCTTCAAGTTCAAATTCGCCACGGCCACGAAGTCGCCGTAGGCCTTGGTGAAGTTTCGGAGTTCGATCATGGGGGAAGAGGTCGGAGGTCAGAGGTCGGAGGTTGAATCGTCCTTTGGGACGTCGCGGCTGGTGTTGAGGTCGGGGAGTGGTTTTGGTCGGGGGCCGTATTCGAGGTGAGCCACCACCAGCACTCCGCCGCGAACTTGCGATGCCGCAGGCGAAATTGCTTCGCCCGGGAGGACGTCGTCGATGCGGGCCACGAGCCGTCGTTCGCCCGGCTCGAGGCTCCCGACGTCGAGCGCCAGGCGGAACATTGGCTCGAGGTTGAGCCGGGGAACGCTTTGCAGGCGTTCTTCCGCCGTGCGCTCGGCGGCAAACGGCGATGCGTCCTTGTCGAGCACGATCGGCGGCGAGAAGATCGCCGGCTTCGACTCGTTCGGCCGCAGCTCGCCGATCCACATGCCGCGGAGCGCCGGCTTGGCGTCGCCCTGCTCTTGCTCGCGCGACGTCCGCTCGACGAGGGCCACGCTCATGAGCTGGTGACTCGATCGATTCTCGATCTGCAGCCGGCCTTGCGAAAGTGATTTGCCCAGCTTGATTGGCCCGTCGAGCGCAAACATCTGTTCGCTGTGGACCATGTTGGTGGTGTTCGAGGGCACGAACACACCGTTGAGCCGGGCGGCGTCGTATCGTTCGTACGTGCAGACGGCGGCCGCCGCGGCATTGGCGTCGCTCGGATTGGTGCTGGTGGGGAACGGCGCGGCGACGGTGGTCAGGTTATCGAACTCTAGGTCGTACGTCGTCGAGAGCGATGTGTAGAGAGCCGTGTACCGCGAGAGGTGGCCGCGGTCGTAAGCCGGCTGCAACTCCAGGACGCCGATCTCGGTCTGCGCGCGGACAAACCCGATGTCGAGCCGGGCCCGGTCGACGATCGCCCAGGTGCCGGCGAGCGCAATGATCGGCGCGGCGATCCAGGCCCATTCGACCCGCCCGATGGCGTTGAACACGAGCCAGTTGAGTGGCACCAGCGCCACCAGATACAAGACCAGTGAGATCACGACGAACGACGTGTCGGGCACCTCGACGCCGGCCGCTTCCAACAGCGCCTCACGAGCTATGTTCGAGGTGGCGCTAAAATCGTTCCAAGCGCCGATGCCGCCCGATTGGTCCGGCGGACGGAGCTCGCGGACCGTTTGCTGTTCGGGAGACTGCCATTGATTCGTGTTGTCGACCGGCACGTCGACAGCTTGGTAGTTCGTATCGACGCCCAGATCGCGGGCGAGATAACGCAGTCCGGTGGAGAGCCGGGCTTCGAGCCGCTGGTTCATGAGTTGCGGGTCGGCCCAAGCGAGCGACAGTTCGTCGTAGTAGCCCGGGCGATAGACGCGCCGTGGCCGCCGCAGGATGCCGCCGTTGAACAAGCTCTCGAAGCCGCTCGTCCAATTCACAAATTCGCGCTCCGAGAGCTGCATCGCCGAGACGACGATCCGCCCGCGGCCGACGTTGCGCTCCATCAGCAATCCGCCGGTGCTGTCCCCGAGCAGGTCGACTTCGCCTTTGCCAAGCTGCGTCACGAGTTCGATGCCGGACCACGGTGTTTTCGGGGCGAGCCGCTTTCCGCCGCGTGGCGTGGCGATCATCCAATGACGATTTAGTTCGTCGAGGTCGTCGGCCGTGATCTGTCGGCTGCCGCCGCTCGTGGCCGGGAGATAGGGTTCCAAGAACGAGCCCTTGAGCAAATCGAGCGAATCGGGCCCGCTCACGATCAGTTGCCCGCCCCAGTGCAGCCAATCGACCAGCGCCCGCGCCTGCTCCGGCGTGAAGCGCTTTGGATCGACTTCGTCCCACAACACGTAAGCGATCCCGGTCCACGTGAGCGGATTGTCGGAGAGCAAAATCGTCGGTGCCACCGGCAGCGACACCACGCGGTAGTGGAGCGGGTCCTCGGTGTCGTCGGAGTCGGTTTCGCCGTCCCAGGGGACCGTCACCGAGTCGAGCGTCTTCAAGAGCGTGTAGCGGTTTGGTTCCTTGGCGAGCACGACAAAGTAGTATTGGTACGATGGCATCCGCGTCACCGGCGTCGGCGTCCGCAATGACCGGCCGAAGCCGCGCTCCACCAATTCGCTCCGCACACTCATCGTCCGGCCGACTTGCGGCGCGAGAAACGTGGTCTCGACGTCCTTCGGCTGGCCCTTCGAGAGCGTGACCGGCCGCGTCGACTCGAGCACGAGCGGCGTGCCGTCGACTGGATACGGCTCGCCCCGGCCATTGACGACACTGGTTTCCGCCTCGCCAACAAAATCCTGATAGATGGCCCGCATCCGTTGAGTGCCCGTCGCCCAGTGGCCCGGTTTTAGCGCCTGCACTTCGGACTTTGGCTCGCCCGGTTGAACCACGAGCCGCTCGAGGAGCGGATCGACTTCTTTTTGCTTGGACGCGTCGTCTTTCTGCTTGGCTTCCGCCTCCGCCTTTTGCTTGGCGGCGGCGAGCGGATCCTCGACACCTCGACCCTGCCAGGCGACCACCGCCAGCCCGACCGCCGCCACAGCCACGACCGTGCCCAAGATCCACAGGCCGATGGGCCGCGGGCGTCGTGTTTCCGGATCGCTAGCCATGGAAAATTAGAATCCTGCGTGGGGCGAAAAACACGCCGGCGTCATTCTAGCGTGTTCCGCGCCGGCGGCCGCGCCCGACCGTGTCAATGCGACGCAGCCAGCGTGCCCGACCAGCGTCGGCCTCACCAGTCGCGCGGCAAAGTCGGCGTCTGTCCTCAGTTTAAGACATGTGCTGCCAGGGCGGAATTGACGTGGGAAAACGGCCAGGCCGGGCGATTTGGCCGCCACAGGTCTTGGTTGCCATTTTCCCGCCGGACTGATACTCTATAGATAGGTCGTGCGGCCATCGGTTGTCGCGTCCTGACACTTGTTTTTGGCGCGTTCGCGCTGGCCACGCAGACTGCAATCTTCTCTTGAGTTGACGTGCGTAGTTCTTGATTTGAGCTAAGTCGTTACAGCAGCGGATACAGAGCTTGAGGCAGGCACAGAGCTGAGGCGAGCGGTAGGGAAGCCGAAGCAGGGGCGGATCGCAGTCCGCTCTCGCTGGATCCACGTTCCAATCGCGGCCGCGGCACGTTCGTCGGCTGGCGGTGGTTGGGGAGGCTGGCCGAGCAT
>JANNTD010000107.1:0-1295 GCA_031403315.1 Planctomycetota bacterium
ATGGTCGGAGAACTCCGGCGTCTTGCACGTGCGGATCGCCTCGATTGCTGTCGCATCGACCCCCGCTTGCAGCGCGATTGGCGCGTGGGCCGCCCATTCGAAACCTGCCTGCCAGTGCGCGCCCATCACCAGTATCGCGAGTTCAGACAACCGCGGCGGCAGCGACGTGCCGTAGCGGCAGAATGCGCCGAGCGCCTGCGCCTTGTTGGCAAGCGCGGCACTTTGCAGCCAGACTTTCAATGGGCCTTGCACCACGCCCCGCGGTCCGGAGCGGATCGCGTCATAAACAAGCGTCTGCTCCGGGGAAAGGTTTGCGATATCGAGTTCGGGTGTACGTCGCATGAGCTCTCGATCGAAGTGTTGGTAGATCTGGTCACCGTAACACGGCCGTCCAGACCGATGTGGCGAACCCGGACCGCGCGGCCAACGGGCACGTCGCTGCCACTGGCCGCGCTAGGCAGCGCTCCGCGAGCTTGCTATGCCATCGATGGCCGCCGTGATGACAACAAGCAAGAGCAAAAAATGAGCACCCCTGCCGCCGCGACTACGCACTACAGGTCATTGGGCCGTACGGCGCTGATCCTGCTGCCGTTCGCATTGGGGTATTTCCTCTCCTACCTCTTTCGCGCCGTAAATGCCGTCGTCGCGCCAAATCTCGTAACGGAATTAGGCCTTTCGGCGAGCGAACTCGGCCTTCTGACTGCCGCCTATCTGCTGACGTTTGCCTTGTTCCAGCTACCGCTCGGCGTCGCACTCGACCGATATGGCCCGCGTCGCGTTCAAATTGTTCTACTCGCCTGCGCAGCGGTCGGCGGGCTCGGTTTCGCCCTCGGACATAGCTTGGTCACTTTGACCATGGCCCGTGCGCTGATCGGTCTCGGGTTCGCTGGCGGCCTGATGAGCGGTTTCAAGGCAGTGGTGCTGTGGGTGCCGGAGCAACACCGCGCGCTGGCGAATTCCTGCGTGATGTCGCTTGGCGCCCTGGGACTGATGGTGGCAACGGCGCCGATGGAATTTGCCGTGCAGGCGTTTGGCTGGCGCGTCGCGTTCTTCGGCCTTGTGGCGGTCACGGCATGCGTGGCGATCTTGATCTTCGTGGCGGTGCCAGAGCGCGAGAACACTGCACAAACATTGCCGCTCGGCCAGCAATTCAACCAGATCGGCGGCATCTATCGTGACAAGGCTTTCCTCGCGCTGGCACCGCTATTGGGCGCGACGGCTGGAACGCATATCGCAATTCAAACTCTTTGGGCCGGCCCTTGGCTCAGAGACGTTGCCGGTTACGACCGTGCCGG
>JANNTD010000108.1:0-8445 GCA_031403315.1 Planctomycetota bacterium
CGCTTTGGTTGCACGAGCTCTTGGAAACGTCGTCAGTCGTCAATGCTTCCTTCTCGCCATTCGAGGGCGGAGGTTTCGCTGTGCAGGGGTTGGACTTGGGCCGTGACTGGGCGCTCGTCGGTGGTGGTTTGCAATGCGAAATGTCCGGTCGCTGGAGCCTGTACGGCAACTACGACGCGCAGATCAATGCCCAACAAGTGTTCCACGTTGGCTCGGCCGGCGCGCAATTGAACTGGTAGGAGCTGGGGCAACACGCGTCAGGGGCAATCGAACTTCGTCGCGTCTATGCGCGCAACAATATAGTGCGCGGACTAGGAACCAGCCGGACCAATCACTTCAAACAGCCGCGAACGAACCGCACTCAGTCGCTCGCCGGATTTCGGCTTCGTGCCGTCGCGCTCGGTGACGTAAAATACGTCCACCACCTGGTCGAGATAGGTGCCGATCTTGGCGAAGCGGATGATCAGCTCCAGGTCGTGCAGCGCGCGGGCCAGGCGATAGAGCAGTCCCCGGCGGTCGATCGTGAACACCTCGACGATCGCACACTCGTCCGAAAGTTGCGTGTCGATGCGGACCTCGTTCGGCAGATTCGACAGCGCCGCGTTGGCCTCGTGTTGTTCGTGGCCCCAGACCGTGCGAAACGTCGGCGGCTCGTCGCGGTCGATCGACGCCACCAACGAATCGCAGACAGCCGACAAACGCTCCGGCGGCGGCTCGCCGGGATAATCCGGATCGACCGCGACGTAGTGCAACAGCAGCAGTCCGTCGGCCAGTGTGTGCGTCTCGGCCGAAAGAATCTGCATGCCGTGGCTGGTGAGCGCCCCGGCCATGCTGGAGAAAATGGCTCGACCGACGCCTTGATCGATCGCGCCGAAGAACTCGACGGTGTCGGTTTCCGGCAAGTATCCCGACCAAGCCGTGCCGCCGCGCGGCGCAAGCGTGCGCAATCTCTGCAGCACGCCGAGCACTTCCACGGGCGAGCGGCGGGCCGTAAACGACTCCGGCAGCGCATCGAGCTGTCGTTCGAACCAGGAATCTTCTCGCTCCGCCGGGCTGAACAGCGCGAGCGTCGCGCGGCGGGCGTCGTCGTCGCGATCCTCGACCAGCGCCCGATCGGGGGTCAACATCCGCAGCGTTCGACGATAGAGCTCAAACAGCACCTCTACCTTCCAACTGTTGAGCACCCCCGGTCCGACCGCCGCCAGGTCGGCGCAAGACACGAGCGCGAGCAATTGAAGCCGTTCCGGTGTCCCGACTTCCTCGGCAAATCGCGCCACCAGCGCGGCCTGCGACGTATCGCGCCGAAACGCCAGGTGCGACATCAACAGGTGCTTGTGGACCAAGAACTCAAGCGTGTCTGTGTCTTCCACGCTGAACTCGAACCGCTCGGCCGTCCGCTGGGCGATGCGTCGCCCCACGTCCGAGTGATCTTCTTCGTAACCCTTGCCCAAATCGTGGATCAACAGCGCAAGGTGCAACATCCGCTTGTCCTGCAGATGGGCGTAGGCTTCGCCGAGTGCGTCTTTTCGCTCGGCAAAATGAGACGCTTCTTCGACCGCGCGGATACTGTGTTCGTCGACCGTGAACTTGTGGTACTGATTGAATTGCAGCAGGCACCGCGCGTGAGAGAACTCCGGAATAATCTTCTCCAGCACACCGAGCTCCAAGAGCCGCCTGAGCAACTCGCCCAGCCGCTCAGGCCGATCGAGCAGCTTGAGAAATTTCGTGGCGGTGTCGCGCGGGAGCCGGTTGGAATACTGCGGGGCGGTCCGATAGACAAAGTACCACGAATCCTGGGAGATCCGCTTCTCTTCCGTGCGGGCGAGTTCCACCAGTCGGAGAACTTCTTCCAAATGGAGCTCGAGCCGCGCCAGCGCCTTGGCCGTCGCGCTGACCTCGCGGCGGCCGATGTGGTAGCCGTCCTTCGTCGTATGACCTAGCATCGGCCCGAACACGCGGCTCGCGCGCGACGGCGGCTGCATCAGCTCCGACAACCGATGGGCCAGATGCCAGACGTGGTTCGTGTGGTGAAAGTAATCGCGCATGAACTGCTCGACCGGCAACAGCCCTTGCCGTCCGCGATATTGAAAATACTCCGCCAGCCGCATCTGCTCGGCCCGCGACAAGAGATCGCACGCCTCGCCGGCGTGAAAGTGCAACTCGTTGCGGACGCGGAGCAAGAACATCTGCGACGAAACCAGCCGCCGGTGGTCGAATTTCGAGAGCACGCCCATGTCGTGCAGTCGGTCGAAGTCGGCCACGCCACAACGTAGGAACCACAGCCAGCGGAGCAAATGGATGTCGCGCATGCCGCCGCGCGAGCGCTTCAGATTCGGCTCGAGCAGATAGACTGTCTCGCCGTATTGCAGCCGCTCGGTCCGCCGCTCGGCGATGAAATCGCGGCCCATCTTCGCCTTATTGCGCTCGACCATCGCCTTGAACTGCTCGATGTAGCGTCCGTACTCGGCCGAGCTCCCCAACAGCAAACGCGACTCGACGAGCGAAGTGCCAACTTGCGGCTCGACTCGGGCCATTTGCATCGCTTGCGCGACGGTCCGCACGCTCTGGCCCAACTGGATGCCGACGTCGAAGATGTCCTGCGTCAGCCGGCGGGCGAAGTCGGCGATCGTGTCGTCGATCCTGCCGGCGTAGAGCACCATCATGTCCACGTCCGAGTACGGGGCCTGCTGACGCCGGCCGTAGCCGCCGTGGGCGACCAACACCACGCGCTCGCGCAATTCGGCCGCCTCGGGCTCCGGCCGATCCGCCAGCGCCGCGTCGTACAGCCGCCCGATCGCGCTGTCGACCAGCGAAGTGAACCGCGCGCAGACCTTCACGCCGTCCAAGCCGCGATCGTGATGTTGGCGCAGCTGCTCGCGGCCCTCGGCCATTTGCTCGCGGGCCGCCAATACACTAGGACGTAGTCTCGCGCCGACTGGCATTGATAGTTCACCGCGCCGCAGGCATGCCAGCGACTAAGGAGGTGGGGAATTGCGTTGGAGATTTGGAGATAATACCGTTCGCAATCGGTCATCCCCAACTCCCGATCCCCAATTCTATCTCCTTAATCTCCTTCCTTAAACATGACTGTCGCCTGCAGAATCGCTACAGTGCGGCCGAGCCGGTTTCGCCGGTGCGGATGCGGATCGCGTCCGCCAAGTCGGACACGAAGATTTTTCCGTCGCCGATCTGCCCCGTTTGGGCCGAGCGGACAATCGTGTCGACCGCCGCGCGGAGTTTGTTGTCGTCGACGACCACTTCGATCTTGACCTTCGGTACGAAATCGACGGTGTACTCCGTACCGCGATAGACTTCGGTGTGGCCTTTCTGCCGCCCGAAACCCCGGACCTCGGTGACGGTCATCCCGGTGATGCCCTGCTCGGTGAGGCCGTTTTTGACGTCCTCGAGCTTGTGATGGCGCACGATCGCTTCGATTTTCTTCATCGCCTTGGCTCCTACGTAGGTCAGGCCGCTTGAGCCTGACGGAATCTTGTCTTTCTACTTGCTAACTACATGCTGACAGTCGATCGATTGAGCCCAGCAGTCACGGCCTAAACCCCAGCCGCCGCAGGACTCTCGCCAATTCTCGCGGCGCGTGTCCACTCTCGTCAAGCCGGCGCGGCGAGCGCTTCGTCGACGATTTTCTTGATCTCGCCCGAGGGGTCGATCTCGGCCGGTTGCTCGGGGATCGCCGCCGCGTCGGCCTGCTTCTTGGCCTCGGCAAGAAAGGCCCGCAACTGGTCGTCGGTCAAAGTTTGCCGCAACTTCCATTGTCCCTGCGCGTCGCGGTCGGCAACGTGGGCCATCGCGGCGTCGATGCCCGCCTTATCGATTTTTTCATCGATCGAGCCGCGGATGAACCGCTGTAGCGTCTGGCTGCCCGCGGTTTTTTCTTCCGCGCTCAGGCCCGACTTGGCGAAATAGTGCTGCTCGATCGTCGACGCCACGATCAGCGACATCAGGGGCGACTCGACAAGCGTCTGCGCCAGTTTACCGAGTTGCTCGGCCGAGATCGTCTTCTCGCGGAACCCCTTCGCGACTCGGTCGACCTCGACCATGATCTCCTGCTGCTCTACAGCTGGCAGTTGCGAACTACTGATCATCTGCCTGATTCCCTCCGTCGCGGCCGTTGCAGTCCAATCGCGCCAATTGCGGGAGATCCAGAAGCCGATCAAGACTGCGATGACAATCAGAATGACGAACACCACCAGGCAACCGGTCAGGCACGACTGCCAGCGACTCTTGCGTTCGACCGGCATTCCTGGTGCACCCACTTCCGCGCTAAAGCGATGTTCGTCCGCCATGGTAACACTCCTTGTAAGATTGGTGTCATGATATTGCGATTGCTCAACCTTGCTGTTTCCAAGCGACGTCGGGTACGCCCGCCAGATGATTCGCGGCCCGGGCGGCGACAAACAGCGCGTCGCTCAAACGATTTACATAGCGAATCACTTCGCCGCGCAGCGGCTCGTTGGCCGCGAGTTTGACCACGAGCCGTTCCGCGCGGCGGCAGACGGTCCGCGCCCAGTGCAAATGTGCCGTTGCCGGCGAGCCGCCCGGTAGGATAAATGTCCGCAGTGGCGCGAGAGATTGCTCCCAACCGTCGATCGCTTGCTCGAGCCAAGCGATGTCCGCGTCCGCGACGAGATTCGTACCGTGCGCGGCCGGCTGCGGCGTCGCCAGCTCCGCACCGAGATTGAACAACTGGTGCTGCACGCGGACCACAAACTGGTCGATCTCCGCCAGCTTGGGCTCGCTGGAGAGCGTGCCGCGAGCCACGCCGAGCACCGCATTGAGCTCGTCGACCGTGCCGTAGGCCGCGACGCGAAGGTCGTCTTTGCGAACCCTTCCGCCGCCGAACAGGCCGGTTTCGCCTGAATCGCCGGTGCGGGTATAGATTCGAGCCATATTCAAACCACCGGGTCGCTTCCGCCGTACGTCCGTTCGTTGCAATTTAACGTTCGGCTGCCCAAAATAACAGATGGATCACACCGAGGAATCTCGCATGAAGTTCGCCATGATATTGTTCGCGCTGGGCGTGTGCTACGTCAGCCTGCCGGTCGTCTCGCACGTCGCCGCCGTCGGCCAAACGACGGCAGCCGAGCCCACTCCTGCCGCCGACGCCGAAAAGAACAGCGTGGCGACGAAGTCCGCCGACGAATCGACGGATAAGCCGGCAGCTAAAGACGAAGCCGCCAAGCAAGACGCCGAGCCGGCCGAGACGAAATCGGAAGCAAAGACCGAGGCCAAAGTCGCAGAAAAGAAGAAGGAAAAGCCGGCAGAAAAGAAAAAAGAGCGCAAGACCGCCAAGGCCGAAACCAAGCGGGTGAGAGTTGTCGCCACGCTCGATGGCACCTTCGCGGCCGAGAAGATGACGCCCGTCGCCCTGCGGCCCGAAGTCTGGTCGCAATTCGAAATCGTCGAAATCGTCGACCACGGTTCCGAGGTCCACGCCGGTCAGACGCTGGTGAAATTCGACCGCGAGAAGTTCGACGAAGAACTCACCGACGTCGAGTTGCAGTTGCACGTCAGCGAGCTGGCCATTCGCAAAGCCGAAGAGGAACTACCGCGGCTCGATAAGACACTCACGATGGCCGCCGCCGAAGCCGAGCGGAACGACAAGAACGTCCGCGAAGACTTCGACCGCTTCCACAAGATCGATCGGCCGATGCTGCTCAAATCGATCGAATACTCGCTCAAGAACTCCCAGTTTCAACTCGACTATTCGCAAGACGAGCTCGACCAACTCGAGAAAATGTACGAAGCGGACGATCTGACCGAGGACACCGAGGAGATTGTTCTCAAGCGCACCCGCACCGAGGTCGACTTCGCCAAGTTCAATCTCGAACAAACGAAACAATACTGCGACGAGCTGCTCACGATCCGCCTGCCGCGTTACGAAATCGACATCAAGGAGTCGCTCGACAAAGCAGCGCTCGCCATGGCCCAAGCGAAGACGGCGTTGGCGCTCGATATCAACCGGGCTCGCTACGATCTCGAACAACAGCGGCAGACTCGCACCAAGTCGCTCGATCGTCACGCCAAGCTGCTCACCGATCGCGCGCTGCTGGAGTTGAAGGCCCCGGCCGACGGCATCGTCTACTACGGCGAATGCGAGGACGGCAACTGGTCGGACATGGCCTCGATGATCGCCAAGCTCAAGCCACACGGCAACGCGTCGGCCGACACCGTGTTGATGACGATCCTCGAACGTCGGCCCCTGGAGGTCTTGGCGCAAGTCGGCGAAGGCCAGCGACCGCAGTTCACCGTCGGACAAGCGGCGAAGGTCGTGCCGCCCGTCGAGAACGCCGAGTGGCTCCCGGCGAAGCTCAAGAGCATCACGGCCGTGCCGGTCGCCTCTGGAAAATTCAACGCCGACTTCGATCTCACCGGAACCGAGCTCCCCGATTGGATCGTCGCCGGCATGAGCTGCAAAGTGAAGGTTGCGACCTACGACAAGGAAGACGCGCTGGTGGTCCCCAAGAAGGCCGTCCACACCGACAAAGACGACGAGGAGTTGAAATACGTCTGGCTCATTGATTCGAAAGACGGTGATCCGAAAAATGCCGAAGCCAAGGCCGAGCGCCGCAACGTGAAGCTCGGCAAGACGAGCGGCGAAAACGTCGAAATCACGAGCGGCCTCAAGTTGGGCGACGTCGTCTCGCTCGAAGACGAAGAGAAAAGGGAAGAAGAGAAGAAAAAAGAAGCAGAGTCGAAGGAAAGCGACGCCGAGTAATGGTCCCACTGGCCGGGCGACGCGAGGGCAGCAACATGGCTCATCGAGACAAATGGATTTGGTTGCTCGGTGGCGTCGTCGTTCTCATCGTGTGTTCACCGGCTCTGCTCGCGGCGGCCGAAGTTGAGGCGACGACTGTCGCCGAGCAGCCGCCTGACCGTAGCACCACGGCGATTCACCTCTCGAAGCTCGCCACGACCGGCCCGAAACCGGCCCCGATCACGCCGCCCAAACCGCAGCAAATCACCGCGGCCATCCAGCGCGGCATCCAATTCCTGCTCGACGACCAGCGGCCCGACGGCTCCTGGGGCAGCCCCGAACAGACCAAGGGCCTCAACATCTACGCCCCGGCGCCAGGCGCTCACGACGCCTTTCGCACCGGCGTCACGGGCCTGGCGATCATGGCCCTCATCGAAGCCGATCGACAAGTCACCGACAAACAGAGGCCGCTGGTCGCCAGCGCCATCGATCGCGGCGAACAATGGCTCGTTGCGCGACTGCCCCGCCTCCGTCGCGCGACACCCGAAGCAATCTATAACACTTGGGGCCACGCCTACGCGATCCAAGCCCTCGTGCGGCTCCACCAGCGCGCCGCTGGTGACGCCGACCGTCAGGCCCGGCTAAAAAAACTCTGCGTCAGCCAGGCCGACATGCTCACTCGCTACAGTTTCCTCGCCGGCGGCTGGGGTTATTACGACACGGTCGCCGGCACGCAAATCCCCGGCGACTCTTCGAACAGCTTTGTCACCGCCACATGCCTGATTGCACTCCGTGAGGCGAAATCGATCGGCATCGACTTCCCCGAACGCCTCATCAAAAAGGCCATCGCCTCGATCCACCGCCAGCAGTATCCCGACTTCACCTATGCCTATGGCGAATATCTCGAACTCGCGCCAATGCATCTGGTGAATCGCGCCGGTGGCAGCCTCGGCCGCTCGCAAGTCTGCAATCTGGCGCTGCGGCTCTACGGCGATGAGCGCGTGACCGACGCGGTGATCGCAACCTGGCTCAACCGCCTGATCGCCCGAAACGGCTGGCTGAGCATGGGCCGCAAGTTTCCCATCCCCCACGAATCGCACTTCTACGTGGCCGGATACTTCTACTACTACGGACACTGGTACGCGGCGCAGTGCATCGAGCTCTTGCCGGAGGCCGATCGGGCCCATTTCCAGGAGCACTTGGCCCACGTCCTGCTGCCGCTGCAGGAGCGCGACGGCAGTTGGTGGGACTACCCCTTCTACAATTACCACCAGCAATACGGCACGGCGATGGCGGTGATGTCGCTGGTGCGCTGCCAAAAAGCAACGTAGCGGATAGCGCTTCGCTGTCAGCCTTTAGCAGGAGAAAAAGGCCTCTGGCTAAGAGCGAATGGCAAACAGCTAACAGCTAACAGCTTTCTCCCACTTGGTCCGGTCGTGCCGTCTGTAGAGTGCCCGACCGACAATTTCAGCCCTTGCTCCCAGCCGGTCCAACTTGGGCTGCTTCAACGTGACCTAACTTTGTTGAGACCTAACAAGGTCGGGCGTAAGCCCGGCCCACGGTCCCCTAGAGCAAGCTCCCGGCCAGTCAGTTTTCCCCAACTATCGAACATGGCCGTTCGGCTCGCGCCGAACGCCCCAACCCAAACCGACCAAGCCGAGAGAATCGCCGATGGGATTCTTGAAACAATTTTTTGTGAACGTCTTTGAAGACGATTCGCAGACGAAGAC
>JANNTD010000109.1:0-10060 GCA_031403315.1 Planctomycetota bacterium
TCACGGCCTGCATGAGGAAGCTCCTGGTGATTCTCAACACCATGCTCAAGAACAACACCCCTTGGAAGGATACCCATGCCTGCTAAAAAACCATTGACAAACAACACAGCCGCTGGGCTATGGAGTTGAACCGCTTCGCGGTAAGAAATCGTCGGCACAGAGATCGTCTCAGCGGGGGCGATTGCGGCGCGCGAAGAGCGCGGCGGCGATCAGGCCGCAGGCGAAGAGGGCGCACGAAGTCGGTTCGGGGACGGGGGTTTTGCTTGCGAGATTTCTGTCCAACGCATCACTTCGGACAAATCCAACAGCTTGGATTGCGGCGATGACTTCGAATGGTCGACCGTCAGTTGCATCGAATCGAATCGATCAAGAAACGATGGGAGCCGGCTACGCGACCACCGCGGCCTGGGAATCGGCGGTCGCGGCTCCGTTGCGGGGAAGGTGGTTGGGGTCAGCTCGCCCAACGGCTCGTTGCCGGGCGCGCCAAACTGGGGCCGCCCTGAGCGGATCGTTGCTGCATACATTCCACCGACGACTTGCGCCAAGCCACGCGGATTACGAAATGTCGCTAACTGAATCTGTCCCAGCGTTCGGGTCATACCGTTGTCGAAGACACCTGTGATGAGGCCCGACTCACTTACCATAAAGTTTTCGAGCGTCCCTGGCGGAAATCCATCCTGAGGAAACACGTAGACGTTGCTGTACGGTTGCCCCGTCACATCGGCAACCGGCAAACTCGATACCTCACGGAAATCGAGCTCAACCACCAGCGGCGATTTGATCGCGGCGCTATCTTGTTCGATGGCCAGCCGGGCCGTTTCCCCCGCGATCATTTTTCCGGCTGCGTCGAAGGCGATAATCCCACTGCCCAGTGCGGTTGAGACGCCAGTCGATGAAGGCTGGTTGTCGGCCGAGAAGGCGAACCAACGATAGGTTACGGCTCCGCCCAACTTCGTTTCGATCACCGTCGTCAATGTCACCGAGATCGCGTCGCCGGCAGCATCGAATACTTCGAACACGGTCGTGGCACCTTCGCCATTTGCCTCTTGGGCTGGTTGGAATGACAATCCTACAAAGACGGCCCAATCTTCCCCGGCAGGAAGTAGTATGAACGCCGACAACAGCACATCCAGTTCATTCTCAATTCCCGGGTTGGAAACAAAGCGAATTAGGCCATCGACAACGGTTCCGCCGGCCGGGCCCGAACTGGTCGCCGGCGCGGTATGGTCCACGCCTAAGGCCTGATCCATGAACCGCGTGAATTCGCCAAGCGTCGTCGCCTGATCGATCTCCAGTTCCTTGGCGGCAAGATTGCGACCGCCTCGCACCCCAATAAATCTTAGCGTTCCTTCGGCGAAGGGGTGGTCGAAGCGGCCGGCATACAGCCGCACGATGTCGACCAGTCGCGTCGATGAAGATGCCAATGGGAGCGTCGCAATGAATGCCTCGTCGAGAGGAAAACTACCATCGTTCACGCCGGCCGCGTCCCACAATAGTTGCGATTCCATAATTCCTGGTGTATCGCCATAGTTGACCCGCGGATTCAGCACGCCATTAAAATGGACGTACTTGGTCGCACTCGCCGCCATGGAGCCAAGCGGCACCTGGAGCAGCGTCAGTGCGGACGGATCGAGCGCGAACTCGTCGTCGACCCCATAACCCAACAAGCGCAAGCCGTTGTCGGTTGCAAGTTCCTGCTGGGCATTGAGATGAAAACGGCCGTCACGCGTGAAGAGTTTTCGGCCGCGCGCGTCCGCAACGACGAAAAATCCGTCACCTTGAATTTCAAGATGCCGCGTGCGCAACTCCCAAGGATAATGGGCCGCGAAGGCGCCGCCGCCGAAGTCTATCTCCGAACCCGGCCCAATATGGACGATCTGGCCCATTTGCCCCTGTCCCGGGTTGCCGAGAGTGCGCGGTTCGGCCGCGGACGTGGCCGAGTAGCGACCCACGCTGCGAGGAACCAAGCCATAGGTATCGGCAAACGTGGCAAGCTGAATCTGTCCCAGAACGCTTACGAGGCCGTTGCTGAAGACGCTTTGGATGAGGCCATGTTCCGTGATCGCATAGTTTATCAGGGTCCCGGTTGGCGCGCCGTTCTGCCGCTGCATGCGTAGTGAGCTGACGGGGTCGCCGTTGAAATCCGTTTGGGCTAGGCCCCAGACCTGGTCGAAGTGAAGTGCCACCACCATGCGATCCCCCTCAGTCTGGTGATTTTCGATGACGATGCTGCTCTGCCCACCCGCGATCAGATTCCCACTGCGATCGAACCAGATCTCGCCGGTCCCCAATAGGTTTCCCGCGTTTCCCTCGGTGGTCTCCGAGGTCTTCAGCGTTGCCGACCATCGATAGGCGGTGCTATTACCTGTTTGGCTCGACATGCTGGCGACCAGCGAAATTGTGAGCGGAGATCCCGAGTCGTCGTAGATAACAAATTCAGTCTTCGTGTTGCTTCCTATCGGTGATTCGGGTGATAGGTTGCCGCTGAAAAACGCGTTTCGGGTGGCTTTCGCGGCCGTCTGACCGAACGGCACTCTGAGCGGCACCAACCGTGATGGATCAATTTGCCCGTAGTCGTCGACGCCGTAACCCAATAGGCGCACGCCTTCGCTGGTCACCAATTGTTGGCGGTCGTTGAAGCGAAAACCTGTATCGCGGGTGTACAACAATTCGTGCCGCGGGCCTCGCAGGACAAAAAAACCGTCGCCAAAAATTCCCATGCGAAACGGTGCATCGACTTCAAATTGCGGTGCAGGCGACGCCTCGATCGGCGTATTGGGCAGAAGTGTTCCAACGGAGCTCAATGAATAGGCGTCGAGCGCGGGCGCTAGAACATACGGCGGCTTGCCAGGCTGATTCGAAACAGCCGACAGCATTTGCGACAAGTCAGTCTGTAGCGCTGACTGCAGAGAGAGCATTTCCCGCGATTCGAGCCGTTCAAAACCCAGTCGCCGAGTGCGCGCAGTGCTATATCCGTGAGCCATGCAAAGCACCTACGAGACGATTTTGATGACGATTGTGAGTGTGAGGCAGCGACCAGTAGAGCGCCGAGACGAGGACCGGAAACGTATTCAAAGCGCCCGTTGCGGTCAATTGCGATCGCCCGCCACGTTGCCTTGCCGGCGCACCGCGCTATTCACGCTGGGCAACTGCTGCTGCCGCTGCTATCTCGCATTGTTTTCGTACGAAGAGTGCCCGTCGCCCGCTCTGGACATTCTGAAGCCAATCTACTAACTTCCCGCCCACTCATCTGCCCGCGGCGGCCCTCCGCCGCGGCAAACTTTTCAGCTTCTCTTCATCAATTCTTCACGGTTGAGGGTCTAGGGTTGAGAGTCTAGGGCCAGAATCTCTCTGCTGGCCCTCGACTCTCGACTCTCGACTAATTGGGAGTCCGTCGTGGCGTCTGGAATGGCGTCTGTGGAATCGCCGGGATTCCTCAGCCGCAGCCAAGATCTGATTTTGCCTGTCGCCATCATCGCCAGCGTGCTGGTGATCCTGGTGCCGCTGCCCGCTGCGCTGATGGACGTGCTGCTCTCCGCGAACATCGCGGTCGCGGTGCTCATTCTTCTGACCACGATCTATGTGCGGACGCCGCTCGAGTTCAGTGTGTTTCCGACGATGCTGCTGGCGACGACGCTCGCGCGGCTGGTGCTCAACGTCGCCACGACGCGACTGATTCTCAGCAAGGCCGGGACGGAAGGCGATCTGGCGGCCGGGCACGTGATCCTGGCGTTTGCCGACTTCGTGGCGGGCGGCGGGCAGATCGTCGTGGGCACGATCATTTTCGTCATTATTATTGTCATCCAGTTCGTCGTGATCACCAAGGGTGCCACGCGGATCAGCGAAGTGGCGGCTCGGTTCGCTTTGGACGGCATGCCCGGCAAGCAGATGGCAATCGACGCCGACCTGAATGCCGGCATCATCGACGAGCGGCAGGCCCAGGCGCGGCGGTCCGACATCACCAGTCAGGCCGATTTTTATGGGGCCATGGACGGTGCCAGCAAGTTTGTCCGCGGCGACGCGATCGCCGGCATACTCATCGCCGTGATCAACGTGGTGGGCGGGCTGATCATCGGCGTTGCTCAGTATGGCATGAGCTTCGGCAACGCGGCACACCTTTACACACGGCTGACGATCGGCGACGGACTTGTGAGCCAGGTGCCCGCGTTCTTGATCTCCTTGGCCGCGGGCTTGCTCGTCACGCGTAGCACGCAGAGCATCAATCTGCCGAAGGAATTCTTGCGGCAGGTGTTCTCGCGGTCGCAGGCGCTCACTGTGACGGGCGGCTTTCTGGCGATCTTGCTGTTCACGAGCTTGCCGCGGATTCCGCTGCTCACACTCGCCGGGGCGTGCCTGGGCATTGCCAGCATGCTCAATCGCCGCGACGCCAAAACCAGCGCGGACGAAAAACACAAAGCCGACGACGAGCAGAACGCCAAGCCGAAGGAGGAGCGCGTCGAGGATTTTCTGACGGTCGATCCGATGGAGTTGGAACTGGGCGTGGGATTGATTCGGCTGGCGGATCCGAACCGCGGCGGCGATTTGCTCGATCGCGTGCAGCGAGTGCGGCAGAACATGGCGGGCGACATTGGCATCTTGCTCCCGAAGGTGCGTATCCGCGACAACATGCGGCTCGACGCCCAACAATATCGCATCAAGATCGCCGACATGCCGGTCGCCCAGGGCGAAGTCGAGCCGGGCCGGATGCTGGCGATCGACTCGGGCATCACGACCGGCACGATCGACGGCATCGCGACCAAGGACCCGGCGTTCGGCACCGACGCGAAGTGGATCGACCCCGCCGCCGCGACGCAGGCCGAGCTGTATGGCTACACGGTGGTCGAACCGGGCGCGGTGCTGGCGACGCATCTCACGGAAGTCTGCCGCCGTCACGCGGACGAGATTCTCACCCGCGACGCGACGAAGCACCTGGTCGACGAATTGAAAAAAACGTCGCCGGCAGTAGTCGACGGGCTAGTCCCCGGCACGATGTCGGTGGCCGAAGTGCAGACGATTTTGCAGATGCTCTTGCGCGAGCAAGTGTCGGTGCGGCAGTTGGCGCTGATCCTCGAGACGCTCGGCGATCATGCCACACGGTCGAAGGACCCGATCCTGCTCACCGAATACGTGCGGCATCGGCTCGCGCGGCAGATTTGCACGCGCTACCGCAACGCGGAGGCGGAACTGTACGTCGTGGCGTTCGACCCCGCGCTCGAGGATCGCATTCGGGCCGGATACGAGCACACCGAACGTGGCATGTTCATCCGCCTCTCGCCGCAGGCGGTGGAATCCGCCTGTCGGGCGATCGCTACGCAAATCGAAAAACTCACGACGGCGAACCATACGCCCGTCGTGCTGGTGAGCCCGCAGATTCGCGCGGCGGTGAAGCGCGTCACGGAGAATCATCTGCCGCAGCTCGTGGTGCTGAGTTTTAACGAAGTCACGCGGGATACGAAGATCGTGACGGTCGGCATCGTGAGCGACGGATAGGTGTCGGGTGTCAGGTGTCAGGGGGGAGAGGAGAGACAATGGCAGAATCTCGACACAAGAAAGTGCAGCGGTTTACGGACTTGGAGGTTTGGCGAAAGGCACATGAAGTGTTCCTGCGACTGCTCACGGATCTGGAATCGATACCGAACACACGAGTGGCCCAAATACTCACCGATCAGAGCGTACGCTCAATTGGCAGCGTCGGAGCGAATATCGCTGAGGGGTTTAACCGCAGCAAAGCAAAATATTTGAATTGTCTGGATATCGCGCTGGGAGAAGCGAACGAAGCCGAAAACTGGCTCTACAAGCTGCGAGACTCGAAGTTGTTAGCACGGGAAACGGCGAACAGCCGCGTTGCCGAAACAATCGAGATTCAAAAAATGCTCAGTGCGCTGTACAGGTCTATTTCACGATCTTCCACCTGACACCTGAAACCTGACACCTAATCTACCATGGAAATCAAAACCTTTCGTGCGAAGACGATGCAACAGGCGCTGACGCTCGTGCGGCGTGAGCTGGGCCCCGACGCGTCGGTGCTGCACACGCGGGAACTCAACGGCACGCTTGTGCGGCGGATGCTGTTTGGGCGGAAGTATGAAGTCGCGGCATCGACCCAGGTGAATGTGCCGAGTCGGCTGCCGGCGCGAATGCAAGAGGAGCAAGGAGCGAGGAGCCGTGAGCAGGGAGCGGCGTTCGCCGAGACCTCTGTCTCCATGCTCCATGCTCCCAGCTCCGTGCTAAACCGCCAAGTCGCAGGGCAGCTCGACCGTTTGCAGGCGATGGTCGAGAAACTCTGCAATCAGCCGGCGGCGTCGCCGAAGCACGAGCTGCCGGAGACATTGTTCCGTGTATTCACCGACATGATCGAAGCGGACGTCGACGAATCGATCGCCCGCGATTTGGTCGACCGCATTCGCAACGATAGCGGACTACACGTGGCCGACGCGGTGCTGGTGAAGGCTCGCATCGCCCAATTGTTGGAGGATGAAATCACGGTCACGGGGCCGCTCACAACCTCCAGCGACAAGTGCCGCCTGGTCGCCTTGGTAGGTCCAACCGGAGTCGGCAAGACGACGACCATCGCCAAGCTCGCGGCCAACTATCGACTGCGTGAGAAGAAGCGCGTCGGGTTGATCACGGTCGACACCTATCGCGTGGCCGCCGTCGAGCAATTGCGGACGTATGCCGACATCATCGACCTGCCGATGGAGGTCGTCTCGACGCCGCGCGAGATGCGCGAGGCGGTCGCCCGGATGCGCAACCTCGACCTGGTGTTGATGGACACCGCCGGCCGCAGCCCGCGCGACGAGATTAGGATTCAGGAACTGCGATCGCTGCTGGCCGAGGCGGAGGCGGATGATGTGCTGTTGGTGCTGAGCGCGACCGCAGGCACGCGAAGCCTCACCGCGACGGCGGAGAAGTTTGCCGAAGTCGGCACCACGGGTCTGCTACTCACCAAGCTCGACGAGGCCACCAGCCTCGGTCATCTCATTTCGCTCACGCAGCAGTGCAGTTTGCCGATCAGCTATCTCACCGACGGACAAAATGTGCCGGATGACATTCAGGTGGCAGAGCGGCGGCAGTTGGCGTATTTGATGCTGGGGATTGAAAGATAGGAGCAGGGAGCGGGGAGCAAGGAGCAGGGAGATTGAATACTCCCTGCTCCATGCTCCCTGCTCCACGCTACGATGCCTGATCAAGCGGACAAATTGCGTAAACTAGTGATCGACGCCGCGCCCGATGCGCGCGAAGTCGCTGCGCTGCCACGGACGATCGTGGTCACCGGTGGAAAAGGCGGCGTGGGCACGACCACCGTGGCAATCAATCTGGCCGCGGCGCTCGCACAGAACGGCCGGCGCACTGTGCTCGTCGACGCGGCGCCGCACGCCGACGCGGCGCAGTTGCTCGGTGTCGACGTCCCGCGAGGGTGTAGCCTCGACGACGTGCTGTCGGGCTCGCTCACCGCGGCCGACGCACTCAGCACCGGGCCGGCGGGAATCTCGCTGCTGGCCGGGCAATGGGCGGCCGAACGGTCGCCGGACCGATCACACAAATCGCTCGAGCGACTCCTCGCACAACTGCAGTCGCTCGATGTGCATGCCGACGCGCTGGTGATTGACAGCGGCAGCGGCGTCACGAATTGGACGCGACAGTTGTGGCGGGAGTCCACCTTGGTGCTGCTGGTGACCACGCCGGATGATGTGTCGGTGATGGACACCTACGCCACGATCAAACGTGGTCTCCCGACCGAAGTGGACGCCGACCTTCGCGTGCTGGTCAACGCCTGCCACGACACGGCGATCGCCGTTGACGTCCAGAGCCGGTTGGCGGCCGCGTGCCGGCGGTTCTTGGGACGGTCGATCGGTCGCGCGCCGCTGTTGCCTCGGCACTTCGGCGATCTCGACGCTGGCAACGCACCGCCGCTGGCATGGGAAACGCTCGCCTCGCCGTTTGCTCGCAACGTCCACCAACTCGGCCGCTTCGCCGCCGACGTGCTATCGCAAAAACAAGGCGCCGAGCGCGAGGTCTGCGAATTATCGACATGCTAAAAAAATCCGCTCAACTCGAGCCGCTCCCCGCGCCGATATTCGGCGATATAGCGGCACCGCGCCGCGCCTTGTCAAGCTGGCCAACCTGCACGAACTTTGACGCCCAACGACGGAATCGCGATGGGACGCATCTACGCCGGCATCCTCGGACCCTTGGCCATGGTGGTGATCATCTGCCGTGGGATCAAGGATTCGGCCGGCCTCGAAGGGACGCTCATCCTGGCGATCGTCGCGCTGGCAGTCTACGCGGCAATCGGCTCGGTGGTCGGGCAAATTGCTCAGGCCACGGTCGACGAATCGGTACGACTGAAGATCGAGCAGCAGCTCGCTCATGGGTCGACACCGAAAAATGCGCCGGGAGCCGCGACCTGATTCGCTCGGCGGATTGTGTGCGCCGGCTTGGCTCAAACATCGACGGAACAACCGGAACTTATAACTAGCACCGAACATCGAGACGGATCTCGACAGGCCTCGCCGCGGCGGGCCATCGGCATATCACGGAGGATTGCATGCCCACAGTTATCGCGTCCCACATTGCGGCTCGGAAGTCGTCCACTCCGGAAGAAATGTTCGAGATTTGGACGCAGTTCAAAGCCGACCAGGATAACCAATATCTGCGCAACCGACTCGTCGAACAGTATCTGCCGCTGGTCAAGTACAACGGCGAACGGATCTGGTCGCGGCTGCCGGAGGGGGTCGACCTCGACGACCTGATCTCGGCCGGCGTGTTCGGCCTGATGGACGCGATCAACGCCTTCGACATGTCGCGGGGCGTGAAGTTTGAGACTTATTGCGTACCGCGGATTCGCGGCGCGATGCTCGACGAGCTGCGGACGATGGACTGGGTGCCGCGGTTGGTGCGGAGCAAGGCCAGCCGGCTCAACGAGGGAATCAAGACACTCGAAGCCAAACTCGGCCGCTCGCCGAACGAGAACGAGCTCGCCACGCACATGACCCTGAGCGTTCCGGAGCTCGAGAAGATGATCACCGACGCCAACGCGGTGAACTGCATCAGCCTGAACAAGAAATGGTACGAGACCGATAGCTACAAAGACGTCCGCGAGATCGACATCCTGGAAGACAAGAAGGGCGAAGACCCCACGAAGCGGATTCAGAAATCGGACCTGATGCGGCTCGTGACCAAAGGCCTCAACCGCAACGAGCGGCTGATCATCATTCTCTACTACTACGAAGAGTTGACGATGAAAGAGATCGGCGCGACGCTCGACCTTTCGGAGAGCCGGGTGAGCCAGATGCATAGCGCGATCGTGCAGCGTCTGCAGAATCAGCTCGGCATGCGTCGACCGGAATTCGGCTCGGTGTAGGCGGCTGACTCACCTTCTTGCTGGCAATCCGGTGACCTGTGGCCGGTCGGCTAGTGCGGCGTCGTCTCGTCGTGCTGTTCCGCCGCATTGAGCGCCGCTCTTAAATGTGGAACGAGCGGCGGCAGATCATTCTGAACGGTGCGCCAGATGATATCTAGTCGAACGACATCGTAGCCATGCACAATGACATGACGGGTTCCCATCATCAATGACCAAGGGATGTCCGGAAATCTGGCCTGAATGTCGGGCGGAATATGCCGAGCGGCCTCGCCAATTACTTGAAGATTGCGGATCACTGCATCCACGACCATTGAATTGCGCGCGAAGGATGCCTCGTCCAGGTCGGTGGAATACAGTTGAATCTTGGCAATCGCATCGAGTATGTGCTCAATGCGAAGCGCCCACTTCCGTGGCGTAGACATCCACTGCTTCCCCCAAGATATCCTCTTCGAGCGCGGGATAGATTGAATCTCGCATGACGAGATCCACATGTTTCGCGCGAAGAAGTTCGCACAGTCGAGCGTGCAGCTGCGCCAAATGGAAAAGCCCGACGGGCCGACCATCCAACTCGATCAGCAAATCGACGTCGCTGTGATCTGTTGCTTCATCTCGCGCAACCGACCCGAACAGCGCCAACGACTTGACGCCAAAATCATGCGTCAACTCGTAACTATGCTGCTTCAGCGCGCGGATGGT
>JANNTD010000110.1:0-4767 GCA_031403315.1 Planctomycetota bacterium
GCCGCCCGGCTCAGCACCAGGTGGGTGCGATCGAAGAAGATCGCCTCCTTGGTGACGGGCACGATGAAGCCGCGCTTGGTGGTCGACGGCGTCTCGATGTAGTCCTCGCTGAAGCCCAGATGCGGATACGGCATGCCGGGCGCGACTTCTTCGAGCTTGTCGGCGATTCGGCCGATGCCCGGAATTTTCTCGCCGTCCATCCGCGTGGGAATGGTGTCGACGAGCTTCGAGCAGATGAATGCTTCCTGCGTGTAGGCTTCCATGATCTTCGAGTAGATCACCTGGCCCGTGATGTTGAGGAAAGCGGTCACATCGATGCCGTCGCCGGCTTCCAGCACGCTCACGCTGCCGGCGCTCCGTGGGTCGAGCATCCGCACCCACTCGCGGCCGTCGGGCACCAGCGTCTCGGCCAGATCGCGAATGCTGAAATCCTCCGGCTTGAGGTGGCCTGCGCGGAGCGATTCGGAGAGATGGCTCACGGTTTGTTCGCCGCCATCGAGTTCGTAGCGACGCTTGAGTTCACGATATTTCAAAGTCACGTTGTAGTGCTCCTATTTCAGAGAGTGATGGATCGATTGTGGTGCTGACTGGTCGCTGAAGCGACCAGTCCAAAGGGTGAGAACGTCTTACGCCATGTCTTGCGGTCCGCCGCGCTGCATTGTGCTGACGACGTCGACGAGCACGCGCGTCGCGGCGGGACTGACGCGCTTGGCACAGCGACCGATGGCGAGGTTTGCCGTCGCCACGGGCGCGGCCACTTGTCGCTCGAGCGCGGTGCCGCCAGCGTTCTCGTCGGCGCCGATCAATTTGCCGACCTCGTAAGCGGTCGACAGGCAATCGAACTCGAACACGCCGGTCGTTGCCACGCGAATCGGTTGGGTGTCGCCGTTGCGCGAAGCCTGCATCGCCACGCCGGCGAATTTGTCGTGAAACAGTTCTTGGTTTGCGGCCTCGGTCCCCTGGTCTGCCTGGGAGGATGCCGGTTTTGCATCATCCGTATCGAGGTAGACGAGGTCGCCGATCTCGATGACCGTCGGACCATCGACCGGCAGCATCACTGGTGAAGTGTCGCCATAACGCCAACGCATTGTGTTTGCCACGATTGAAATCTCCTTGGTCCAAAATGTGATAATTGGTGCTTTATCGCCCGCAGATTGCCGCGGCGAATTCTTTGGCGTCGCGAACGACGCCGTTCGTGCCGTACCCGACCGTAAGTTGGTCGCGTGAAACGGGGCCCGGTTTGCCCGCGCCGCGATCGGCATGCCAGCGATTTGCCGAGCGGACGAGTGCCGCACGCTCTTCCACGAGTCGCCGCAGCGTCGCATCATCGGCCGCGGCGAGCAGCGTCTCGACAAAGTGATCGCTGACAATTCGACGAGTCGCCTCGTCGCGGCCTGCGGGCAGGGGCAGGTTGTGCTCTTGGAGCAATTCGGCGATCCGCTCGCGCCGCTCGAGTACGGCTTCACGAGCCGCGACTTGATCGAGTTGGGCTTGCGATTGTTCGAGTTGAGCGGCTTGAGACTGTCGCAGTTCGCGGAGTAGGTCGGGGCGGTGCAGCTCGAGCTCGTCGATCGTCAACTTGTCCCAGGCAGTGACCGGCGTTTCCTGCTCGAAGAGCCCGCGCGTCGTGGCCGGGTCGGCGACCAGGTCGATGCTCTGCACCTTGGTGATCGCCTCGACGACCGTCTCATCGCCCTCGCGCGTGGTGCGGGCCAGCACATTGTGCGAGAGGCCGACGTTGTGCGACGCATGTTCGGCGTCCCACATCAACTGCTCGGACAGGGCATGCTTCGGATTGAAGTGCAGATCGCCGAACAGTCCCTGCTGGGGCCGAAACTCGACGCCCGAGATGACGCCCAGCCGGTCCTGATAGTCGCGCGGCGAAAGCGGATGGCCCTTCGGGTGGTTGATGTTGACCTTCGCGCCTTCGTAAAGGCTGACTGCCTCGGCGAGCGCGTGCTCCTGGTAGCGGCGGCCGTTTTTCGATCGCAGGCCCAGCAGTTTGACGCCGCGAATCACGCCCGAAGCGCGGTCCACCCGCAGCCGCTCGTGGCCCGAATCAACAAATTCTTGTAGCAATTCCGACATGTGATTCCCCTTGAACGAATTTTCGTACGTTAGCCTTTCCAGGCTGACATTCCCGAACTGTCAGGCTGGAAAGCCTGACGTACAATAAAAAAAGCCCATCGAAAGGCTCCGCAGCCTTTCGATGGGCTCGACTTGATACCTGGTGTGAACCGGGCTCGACTCGATACCGCGTAAAAATTTATCAGTTCTCAGTCTTCAGTCACCAACTGAAAACTGATGACTGAAAACTAACAGCTACTTAATCATTTTCTCCACTGCCACGCGAATGTGCTGAATCCGTCCATCCTGGATGCTCAGCGTCAGGCCGGCGTTTCCGTAGAATCCTCGCCGCGAGGCGTCGGCCATCAGCTGAGCGAAGGCCACTTCGGCCTGCTCCACTTTGTTGGTCTTGTTCGTCGTTTCGAGTGTCGCGTTCATGATAGTGGTAATCCGTACAGTACTCTCTCACTATAGGCATTGCGGTTTGGAAATCAACAACTATTTTTGGCCACCCCCCGATGCGGTGGAACGCATGTTTATTCGCCCTGTTTATGTATCGCGAAATTCTTTTGCTCCTGATCGTAGTTGAGGCCCAAGTGTTGGCTCCATGATTGCAGCGAGAGGACGCCATGCGTGTGGGCGATCCGATCGACCTGTGCTTCGCGCAACTGGTCGCGGACACGCAGCGACGGGCCGGTGATTTGGATCTCAATGCAATCGCGGGCCGACGGCGGCAACCGGCCGGCGGTCACCGCATTTTCGACGACTCGCCACATCACGGCCCGGTCCTGCTCGATCATGTTTGCCTGCAGCCGCTCGAACATCCGCACGGCCGGCCCCTCGGCGACCATCGTCGAGGCGAAATTCGAGTTCGACGCGTCGGAGGTAAACATGAACTCCGGCATCACCAGCCGCGACGCAATCGCTCGCAGCTCCGCCTGCAGAATCGCGACGAAGCTGGCCGCGTCGACACCGGCCGTGGGGAAGTCGTACTCCAACCCGGCGGGTGCGTCGAGGATGGTGCCCGGACCATATTGCGAGAAATGCCGCGTCCGGCCGTTTGTGGCGCTCGTGGCGGTGGCATCCGCTCCGCCGGCCACGAATTGCTCCACGCCGCTGCGACTCACGCCCCGGTGCTTGCGGATGAGCGCGATCGCCGACTGGATTTCGGCCACGACGCTCATGTTGCGTAGCAGTTTCTCGGCCCGCCGCAGATTCTTTCGCACCGGTGTGTAGAGCGGCAGGCCACGCTTGACGTTGAGATCGACGTTGGCACGGCGGTGCTGCACGTCGCTCGCGTCGACAAACTCACTGTCGACATAGTAGCCGTGGACCGTCTCCACATCTTGCGGATCGGTCTGAATGCCGAAGCTGGCCGACGGATCGGTCGAGCGCTGAGGCGGCGTGGCGATTTGATCCGGCTCGACGAATCGCACGCGCGTGAGGCCTTCGTGATCGACGAAGAACCGCAAGAACGCTTCGCCGTCGCGGTCCATGCGGCGGACGATTTCCTGCTGCCGCTCGTGCCAGCGATTCTCGTGCAGGAATTGTTCGAGCACTTTTTGGACCGCTAGCGCCAGCTCGGGCTCGGCTTCCATGCCCTTGCAGACGGTCGCATGGTAGCTGTGGCCCGAGCCGACGACGTAGCTGATGCGATTCTCGTGGCCGTTGATGGCAAATTCGTTGACCGTCGCCAAACGACGACACTGCGAGCGGAGCTCACGGAGCTGCTGCTCGCCGATCGGCGTAGCGAGCCGGGTCGTCCCCGACCCCGGACTTCCGACAGGCGTCCACCACTGGCCGTCGACGTCGGAGTAGGCATCGCGTGGATCGACGAATTCGTCCCACAGCGCGTCGAAGGCTTCGAGGAGGCGGTTTTCAAGAATGTTCGTTTGAGTCGGCATGTTATTCCTCCTATGTAGGTGTCAGGTGTCAGGTGTCAGGTGTCAGAATTCCGGAGCCTGACACCTGACACCTAAAACCTGACACCTTCGTTCATCCCACTGGCAACCGATTTCCCATCCCATCATCCGCATTTCGTCCGCGCCAAACGTCTTCCGCCAGCCGCAATGCCATCTCGAGCGCATCGGGGCCGTCGTCGTGGGCGCCGGCCGGGAAGTCGCGCAATTGATCCACCAACAGCCGCGTCGAGGCCGAGCGGGCCAGGAATCGCAGCCGGCGTTGCGACAGGGGTGGACCGAGCCGGCGGATCCGCAGTTGTTTGTTGGCATGATTGTGAATCGCGGCGGGTACAACGTGCGTGAGCTGCTGTCGCGCGAATTCGGCCGCGATCTCGCCGGCGAGCAGTTCTTGAAACTGATTGGCTTCGACGCCGAACGCCAACGGCTGAAACCGCCGGCACCAGCCGGCGCCGTCGGCCACGATTTGCGGCGTGGGGCGGCGGGCGAGATCGGCTTCGACGTAGATCACGCCAGTCGCATCGATCCCCAGCATCACGTAGGCCGAATAGTCGCCGCGCCGGCCGTCGTGGCCTTTGCTGGGGTCGAGGGCCATCGTCTTGACGAGGAGCTCCGCGGGCCAGGCGTCGAACCAGATGTGATCTTCGAAATACGACTCGGGCCACTCGCAGAGCTCGGGGTCCACCGGCGAGCCCTGCTTCTCGCGTTCGAAGGCCGTGCGGCCGCTCTCGACGCGCATCTTCATCAGTGTGTAGAGGTCTTCTACTTCGGGCCACAGCAC